>JBLIND010000086.1:0-18796 GCA_047639095.1 Candidatus Omnitrophota bacterium | reverse complement strand
TGCCCCGCGGCAGAAAACGATCATCTCAAGTTCAGCCGCTTACTCCGGGGCAAAAGGTTTATGATTATCTGTTAATCGGCCTCATGCTGATCGCCTCGATCGGGCCTGTGTTTTTCTTCGGAGGCACAGTCGGATGGGTAGGTGCCCCCTTTATGCTGCTGGGCTTTTTTGCCGCGAGCCTCTTCTTCTTCCGCGCCTTCTTCAGTCCCAATTACCGCAATTGGTACGCGACGCCCGGCGTCTTACTCTGGCTGCTGATCCTGGGCTACCTCCTGCTGCGCTATGCGATCCATCCCGCGGTCGCCTATACCAGTCGCCTGGAGCTGCTCCACGCAGTTAGTTACTTTGTGGCGCTCGTTGTATGGACGGAAGTCGCCTTCTGCCAGCGCCGATGGAAATGGTTACTCGGCACGCTCATCCTGCTCGTCACGCTTACGGCCTGGTACGCGATGATCCAGCACGCCCACGGCTCGACGATGGTGCTCTGGCAGGAGCGTCCAGAGCAGTATGAATTGCGGGCGAGCAGCACCTATATCTGCCCGAACCATTTCGCTCACCTGCTGGTGATGGTGATGACCCTTTGCGTGGCCCTGGTCTTTAATCCCTCTGCAGGCGGGCCGCTGCGTTTTATTTCCGGCTATGCCGTGCTCATTATGCTGCCACCCCTGTATCTCAGCCTCTCTCGAAGCGGCTGGCTGGGCGCGGCTGCCGGGATCAGCATCGTCTTACTGTTGTTGGGCTACAAGAAGAGCAAAGTGCTCTTTGCCTTTTCGCTTCTGGGTATCCCGGCTGCTCTCGCGGCCGTCTTTGGCTTGCTCTGGTTTCGGATGGAGGCCTTCCGTGAGCGGATCGAGGATGCGATTCGAGGGGATGTGCGGATGGATATCTGGCCTGATACGATCAGCATGATTAAGTCGAGTCCCTGGTGGGGGAACGGGCCCGGCTCGTATACCTACTTCATCTCGGAGTTCCGCGAGCAGTACCTGAATGTGGATCTCTACGTTCGCTATGCGCATAACGAATATCTGCACATCATCTCCGAATACGGGATCCTTGGGGCCTCGCTGTTTTTCATCATCACCACCTATATGCTGGTGCGCGTCTTCATCATGTATGTTCGCGCGGAGAGTCGTCGGGATTCCGGTCTGGCAACGGCCATGCTGGCCGTCGTGGGTGGTTCGATGGTGCACGCTGTATTTGATTTTAATTTTCACATCCTGGCAAACGTACATGTATTGGTCTTCATCCTCGCCGTTTTGATGTCAGCCTTCTTCCATACCGGTGCGCTGAAAGCGGTTAACGCGCCGAAGGTTTATCGCTGGGCGAGCCTCGTCGCAGCGCTGTCCTGTCTGTGGTGTATGTGGCTCAGTGTGCAGTGGTATGTCGTGTCCCTGATGGAGCGGGATGTGACCCGGATGGTCAAAGCGGCTTCTTTGGGTGAGACCTATACGGATCGCCTGGAGCGAAAATGCCGCACGGCGATCAAGGTGGATCACACCTTTGGACCCGCATATCGTTTTCTCGGTGATGAATATCGTGCGCTGGGCTTTTGGAATATCGACCCCGCCAAGGGGCAGGAGCTCATGGCCCGCGCGGAAGGGCTTTACCATGAGGCCCTTCAATGCAATCCGCGCGATCAGGATGCCTTACTCGGTCTCGGTGAAATCTACGCGGCACGGGGCGAAAACGAACGAGCCGAAGCGGGCTTTAAGGAGTTGATTCGCCTGGACCGCACAAACTTGAATTACCAACTCCAATATGGCTTGTACCTCAAAAAGGAAGGGCGCCTTGCGGAAGCCCTCGCTGTTTTCGAGCAGGCGGTCAAAATGTCTCCCAGCAATGAGACCGCAACGATAAATGTACGGATTATCGGCCAAAAACTGCAGGAAACCCGCTGAATATTCCCTTGTTAAGCATGTGAAAACGGAATAACCCTATTCTTTTCCCCCACCAAACCGTATATTGGAAACATGATGAAACGTACATGCACGCAAAAACAGGCTGTCGGGTTCACCCTGATCGAACTGCTGGTTGTGATTGCCATTATTGCAATCCTGGCCGCACTGCTCTTTCCGGCTTTTCAGGCAGCTAGACGAGCTGTGTTGCGGGAAAACTGCAAAAGTAATCTCGGGCAGGTTCAAAAGTCGTTGCACATGTATGTTACCGACCATAGCCTTTTCTTCCCGGGAGAGAAGCGCAAGCCCGCCGGTTGGACACCGCACCCAATGAAAATCGGGGGTGGAAAGGATAGCAATGCGGCCATACCCGAGAAGACCCGACCGCTCTACGACTACATCAAGGACACCGAAGTATTCCACTGCCCAAGTGACCGTGGGTCTGACAATCAAAAATATAAAGCGCCGGATGAAGTGTTCACCAAGTTCGGCAGCAGCTTCGTTTATCTGCTGGAGGCGAACACGGCTGAAGGATTGGTTGTCGTCGGGGATAAGAAGCTTACCGACGAAACCTTTGAGGCTTCCACGCGAAAAATCGTACTCTACGAGCCCTGCTTTGAAGGCGGAAACACGTCCAAGCCTGAGACGAAAGACCAGTGGCATGATCCTTCCAAGCATTCAACAAATGCAGCATTTCTGGATGGCCATGTCGATAAGCAGGACAACCTGGGTTATAGCGGTACGCCCTCTGTTGATACGGTGGTCGATCAGGATCGTAAGTACTATTAAGCCGACTCCCCTTCGACCGTAGTTCCCCTCGGCGGCCGTTCCCGCCCATGCTCTTTCCCGCCCATGCTCGTTTGTGCCCATGCTCGGTTGTGCGCGCGGCGGTACTTCCTCTGACGATATAAAGCGCGTTGCATATCGCGCGTCTTCCCGGCCGCTATTGCGGGGATTTTGTTTTGTAAACGGGTCAAATGTGATTAAACCCTTGCACCGTGAAGATCGCTATCGTCAGCGTTACCCAGGGAGAAGGCCACGGAGCGGAATCGGTCCTCGTCGAATTGATGCGAGGTTGGGTGGCATCTCAAACGACGGATGAGCTGCTCATCATCGCCCCGGTTCACTCGCGCGTTTTACGGCTGGCGGAACACCTGGCCTTACCTTCAATTCCTTTTTCGGCGAGGCGTGACGCCCTGACGGAGAACCTGCGTGGTTTGTACCGGGTGAGGAAACAATTCCAGCACGTGGATATCCTTCATGCCTGGACGGCTCGAGGGTTTGAGTTCGCCGGCGGATTTGGGCGTAGCAACCAGTCCCGGATATCCGGCACCTTACACGATCACCCGAAGGCCTTTTTTCACGGTTCGTTCAGGCAGTGGATGATCCGGTACCATGCAAACCACATGCACGGGCTGGTGTGTGTGAGTCAGGCGGTAAAGGCGGCCTGCGAGGAGAGTGGCTTTCGTTCCCCGATGCAGGTGATCCACAACGGCCTGATGGATCTTCCGCCTGCCACAACGCCTTCGTCGCGCGTACGAATTGGGTTTCTGGGTATGAAAGCCCGATTTAAAGGGTTTGACCTGATTCGTCCCTGGATGGAGGCGACCGTAGCCGCAGGAGCGCAATGGCACTTGTACGGTGAAGCCGATCCAGACCTCGTGCAGCAGCTACAGGGGCTCCCGACGGATGCCTATGTCCTTCACGGGCGTAAAGCATCCGAGGAAATTTATCCGGACTGTGACATCATCGTTCACGCCTCCGATGCATTTGACTCGCTTCCTACCGTTCTTATTGAAGCCGCACGTGCTGGCCTTCCCGCGCTGGCCTCCTCGCTCGGGGGCGGGCCGGAAATTGTGCGTCATGGGGAAACCGGTTTCGTGTTCTCCCCTGTAGATCCCGGTGAAGGCCTGACCCATCTCCTGGATCTCATCGCGGATCCCGCGCTGCGAAACCAGATGGGGCAGAAGGCCCGCCTTCATTACTCGTCCGACTTCGGGGTCGACCCCATGGTTACCAATTATTCAGCCTTCTGGCGGAGTCTTGTGTGAGCGAAGCGATGAAGCAGAAAGTCGTTCGCGGCGGGCTGTGGTCCCTGGTTGAGAATGTGGGCTCTCAGAGCCTGACCTTTGTCGTCTTTGTTGTGCTTGCGCGCATTCTAGAGCCGGCCGAGTTCGGTCTGGCAGCCTTGGCTTCCGTCTTTACCGCGCTGGCCTTAATCTTTTCAAATCAAGGGCTCAGCGATGCCCTGGTTCAAAAAGAAGATCTCCAGCCCGAACATCTCGATGCAACGTATTGGGTGAATAATGCCATGGCCCTGTTGGCGGCCATCATCTGTTTTGTTGCTGCCCCATGGGTCGCTCGTGTGTTTGGCGAGCCGGAGCTGGCCGCGTTGCTCCGTGTCCTCTGCATCTCCTTTGTTTTCAATGCCTTGGGATTGGTTCATTTCGCGATGCTGCGACGCGAACTTCGTTTTCGTTCACTTGCCATCCGTCGCCTCGTTTCGGCGCTGATCGGAGGAATTGTCGGCCTGGTTATGGCCTGGCAGGGCTATGGTGTATGGAGCCTGATCATGCAGCAGGTCGTGAATAGTTTTGTCTCGATGATTTTTCTGATTGCGGGGTATCGCTGGCATCCCCGCCTTCAGTTTTCGCGACCTCATTTTGTGGAACTCTTTCATTTCAGCTCTCACACCCTCGGCACCAACCTCATGAACTTTGCCATGTTGCGCGCGGATCGTTTGCTCATCGGTTTCTTTCTAGGGAAAGTGAGCCTCGGTTATTATGCACTCGCCCAGCAATTAATCGGTATCATGGCGCTCGTTTTTGTGGGCTCGATCAGCGGCATCGCGTTTCCTCTGCTTTCCCGCTACACCGATGCGATCAAGCGTCAGGGTGTTTTTACCGCAGCCTTAAAAGTGACCTGCCTGGTGGCATTTCCCGCTTTTTGCGGACTCATGCTAACGGCCCATGTCGTGGTACCGGCTGTTTTCGGGCAGGGTTGGATTCCCGCCGTGCCCCTGATCCAGATCCTGGCGGTAACCGGCTTCTTTTATGCGGTCTTTTACCTGGTTGATGCCTTGGCCATGGCGGGTGGTCGGGCCGATTGGGTGTTTCGGGTGAACCTGTTGAACGTGACCCTCTATGCCATCGCCTTTTTTATCGCCGTCCCGTTTGGCGTCGTGGCGGTCGCCATAGCGTTCGTTGCCCGGGGAGCACTCGTGAGTCCCGCGCGCGCGTTCATGGCGTGTAAGCTCCTGCCTGAACCGCTCAAGGTGGCTCGACAGGCCATCCTGAAGCCCTTGATGATCACAGTCGTGATGGCTGCAGGGCTGGTTGCGCTTCAAAGCTTCTCACGCATCCCGCTGACCACCACTTGGTGGGCGCTGATTCTGGCCGGCATGCTGTTTTATGGCATGGCCTGCCTATTGTTTGATCGTCGATTTCTGTTTAGAGAACTGCGGACCCTTGGGGGCTCCCTGCGCGCTCAGTCCTGATCTGGGTGGTCCTTACCCATCTTAAGCAGAATGAAATTCCGATCCTCTTGAATCAGGGAAGCATGCGGGGTGAACAGTCGGATACACTCGAACATTTTCCGACTTCGCAACGTGATCAGACGCTTGAGAATGGCCTTCCGGGGGCCATTCAATTTCCCTCGATAAAAGATGGAGCAAAGCGGGGCCGTAAGCACCTGGTAGTCGTATTTTTTAGCGATCCACTCCATCGCTTCCGCTGAGTACAGAAAAACATGTCGTCCCGTTTGGGGAACCAGGTAATACCAGTCCGCACCTTGTCCGGAATACAAACCGGTCGTGAGCAAGTGGATGTCAGGCTGCAGCGCAAAGATGCGGTCCAGCTCTGCTGCCGGATCGGGCAGGTGTTCCCATAATTCAAAGGCCGTAATCATCCGATTGCCGGGCGCAGGTTCAGCATCAAAGCCGACGGCATACTGGTTCGGGGTGTAAATGTCATAGGCATACGCATCAATGCCCACATCGCGCAGCATGCGTACCAACAAACCGTCTCCGGCACCCCAGTCCAAGAGGGTATCCGTGGTTTTCCAGCCAAACAGACGGCTTACCAGTTGGGTAACCCCTCGCAGCTGCTCAACGCGCGTGGCACTGTAGACATCCAAGGGGCGTCGGGCATCGGCGTAGGCATCGTCCAGCCAATACGGCACCTCGGTCTGCAGGCTGCGGCAAGCCGTGCAGGTGAAATAGGCCACATCATACCGTCCCATCAGCTTGAGATGAAACGAATACGTGGAAGGTGCGGCGCAGAGCCGACAGGGAATATCCGATTCCGACATGGCTGGTGTATAGGCGTGTTGAATGGACCTTGCAACTTTTTTGCTTGTGGTTCCCCGGGGGGAACGGTACGCGAACCATGATGCCCGCGCTGACACCCGTGTTTTTACTCTCTCTCCCTCGATCAGGCTCTACGCTGCTGCAACGCATGCTGGGGACGCATCCGGAAATCTTTACCCGGGGGGAAGGTCATTTTCTATTACCATTTTTTTATGCGGGTCGGTCCGAAGGGGTCTACGCCGCCTATGGCCACAAAGTGGTGAGCGAAGAGTTTCAGCACTTGCATGATCACCTGCCGGGTGGAGCAAAGCAGGTGCAGCAGGAAGTGGGAGCCATGGCGCAAAGGCTCTTTGAGTCGCTGGCCCTCGATGCCCGGTTCTATCTTGATAAGACGCCACGGTATCACCTCATCGCAGACGATCTGGCTGCTGCGTTTCCCGAGGCGAAGTTTATTGTGCTCTGGCGGAATCCCCTGGCGGTCGCCGCCTCGATGATCGAGACCTTCAAAGGCGGTCGCTGGAATCTCCATGAACACCACGTTGATCTCTACCAGGGTGTGGAGAATCTGTGTGCCTTTGCGGAGCAACATGCCCCCCGCGTTCATTGTCTCTCGTATGAATCCCTCCTCGCTTCGCCTGAGCAGTCCATGCGGGAGATCTGTGAGTACCTGGAATGCGCATACTCCGACACGATGGTGTCTCTGTCTTCCGCTCCCCTGGAAGGACGCGGCGATCCAACTGGCGTGAAGGCCTATCAGGAAATCGATGGGGCTCCGGTCGAAAAGTGGAAAGCGGTTATGGCAAATGCCCTCCGAAAAAAATGGTGCCGCCACTATCTGGACTGGATAGGTGAAGAGCGGCTGGCGCTGCAGGGTTGTTCGCTCACCGAATTAGTTTCCGAAATCGATCGTCTGCCCGTCTCCTTTAAACGGTTGGGCCGTGACCGCTTGGAAATGCTGCTGGGGCGTTTGAAGCTCATGTTCAATTGGCCCCTGCTGGTGGATCAGCGTCGTCGAAAAAAACGTGGGGAGAAGCTGACCTGGTATGTCTGACCCGCGACGTTCTCCACCTTGTAGGCTGCTGCGCTCGGCTTTTTATCGCGCCTTTCTTTGGGCGATCGCTTTCTCGTAACAGGCTACGGTCTCTGCCGCGATGCGCGGCCATGCAAACGTCTCTGCGCGTTCACGTGCACACGTAGACATGTGCTGGCGAAAGTCCGGGTCGTTCTTTAACGCCAGAATGGCATCTCGAATGACATTCGGATCGTTCGTGGGAAACTTGCGGCATTCGTCGCCGGGTGCATTGGCCTGCGTACCATCCAGGTCGGTCGCGAGGATGGGCAGACCGCAGGCCATCGCTTCAACCAGGGCGTTATTCGCTGTCGCCTTTTTCATGGGCAGGAGGAGGAGATCACTCTCGCGGTATAAGGCGACGAGCTCATCATCCGAGACGTAATGCAGGACCTGCATATTGTCGGGCACGGTGTCGGGGTCGAGCACGCGACTGAGCACCGTAAATTGGATGTCGGAGTGGTCTTTCAGGGCCTCCGCCGTTTTGATCAACGCTTCGTAATCCCGGAAATACTGGCCAACGGTGAGCAGTTTGAGGGAGTGGTCAAATACACGGTTCGTGGGAGGTGTCCAGAGTTGGGTGTCGATCCCCAGGGGAATCACGTCGATCTGATCACGGGGTTTGAACTGGGCAAAATAGTCTACTTGATCCGGGGTGACGACCACGATGCGATCCAGGATATCAAAAAGAGCTGGATCCACCAGGTCGACCATTTTGTCTGGTGGCTGATGAAACGATCCGACCAAGGCCGGTATCGCACAGCCCTTCCGTTTCAACATTTCATGCAAGTAGTAAAAAGAATGCTCCGTATCCAGGAAGTGCACGACGTCTACTCGTTCGTGCTGCATAAAATGGGCGGCGCGTTGTTCGGCTCGGTAGTCCTCGAATGCGTACCAATGTGATCCAGTCCGGATGAACCCGCGCGCGACCTTTCGAAAAAGTCTGGTCGGCAAGGGGAGGTAGTAGGGGTCCTTTAAGACGGAAATTTCTTCCACCAGAGTGCAGGAATCATCGAAGGCATATAAAAAACGCTGGTAGCCGGAATACTTTCCCCAGTGACGATGATCCAGACGTATGGCAAGGAGGTTCATGGCGTGGAGATCGTATCAGGCGCCTCGAGAAGGTGCAAGGCGTTCGCGTGGTCGGGCCGGTCGGGCCGGTCGGGCCGGTCGGGCCGGTCGAGTCCTCACCCGGTGGTGAATGTGGAACCCAGCGGCTTAGATGTCGACGATTTCGCCCTGACGTGCGAGGCGTATCATCTGATTATCCAGTCCAGCCGCCTCCCATGCTTCCTCGAGCTGGGCGTCGTTCTTCATGGGTGCATGATGGGTGACGAGGATTTGTTTCACGCCCGCTTTCTCGCCCACCTCAGCCACATCGTTCAGGGTGCTGTGACCCCAGCCGACGTACTTCGAATATTCTTCGTCACAAAATTGACCATCCATCACGAGGAGGTCACTACCCTGCGCGATTTCAATCAAGACATCCTGTTCGATTTTGTCGCTGGCCTGCCATTCTACATCGGTCGCAATCACGATCGACTTGCCGGTTTTCGACTCATCAATCCGGAATACGGTTGAGCTTCCGGGGTGGTTTTGTTTGTCCCAGCGCACCGACAATTCGCCTTGTTCTAGGACGTCGGGCTCTTCACCCAGGTTACCAAAAAGGATCTTGGAGGACATCGCACGAATGCCCAACGGCCAGTAGGGAGGGTTGATCAGATTGTCCACCGCCTGGCCAGCGTTCAAGCCGTAGTGGCTCTGGGACATGATGGTCATTTTTGTCTTTATCGCGTGCAGTTGCGGGAGCAGCACAAGACCGTACAAGTGATCGAGATGGAAATGGCTGAGCAGGACCAGGAGCTCTTTGTACGACGTCTCTCCATTCAGGTAGGGCAGGAGCGTTCGAACACCGGTGCCCAGATCGACTAGGATCTGATCCCGATTCGAACTCTCTACCAAGTACGATGAAGTATCACCTCCATAGGTACTCATGTCCTGATTCCCGGCTGAAATGGAGCCGCGGGTGCCGCCTATGATTAATCTCATTATTTTACCAGATTGGTAATGTTTCTAATTAGCTAGAAATATGCCATACAATTGTAGAGGGAGTGAGCTGAAACTTCCAATCTTCCATCCCCAGTTCACGAAGCGGACAAAGCGTACGAAAGAGTCGTGATTTGAGGATTACAGCTTTTATGGGAAAATTTTGACGTCTGATCTAAATCATACCCCATGAATGCGTTGTTTTTAAATGGGGATATGCTTAACCAATCATTCCATGAATTGCGAACCACCCCCTGAATTCATGTTCGCCTGTCGGCAGCATGGGATGACCCTTGCCCCTCCTGAACTGGAATTATTGACCGCTTACCTCGAATGTATGCTCGAAACTGGGTCACATACTAATCTTACTGCGGTTCGAGATGCTCCTGAGGCCTGGATGCGCCATTTCTTTGATGCTTTATCGCTCGTGCCCTTCATTGAGCCCGCCCAAAGCCTGATGGATATCGGTACTGGAGCGGGGATTCCGGGCATGGTGCTCGCCATTTGCCGTCCCGATTGTTCCTTCACCCTGGTCGATGCGGTCGACAAAAAATGTCGTTTTCTCGCAGAAGTCGCTGAAAAACTGACAATTTCGAACGTGACGGTGCTCCATGCGAGAGCGGAAGATGTGGGTCGCGACCTTACATTGCGTGAAAGCAGTGATCTCGTGCTCGCCCGGGCCGTAAGTGAGTTGGCCGTGCTCCTGGAGTTTTGTTTGCCACTGGTCAAGGTCGGTGGGCGCTTTCTCGCCATGAAAGGCGAACGCTACCGGGACGAGTTGGAAGCGGCTGCTGGAGCCATGCAGGCGCTGGAGATCGGTGCCCCTGAGGTGCATCCTGCAGTCTCCGGTCCGGGAGCTCAGTTGATCTTCACGAAGGAGCTTCCGACTCCTGACCGGTTTCCACGGCGGGCAGGCATGCCAAAAAAGCGACCACTCTGAGAGCAGGCGACGCGCTCGCGCGGAAAGAGCGCCTGCCTACTTCTTGTACGCAGCGATGTAGCCGACCCAGGAATCCATCCCCGTGTAATCTCTCACGCGTTCGTATACGCCGTCGGTATCGTCGTCTTCATCTACCCAGCTGTCGAACCAGCATTCCGTTTTGACAAAGCCTGCATCGGTCAGGATGTCCTTTAATTCAGGCAAGCCCCACAGACGCCAATCGTAGGTGAAAGCCTCTTTATATTTGGTGCCATCTTTCAGTCGAAAGTGGATGTGAGTGATCATGTGATTATCGATGAAGTTGAAGTAGTCCTGATCCCACATGTACTTAAAGCCGGGGACTTTGTTCCCATGGATATCCTTTGAGGATGGCACGTCACGTTTGTCGACCGTGATTTGCATGGTGGTCGGCCCGCCCCAGGCATCGATCACGAAGATACCGTCTTCACCCAGCTGGTTGTAGACCCGGGTGAAGTACGCAACCATCTGCTTACGCTCTTTGAATACCGAATAGGAAAAATTCAATGCGCAGGTGAGATCCACCTTGGGTGTTTCAACTTCAAGCACATTGGCTTCGATCAGGTGAACGCGGTTCGCCGCTTCGCCGAGCGGATTCATGCGGTGTTCGCGCGCCCAGGACAGGGTGGGCGCATCGAGGTCGATCCCCCACGCTTCGCAGTCCGGGCCTTGTTTAACCCATTCAGCTGCAAGCTGGGCAGTACCGCAGAAATCTTCACGAATTTTTTTTAACGGGCGTTTGTTGCGCTCCTCAAACATCCGCGTGAACAGAGCAATATCAATATCCACGGCTTGTACGGACGCTTCGTACAGGGTGTGTTTATCCGGTCGTGAAACCGTTTTCTTTTTCTGTTTTTTCCCCATGAGTCCTTATCCGTACAGTAGATGTCCTTCACGCGTTTGGCGGAAGGATTGGATACTGCATTCCCAGCTTTTGACAATCATTTCCGGGGATTCATTCGATTTCAATGATCGACGCACTTCATCCGTGCCCATCAGCAGGTCAAAGAAATCTTCACGGATTCCATCCTGTGTCCACCAGGTGTCGACGCCGATGAGTTGCTGAATCGCATGCAGTAAGTGAACGGCTGTCGCAACCGGTTTGAACCGGTCGAGATCGGTAGGTACGATGCGGATGCCTTCGACGAGGGTGTTGTCGATAAAGCGCCAGTCCGGATGGAACTGCACGCCGGGTAGCTGAACCCTTTCGACGAGCTCGCGACCGCAGATGTCCTTACACAGCAGCAGCTGAAATGGAAGGGTGCCCGCGCGATCACAAAACAGTCGAGGCAGGGCTTCGGTGAAGACGGTTACGGGATAGATGTAGGCGGTCTGCCAGGAGCGGATGCCGGGGGACGGGGGCACCCAGGGCGCTCCCGCCTGCAGGTGTGCGGGCGCGCGCCGGTATCCGGCCATTGGGATGATATCCAACTGCACGTCCAGACTCAGGCTGTGCTTCAGCCAGGAGGCGGTTTCTCCGGGTGTCATCCCGTAAACGAGCGGGGCTTCGATACCGCTGACAAACGAGTCGAAGCCCGACTGCGTCACGGGGCCATCCAGCGTGTCGCCCAGCGGTATCGGTCGATCGAGTACAACCACCGAGATGCCGGCCTCGGATGCCGCCTCCAGGACATATCGGAGGGAGGTGCAGAACGTGTAACAGCGAACGGCAAGATCCTGCAGGTCGACCACGATCGTATCGATGTCAGCCAGCATTTCCGGGCTCGGTTTTCGGTGTTCGCCATAGAGGGAGATCACCGGAATATCGAAGAGGGGATGCCGGGCATCCGAAATTTTTTCGCCGGCATCGCCCTGGCCGAAGAAGCCGTGTTCCGGGCCGAAGAGGGTGCATAGGGAAAGGTCGGGATGTCGGGCAAGGACCGCTGCGGCATGTTCGCCCTGTTGGTTCAGGCTGGCAGGATGCGCGAGCAACGCCAGGCGTCGACCACGGAGGATGTCCAGGTGTTCGTCGATTCGGTCCAGACCCGTTAAATACATACCGCTTCTATGCCAGAGGATCGCCGGGAGAAAAAGTCCACTTGTTGTTTTATCGTGGGTAAATGCCCGTATGCTGAAGTATGGCGCTGGATCCTTTTCTCGACGAACAGCTGTTCCCCCATCGGGAGCTGCTCAAGGACCTGCTCGCCCCGGGTGAGGAAATCCGCTGGATCGGCCAGCCGCTGCCCTCTCGGTTTGTCCGCCACGGATGGATCGTGGTGATGTTCGCCTGCCTCTGGCTCGGCGGTGCGGGGCTGGGGTTCTGGAGCCAGCTGAAAGACCTGCCCTACGGGGTCACCGATCCGGATTTTCCGCAGGTTGCCTGTATCTTTTTACCGGTGATGATCCTTGGAACCTTCCTGGTCACCAAGCCTATGCGGGATGTCAGTCGTGCCCTGCGCATCGTCTACCTGGTCACCAATGTGCGCGCTTTGATCATCTACACGGGGAGGCGTCCCCGGATGTATCAATTTGATGAGGGGGTGTCACTGATGGTGAAGCCCGAGACTGACGGCAGTGGCGACATCCTGTTCTCAGGCAGCGAGCACCCGGTCCGGGTCGCCCGGTTCCTCGGGGTACCAGAGGTGGATAAGGTCGCGACGTTATTACGGACCCTTCAGCCCGCTTCACTCATCAGTAAATGATAGGCGACCAGACGGGCGCATTCCCCAGACGCTTGCGGCCTTCCAGGAATCCCAGCTCAACCAGAAATCCGAGTTCAACGATCTCGCCTCCGAGCTGTTCGACGAGGTGAATGGCTGCGGCGGCGGTTCCACCCGTAGCGAGCAGGTCGTCCAGAATGATGACCCGTTCGCCTTTTTCAATCGCGTCGGTATGGATGGCCAGGGTCGCGGTCCCGTACTCGAGGTCATAGGATTTTTCGATGACATCATAGGGCAGCTTGCCGGCCTTGCGGACCGTGACAAGGCCTGCGTTGATACGGGGTGCGAGGAGGCCGCCAAAGATAAAGCCGCGTGCATCGATGCACGCAACTTTATCAATGGCTAAGTCTTTATACTGCTCGTAGAACAGGTCGCCGATTTCCTGCAGTCGTTCCGGATGCTGTAACGCCGGAGTAATGTCCTTAAAAACAATGCCCGGCTTTGGGAAGTCAGGAACGTCCCTGATCGCCGCGGTTATTTTTTCAAGGCTCATACCTCCGAGGCCGCGGTGAAGCCGGCCAGCTGAGGGCGCTCATGTTCTTCCATCATCCCATGCAGCTTCTTCACGGCCGCATTCTGAATCTGGCGCACACGCTCGCGCGTGATCTTGAAGCGTTCACCGACCGTTTCCAGCGTCTCGACCTTGTGGCCGTTCAAGCCATAGCGGTACATCAGGATATCCCGCTCACGGTCATCGAGCTTGTCGAGCATCCGATTCACATCGTCGTGCACCTGGACCCGATTAATGTTTTCGTAGGGCGTCAGGGCTTTTTCGTCGCCGATGATCTCGGAATAGGCTGCACCGTCATCGTCGTTCAGCGGAGCATCCAGAGAAGTCGGGCTGAGTGAAACCGTTTTCCAGTGTGCGATGACCTTGGTCTTCACATCCATGGCGAATGCGAGGTCTTCATTGCTCGGCTCGCGACCCAGTTGCTCGGTGAGCTGATTCGTCATGCGCCGCATCTTAGAGATCTTGTCTACCAGGTGCGCGGGCAGCCGAATGGTTTTGCTCTGGTTTGCCAGGGCGCGCTTGATGGACTGCTTAATCCACCATGCCGCATAGGTGCTGAGTTTGGCACCTTTCGTAGGGTCGAAGCGCTCGACCGCCTTCATCAAGCCCATATTTCCTTCGGAAATCAGGTCAAGCAGGGGCAGGCCGAGGCCGTTGTAGTGCTGGGCAATCTTGACCACGAGGCGCAAATTGGCCGTAATCATATGCTGGCGTGCAGCCTCGTCACCCTTCTGGATGCGCTTGGCCAGCACTATTTCCTCCGCAGGGGTCAGTAAGTTTACCTCCCCGATTTCGCGAAGATATATCTTTATCGCTTTGTTGTCGTTATACATGTTGTTTCCTTGTTCTTTTCACGCATCCTGTGGATGTCGCCTCCAGGCTGCCTCCCCTGTATGCGTGTTGGTGCTGTTGTTGTTGTTGTTGTGTTGTGTTGTGTTGTTCGGTCTATCCATCACATAAGTCAGACGTATGAGGCCTTACTTACGTTCAAAATAAACCAACTTGTAATAGAGTACATTTGTTGCTTCGCAATTTTTAGACATAAAAACGACTTATTTTCCGGGCAAATGGAAATTTGCGGCTTTTTGGGCAATAAAAAAGGGGAACCCGTATCGGGTTCCCCTTTTCTAAGTGGTTGAATCCCCGCTGGTTCTACGCGATCCCGCTGATGGCCGCCTGTGCAGCCGCGAGTCGGGCGATGGGCACCCGGTAAGGAGAGCAACTCACGTAGTTCAGGCCGGCTTTTGCACAGAACTTAATCGATGCAGGGTCGCCGCCGTGTTCTCCGCAGATGCCACACTTGAGGTTTGGACGCGTTTCGCGACCTTTTTTCACACCCATGGTCACCAGCTGTCCAACACCTGTAGCGTCGAGCTGCGCAAACGGGTCAACGGGAAGGATCTTCTCGTTGAGGTAGTCCGGCAGGAAGCTTCCGATATCGTCCCGGCTGTAACCGAAGGTCATCTGGGTAAGGTCGTTCGTTCCGAAGCTGAAGAATTCGGCCGTTTCCGCGATCTCATCTGCGGTCAGCGCCGCGCGTGGGATTTCGATCATGGTTCCGACCAGGTACTTCACTTTCACGCCCTTGGCCTTGATGGTCGCCTCAGCGGTCTTGCGAACGATCTTTTCCAGGAAGTCCAACTCGGCTTTCGTGCCGATGAGCGGGATCATAATCTCGGGGATGACCTTGACCTTTTTCTTGGTCATGTTGCAGGCCGCTTCGATGATCGCACGGGTCTGCATGACGCAGAGTTCCGGGTACGTGATGGAGAGGCGGCAACCGCGATGACCCAGCATCGGGTTGAACTCGTGGAGCTGCTTGACTCGCTCGACGACCGTCGCATAGGGGACGCCTACCCGCTTGGCCATTTCCTTCATGTCCTTATCGGAATGCGGAACGAATTCGTGCAAGGGCGGATCGAGCAGGCGGACGGTTACCGGCAGGTTGTTCATTTCGCGGAACAGGCCTTCAAAATCCTTACGCTGGTACGGAAGGAGTTTTGCGATGGCTTTCTCGCGACCCTTTACGTCGTCCGCAAGGATGAACTCGCGGATGGCCCAGATGCGATCGCCTTCGAAGAACATGTGCTCCGTCCGGCAGAGACCGATCCCTTCGGCGCCAAACGCGCGTGCCATTTTTGCGTCTTCCGGAGAGTCGGCATTGGCACGAACGTTCATTTTCCGGAATTCATCTGACCAATCAGAGATCTGCTTGTACATCTTGTAGATGGGGTGATTGCGAGCCGAAGCTTTTTTCACCGCGGCAACAACCGGGCTGGATTCGGTCGGAATCTGGCCTACGTACACAATACCGGTCGAGCCATTGAGGCTGAGCCAGTCGCCCGCCTTCAAGGTCTTCCCGCTCACCTTCAGGGTCTTCTTCTTATAGTCGATGACCATGTCGCCTGCGCCGCAGATGCAGCACTTACCCCAGCCGCGCGCAACAACCGCCGCGTGTGAAGTCATGCCGCCCGTCGTGGTCAGGATGCCCTGAGCCGCCCACATGCCACCCACGTCTTCGGGGGAGGTTTCGTGGCGTACCAGAATCAGCTGAGCGGAAGGGTCTTTCTTGACGATGGCTTCGGCTTCATCGGCCTCAAAGACGATCTGTCCAACTGCTGCACCCGGTCCCGCGGGGAGAGCGGTGACGAGGGGCTTCATTTTCTTTTCAACCGAGGTGTCAAAGATCGGGAAGAGCAGTTGCTCCATGTCGTCGCCGGACACGGTCATCAAGGCCTTTTTGGCGGTCAGCAACTTCGGCAAGGGTTTGCCGGTGTATACGTCCTTACCCGTAGCCATTTCAACTGCCCAGCGAACACCGGCCAGGCCGACGCGCTTGGCGTTACGCGTTTGCAGCATCCAGAGTTTGCCTTCCTGAACCGTAAACTCCACGTCCTGGGGGTATTTGTAATGCTTTTCGAGACGGGCCATGATCTTGCAGAGTTCCGTGTAGGATTTCTGCCAGACGGCATTCGCTTCGCCCGGCATATCGTCCAGGTTCTTCGGGGTACGAATACCCGCAACCACGTCTTCGCCCTGGGCGTTGATGAGGTATTCACCCATCGGCTTGGCTTCGCCGGTTGAACCGTCGCGCGTGAAAGCTACGCCGGTACCGGACTCATCGCCCATGTTACCAAATACCATGGTGCAGATATTTACGGCCGTACCCAGCAGACCGGAGATCCGGTTGATCTGACGGTACTTGTCCGCGCGCTCAGAATTCCAGGAGCCGAAGACGGCTTCGATGGAGAGTTCGAGTTGCTTGAACGGGTCCTGCGGGAAGGGGGCCTTTACTTTGCGCTGGTAGAGCTTCTTGTACGCTTCAACCAGTTCCTTGAGTTGTGCGGCTGTGAGGTCCGCATCTGACTTCGCCTTGTACTTGCTCTTGATTTTGTCGAGCTCGACTTCGAAGTCGTGGTGGGTCAATCCGCTGGAAGGCCCCATGACCACATCGCCGAACATGTCGATGAATCGACGGTAGCAATCCCAGGCCGTGCGCTCATTGCCGGTCTGCTTGATGAAGCCGAGTACCGACTTGTCGGTCAGGCCCAGATTCAAAACGGTGTCCATCATGCCCGGCATGGAAATGGCGGCGCCGGAACGAACCGATACCAGCAGGGGATCGTTTGGATCACCAAGCTTTTTGCCCATCTTTTTTTCAAGCTTGGCGAGCTGCTGGCGGACCTGATCGATCATGCCCGGGGCCTGCTTGCCATTGTTCTTGCTGAAGTACGCGCACGCTTCAGTTGAAATCGTGAAACCGGGAGGAACCGGAATGTTGGCGTTGGACATCTCTGCCAGGTTGGCACCTTTTCCACCGAGAACGGCTTTATAGGTTTGATCCCCCTCGGTGTTTTCTTTTCCGAAACCATAAAAATAGACATATTTTTTAGCAGGCTTGGACGTGCGGCTACTCGATTTTGCAGTCATGTGTGAACTTCTCCGTTTGTTTTTAAAGCTAGAAACGTTTTCTAAAATGCCAGAACCGGCTCTCGTGTAAGCAGTCGTTGCCTATTAGAAAAACCGTTAGAATCGCAAATCGAACGCCGCGCTGGACACTTGATAAGCGGCGGGGACCCTACCAGACGCCGGACCTCTGTCAAGATTGCTTTAGGCTGTAAAACCGGGGCGAAAGGAGATTCGTAGGCCGCTGGCTCTTTTCGTAGGCCGCTGGCTCTTAAAGGTAAATCCAGTCCGCCAGCACGAAAAATATGAGGATGCCCATGATGTCATTGCTGGTGGTGATAAAGGGTCCGGTTGCGATGGCCGGGTCGATGTTCAGCCGCTCCAGCATGAGCGGAATCGTCGCCCCGATGCAGGTGGCCAGTACGATGACGAGGACGAGGGCGGCAGCAGCGGTTTCGGCGAGCTGGATGGGTCGCTCCAGGGCGGGGATGAACATGGCCATGATTAGAATGCCAATTCCCAGCACGATGGCGGAAACCACACCGTTCAGCAGGGCGACCATCAACTCTCTCCCCAGGCGCTCCATCATGTCCGTGGACCAGATCTCGCCCGTGGCCAGGCCCTGTACGGCGATGGCAGAACTCTGGATCCCTGCATTGCCTGCGGTTGCCATGATGATGGGGATAAAGGCGGCGAGAACGGTCGCTGCTTGCAGGGCTTCATGAAAGGAGCCGATCACACAGGCCGCAAGGCCGGCTCCGAAAAGCCCGGCCAACAGCCAGGGGAGTCTCCCGGCGACAATGCGGAATACGGAGTCGGTAGGTTCTTCACCCGCTCGTACACCGCTCATCCGCATAATGTCCTCTTCGGCTTCCTCCCGGATGACATCAACAATATCGTCGATGGTGATGCGCCCACAGACTTGATGATCCGCATCGACTACGGGCACGGAGACCAGGTCGTACTTGTCCATGATGAGCGCGACTTCCTCCTGGTCCATTCCCGTAGGCACGCTGACGACGTCTTTCTTCATGATGTCGACGATGCGGGCGGTGGCTCGGCTGAGGAGCAGGCGTTTGAGGCTGACGACCCCGACCAATTTCTTTCCGTCATCGACGACAAACAGGGCGTGGACGAACTCCACGGTCTCGGCTTTTTTGCGGACTTCTTCCGTTGCTTCGGCCACGGTGACTCTTTGAGGGACGGAGATGTACTCCGCTCCCATGATGCCGCCGGCCGTTTCTTCGTCGAATTGCAGCAGTTCCCCAACCTCCTCATGCTCCTTGAGGGTCGGTAGAATTTCCTGCCCAAGGGCTTCAGGGAGGTTGGCGATGACGTCGGCTGCATCGTCCGTATCCATTTCGTCGAGCACGGCCGTAAGGCGCTCGCGCGGAGCGGCCTCCAGGAGGTCGCTTTGGAACTCGTCCTCGAGCTCCGCCAGGACA
>JBLIND010000085.1:0-18841 GCA_047639095.1 Candidatus Omnitrophota bacterium | reverse complement strand
ATTGGCGAGGCTTCTTCCTCCGGTCACTATAGTCCCATTTTTCTGCGATAAGCTTCCGATGCCAGCGAAGGATGGTGTCGGGCGTAACGATGGTTGTGAGTTCCAACATGGCCTTGCGCCCCAAGGGTTTGCCTTTGACGGCCAGCATACGACGCTGAGTGTCGTCGAGGAGGAGACGTTTGCGTCCTATCTTGCTCATAAGGACTCGAATCTGGGCGTTCTGGAACTCGATGACTTGCTGTTGTTCACGGTTCACCCAGCCAGCCAGGATGAGGAGGAAAAGCTGCCAAGGCTTGAGGATGAAATTCATCAGGGTGACGTAGCAGGCGGGGCGGGGGAGGCGAGCATTTTACAGGCGGCTGGAAAACCGAAGGTGCAAAAGGTCGGCTCAGAACAAGTGCTGGATAGACGAGGGAATCCCTCGTTTTACGCGCGTTTTCGGTTGGGCGGGGTTATTTGGCCCTACGGGACGCAAGATGATTGTTGGTCGCTGAGAGGGGAGTCATTACCTGACCCTGTCGATGCGACCTCCGATCCCGGTGAGGCCACTGTTCAGGCTGAAGGCGGCTAATACGAATGAAAGTAGCCGGGTTCCACGTGTTGCACCAGTTGGTCGTCCAGCTCTTCGATAAAGCGTGATGGACTGTAGTACTGGATGCCGCCATCGCGCTGGCGGCGGGATTGCGGGACGCAGAGATACAATTCATCTTTTGCACGCGTCGTCACCACGTAGAATAAGCGACGCTCCTCGGAGGCGGAGGGGTCCTCATCGATCGCGCGTCCGGAGGGGAACATTCCATCGGTCAGCCAGAGGACAAACACGATCTCGAACTCCAGTCCTTTGGCCTGGTGAATGGTCGACAAGCGAATCGCGTCTTCTTCACCGCTCGCCTTGGCCTCCTCGGTCTCCATGTTCGTCACCAGGGCCAGTTCGCTGAGGAAATTATCCAGGCTGTCGAACTGGGTCGTGTAGTCGATCAGCTCGTTGATGTCCTCTTTGCGGGAGTCGTAGTTATCGAAGGTTTCCTTCGCGAATTGATCGTAAAAATCCCGGTTGAACAGGTGGACAATCTCGCTGGGATTTTTGCGCAGCTCTTCATTGATGTAAAAGTCGAACACCTGATCGATTTTATGCCAGAGGGTTACCGCCTTGTTCGGCATCGCCCGCATGACCTGAAGCCGGGTGGTCTGGTTGGTCACCGCAAAGCGCTCGCCGATCTGCAGCCAGATTTTCCTTACCGTCTTCGGACCCACGCCGGGCAGCAGGCCGAGTAAGCGGTTGAAGGACAAGTGATCTGATGGGTTGTTGATCAGGCGCAGGATGCTGCAGACATCTTTTACATGGGCCTGCTCGAAGAAGCGAACCCCGGAGGTGATGGTGTGCGCCAGTCGCTGGCGGGTCAGCTCCAGTTGGATTTCCATGGAGTGAAAGTGCGAGCGGTACAGAATCGCCATGTCGCTGAGCTTATACCCTTCACGTTGCAGGTTGCGGATGGTTTCGATGATGTATTGGGCCTGCTGGTGGCCGTTCTGAATGAATACCGTGTAAGGCTTTTTCGACGAGTCGCGCACCGCGCGGAGCTCCTTCTGAAATTGATCTGGATTCCCGGCAATGCATTTGTTGGCCACGTCCAGAATTTCCGGCACACTGCGATAGTTGGTCTGCAGCATGTAGACGTTGGCTTCCGGATACTGGTTCGGGAAGTCGATGATGTTTCGAAAGTCGGCTCCGCGCCAGGCATAGATGCTTTGGAAGTCATCGCCGACCACGAGGATGTTCCGGTGCTTGTCCGCCAGCAGTTCCATCAGTTTGGACTGGATGATGTTGGTGTCCTGGAATTCGTCCACCATGATGTAGCGGAACTGTTCCTGATAGCGGATACGCACGCTTTCTTTTTCCTGGAGCAGTTTCAGGCAGTTGACGAGAATGTCGTCAAAGTCCATCGCGTTCATGGTGCGCTTGCGCTTCTCGTATTCGGCGTGCACGCGAACCACATCGTGGACGTCGATCGGATGATGTTCAAAGCGATCCATCGCCACCATGTCGACGGAGGCTTCGGTGTTGATCGCATAGCTGAATGCGCTGAGCAGCACATCCGGTTTGGGAAAGTGTTTATCCTTGAGCCCGAGCTCTTCGACGATCTGTTTGACCAGGGTGCGTTGATCGTCGGAATCGATGATTCCGTAGTCGTTCCCATAGCCGAGAACCTCGGCATTCCTGCGCAGAATGCGATTGGCCATGTGGTGGAAAGTGCCACCCCACAGGCCGCTCACCGAAGGCCCGACGAGCTCGCGTGCGCGGTCCAGCATTTCCCGTGCGGCTTTGTTGGTGAAGGTCGCGAGCAGGATGCGATCGGCGGGGACGCCGTGTTCCACGAGCCAGGCGACCCGGTAGACGAGGGTGCGGGTTTTACCCGTGCCCGCTGCGGCAATGATCAGGACCGGACCATCCGGCGCCTGCACGGCCGCCAGCTGCTCGGCATTCAGCTCTGCTGCATAATCGATGCGGGTCGCCATCAGGAGGCGTTAGCCTTTTCCAGGTCGTACACTTTTCGGCAATAGAGCAGCCAGGCCGAGAGGGATTTCGCATCGTTCAGGCTACCGTCCGCAATGGCCGCTTCGACTTGCTCGTGGGTCATCTCCAGCGAGACGAGCCGTTCGTCTTCATCGGGCTGGCAAGGGCCCGCATCCACGACGGCAGCGAAGTAGAGATCGATCTTTTCATCGACATAGCCCGGGGAGGGGAAGATCGCTCCCAGGTGCAGCAGCTCGTCGGCAACATAGCCGGTTTCTTCGCGCAGTTCACGTTTGGCGCAGTCGACCGGATCCTCGCCGCGTTCGAGCGTGCCCGCGACGATTTCGAGCATCATTTGTTCGACCGCTTTGCGGTATTGGCGAACGAAGACGTACATGCCATCCGGTTTGCGCGTGACGAGAGCGACCGCGCCGTGGTGGCGAATAACATCCCGGGCGGAGCGGCTGCCGTCTTCGCGTCCGATCTTCAACCGTTCGACGTCGAAGATCAGGCCTTCGAAAACGGTCTCCGAATTAAGTGTTTTTTCGATCATGGTCGCAACATATAGTAGGGGTTGTGATACAATCGAGAACAGAACGAGAGAAATTGGAAGAGGCCTGGCTTTCGCCCTTCGCCGCGAAGAGTTCGCAGTCGCGTGGGCGCCTCTACCCGGAATCCCGGCATTCACGTCGCGTGGATTTTCAACGGGATCGCGATCGGATTGTGAACTGCAAATCCTTTCGTCGGCTGGAATACAAAACCCAGGTCTTCGTGAATGGCACCGCCGATCATTACCGCACCCGCCTGACCCATACCATCGAGATGGCATCCGTGGGGCGCACCCTCAGTCGGGCTCTGCGCGCGAACGAAGATCTCACCGCGTGCATCTGCCTCGCACACGATATCGGGCATAGCCCCTTCGGGCATTGCGGCGAACGCGCCTTGAACGAGCTGATGGCGGATCATGGTGGCTTTGATCACAACGAGCAGAGCCTGCGCTGGGTCGAGCTGCTGGAAGCCGACTATCCGGGGCATGAAGGGTGCAACCTGACCTGGGAAGTGCGGGCCGGTTTGCGCAAGCACGAGAGCCGCGATGAGGGCAAGTTACTCGACGGGTTTCCGATTGGTCCGTATCAATATGCCGAAGGCCAGATCGCCGATGTCGCGGATGACATTACCTACCAGGCACATGATGTCGCTGACGGATTGGATGCCGGACTGATCCATGAAGAAGAGTTGGAGCAGCTCGAGCTCTGGTGCTTCGCGCGTGATCGCGTACTGAAGGAATACCCAAACTGTCCGGCCGACCGCCTCGCGCCCACCGTCATCCGCTGTCTGTTCACGGTGCAGATCGAAGACGTCCTGCAGATTGTTCGTCAGCGCACCGAAGAATGGGATCCCCAGACACCCGAAGAGGTCATGAACGCGCCGGGACGATTGGTCGATTTCAGCCCCGCGATGCGCACCATGCTCAAACCCTTCCGCGCCTATCTCTTCGACCACATGTACTATCACCCTGATGTGAAATTCGCGAACGACGAGGCCGTCGAGATGATGAAAGGCCTCTTCCTCCACTACCTCGATCATCCCGAAGACCTGGGCAGCAAAGCCCAGGCCCGCTTACCCTCCGAAGGCCTCGAACGCACCGTCTGCGACTACGTCGCCGGCTGTACCGATCGCTACGCCATCGAAGAGTTCAAGCGCTTCCTGTAGGGGGGGTGAGGAGGAGGGGTTCGATATTTTCAAGCATAGCCTTTCGCGTATTTCGCGGGCCCCCAAAAACAGGTCCCCCGACCGCCACCCCCGCCATCCAACCCAAAAAAATACACGTCCCTCGCCACCCTCCACCCGCTTTCGTGTATTTCGTGTATTTCGTGGTTTAAATCCCCCGTGGTTTCCCCCTAGATTCCCCCCATGATCAAACAAGCCATCGCCAAGCTCGTCGACCGTCAGCCCATCACTCGGGAAGAGGCCTATCACTCCCTGAAAGCCATCATGTCCGGGGAAGCGACCGACGCACAGATCGCCGGTTTCATCACCGCCCTCCGCATGGTGGGTGAAACCGCCGAAGTCGTCGCCGGAGCGGCCGAAGCCATGCGCGAAGCCTTCACCCCGGTCCTCACCCGGCACGAGCGCATCGTGGACACTTGCGGCACCGGGGGGGACGGCACGCACACCTTTAACATTTCCACTACCGCCGCGTTTGTCACCGCCGGGGCGGGGGTGCCGGTAGCCAAGCACGGCAATCGCAGTGTCTCCAGCAAGTCTGGAAGCGCCGATGTACTCAAAGCGCTCGGAGTGGACATTGCGGTAGCGCCCGAGGTCATGACCCAGTGCCTGGACGACATCGGTATCGCCTTTCTGTTTGCGCCCTCGCTGCATCCCGCCATGAAGCATGCCATCGGCCCGCGGCGTGAGCTGGGGATCCGCACGATTTTTAATATCCTCGGCCCCTTGTCGAATCCTGCGAGCAGTAAACGCGGCGTGCTCGGCGTGTACAGTCCGGATCTCGTTCGGCTCGTGGCCCAGGCCGCTGCAGCGACCGGGTCCGAACATTTATTCGTTGTCCACGGGCGCGACGGCCTGGACGAGATCACCAATACGGCTGAAACCATCGTCGGCGAAGTGCATAAAGACGGGATTAAATATTTCGACCTCAAGCCGGAAGACCTGGGCATGAAGCGGGCGCAGGCGGAGGATCTCCTCGGAGGCGAGCCGGACGACAATGCGGCCATTACCCGGGCGATCCTGGAAGGGGAGTCCGGACCGCGACGTGATATCGTAGTGTTAAACGCCGGAGCGGCCATCGCGGCAGGCGAAGATGCCCTCAGCATCGCCGAGGGCGTCGAGCGTGCCCAGGCGGCCATTGACAGCGGGGCGGCCAGGGAGAAACTCGAGCAGCTGATCCTCCGTACCAATCGCTGAGCGCTGAATCGCCATGTTGCGGTTCGGCCCCCTGGGAGCGCGGGCATCCTGTCGCCCCCTTCCTCCTACGCATTGGTGGCCTCAAATGCGTTACGAAAATGTAATTTTGAGAATACCTAGATACTTTTTCGTATTTTTCATCTTGTCATGCCTCCAAAAACGAATTAATACCCCGCTCTGTTCCCATTTTCGGATATCCGGATCTGAACCGAAACCTTATGTTTACTGAATGAGCCAACTTGTCATCGCCATGGTCCAGTTTAACCCCACCTTGGGGGCCCTGGATGAAAATACGACCCGGATTATCCTTCGGGCGCGCGAAGCTGCGGAGCTGGGAGCCCAGGTTGCGGTTTTTCCTGAGCTCGCGGTCAGCGGGTATCCACCGGAAGACCTTATTCTTAAAGAGCACTTCGTGGAAGATTGTGCCCGTCAGCTGAACCGACTCGCGGGGGAGCTGCCGCGCAACATTATCTGTATCGTGGGCTGTCCGACTCGCGGGGACAAGCGTGCGCGCAATTCCGCGGTCATCTTCGCCGACGGTCGCATGGCCGGCGTCTACCACAAGCAGCTCTTGCCCAACTATGGGGTGTTTGATGAGCAGCGGGTGTTCGAGCCCGGCAACCGGGAGGTCTGTTTGCAGGTGGGTGGGTTCACGCTTGCGCTGCACATCTGCGAAGACTCCTGGTACCCGGAAGAGACCACGACCGGCATACGCGAGATCGGCATTCATGCCTTGATCAATCTGTCCGCCTCGCCCTATGCGCGGGGCAAGCTGGACCAGCGCCTGTCCGTATTGCGCACCGCGGCGCAGCTGGTCAAGGCGCCCTTGCTTTACACGAACCTCGTCGGCGGGCAGGACGAGCTGGTCTTCGATGGAGCCAGTCTCATGATCCAGGGTGATACCGTGGTGTCACGCGCCGGACAATTTACCGAAGGCTTGCTGCTGGTGGCCCTGGGTGACCACGCGGTCGCTCCGGTTCTTTCTCCGGCGGTCGAACCCGATGTCGACTACATCTTTATCGACAAACAATTACCTTCGGTCGATGCCCTGGTGACCAATCACACCGAGGTGCGCGCACTCCTGGGGGATCTGGCCGAAGTCTACAGCGCGCTTGTGCTCGGGTTGCGGGACTACGTCGAAAAGAATGGATTTAAAGAGGCCGTGGTTGCCATCAGTGGCGGGATCGATTCCGCCCTGGTTGCTGCACTCGCCGTAGATGCCCTCGGTGCCGATCGCGTGCTCGGGGTGACCATGCCTTCGCAGTATTCCTCCGCAGGCACCTTGGGCGATGCCGGTGAGCTCGCGCAGAACCTGGGCATCGCCTTCAAGACCGTGCCCATCCAGCACCTGGTCGATACCACCCTGGCTGAGCTGCAGACGCTGTGGCCGGATCGCGAAGCGGATGTCACCGAAGAGAATCTTCAGGCCCGCATTCGCGGCAACATCATCATGGCGGTTTCAAACAAGCTGGGTCATCTCGTGCTTGCGACAGGAAACAAGAGTGAGTTGGCCACCGGTTACTGTACGCTGTACGGGGATATGTGTGGCGGATTTGCCGTGATCAAAGACGTTCCGAAGACGCTCGTTTTCGATCTCTGTCGCTGGCGGAATTCGGCCGGGGATCGCGAGGTGATTCCCCAGAGCACGATTGATCGGCCCCCGTCCGCCGAGCTGCGTCCGGACCAGAAGGACTCGGATTCCCTGCCTGAATACGAGGTGCTGGATGCGATCCTGGAGCGCTATGTGGAGCGTGATCTCGGGCGCGATGCCATTGTGGCAGAAGGCTATGATGCCAAGGTTGTTTCGCGGGTGATCCGCCTCGTGGATTTAAATGAGTACAAGCGACGTCAAGGTCCGCCCGGGGTGAAAATTACCCCCAAGGCTTTCGGCAAAGACCGCCGAATGCCGATTACGAATCGATACAGAGAACAGGATTAGGAGAATACCGTGGCTGCGAAAGATAAATCAACCGAAGTGCAGGGGAAGAAGGTGGACGGCACGCTGCTCTTTCTGGAGATCGCGCGCATCCTGGAAAAGACCCTGGAAATGGAGAAGGTGGTCAGCCCGATCCTCGAATGTGTGAGCAAGCATTTGTCCGCAAGGCATGCGACGATCACGATTTTTAACCGGGCGACGAATGAAGTTCAAATCGAGGCCGCACTGGGCCTGACTCCACAGCAGACCAGTCGGGGCCGGTACAAGCTCGGGGAAGGGGTGACCGGCAAGGTGGCGCAGTCCGGCGAGCCCATGATCATCAAGAAGACCTTCGAGTCGCCCTTGTATTTGAACCGGACCGAGCGCCAGACGGGTGAGATGTCTTTCATCTGTGTGCCGATCAAAGCAGGGAAAAATGTCATCGGCACCTTGAGTGTGGATCGCGAATACGATGCCTCTTCCGATTTGAATTCGCTGGCTGACGCATTGCAGATTGTCGCCTCGCTGGTCGCCCAGTCGGCGGAGATTCGTCGCCAGGCGCAGGAAAGCAGCCACAAGCTGGAAGCGGAAAACCAGTTGTTGCGCGAGCAGTTGAAGGATCGTTTTCGGCCCTCGAATATTATCGGGACCTCCCACGAAATGCAGGAGGTATACGACCAGATCGCCCAGGTTTCTTCCAGCGCCACGAGTGTCCTCATTCAGGGCGAAACGGGTACGGGGAAAGAGTTGGTCGCGGCCGCGATCCACTACAACAGCGATCGGGCAGACAAAGCCTTCGTGAAAGCCCACTGTGCCGCCTTGCCGGAAAACATCATCGAGAGCGAATTGTTCGGTCATGTGAAAGGGGCCTTTACCGGGGCCACCGGTGATCGCAAGGGCCGCTTCGAGCTCGCCGACGGCGGCACCTTGTTCCTGGATGAGATCGGTGAGATTCCGCCGAGCATTCAGATCAAGTTACTGCGCGTGATCCAGGAACGGGAGTTCGAGCGGGTGGGCGATGCAAAGACGATCAAAGTAAACGTGCGCTTGATCGCGGCCACGAATAAAGACCTGCAATCCATGTCGGCCGAAGGCAAATTTCGTGAAGACCTTTTTTACCGCTTGAACGTATTCCCGATATTTGTTCCGCCCCTGCACAAGCGGAAGAGCGATATCCTGCTGCTCGCGGATTACTTTCTCGAGCAGTATTCGGTGGCGAGCGGGAAGGATGTCCGCCGCCTGAGCAGTGAGGTGATCGACATGCTCTACTCCTATCACTGGCCCGGTAACGTGCGCGAGCTGGAGAATATGGTTGAGCGCGCGATCCTGCTGACGGAAGGCGATGTGGTGTATCCGCACCATTTGCCGCCCACGCTGCAGACCGCGGAAGCCTCCGGCCGTCGCCCGGAATCATCCTTGAAAGAGTCGGTCGACGGTTTCGAACGCGACTTGATTGTCGACGCGCTGAAATCCACACGCGGCAACATGGCCTCCGCCGCGCGGACGCTGAAAACAACCCAGCGCATCTTTGGCTACAAGGTGCACAAGTACGGGATCGATGCGAAAAAATATGGCGGTTGAAAAACGCGTCCCCCCCCAAAAAAACACATAAGTACGCCACCCAAATCGGCGTTCATCCGTGTACATCCGCGGTTCCCTCCGTCCCCGGGAAAGCCCGCCCGCCTGCTAGCTTTTTGGCATGCCGCCGCGAATGGCTCCGGCCGCTACGGATCCAAAATTTGCCGCGAAGGCGGGATCCAGTGGGCGGCTGTTGGGCATGGATAACCAGACGCGAAGCAGATGCCGCTTCTTTGTTTCATCCAGGTAGTCGGTGAACGCCGTGCGGCGGTGGAGGGAGACCCAGTTGTTCAAAAACAACATGTCGCCGGCTTCCAGTCGGAAGGTGATCTGCAGCTCGGGCCGTTCGGCACAGGTTTCCAGATAATCGAGCGCCTCGCGCTGCACGTTGCTTAGATTCGGTAAGGCCGGATCTGCATCCGCGCGATCTATCAATACCCGGAGAAAGCTGCAGGCAAAGTGCCCTTCGCAGAAGGCGAAAATCGGTTGCTCAATGTGGGTGTACGCATTGCCCGCGTCCACGTTGTGCCGCTTGTAGGGGAAGGGGTGCATGAGCACGTCCAGGAGATCCGGGCGGGTGGCCAGGATGTGGTTGTAGAGGGCCATGGAACTGACCAGCTGGTTTTCGCCCCCCGATTGCGCCGGCTGGAGGCACATGAACGCGATGACATCGCAGCGGTCGGTGTGATAGCTGAGTTTGTTCCGGGTGTTCGGGCCGCGGGTGCGCGCATCATCTGTTCCATAGCCGGCGTCGCGCACGCTCATCATCAGATCGCCTTCCGCATTCTGGGACAACGGGTTACCCGCCATCGAGCAGAGCGAAAGAAAGTGCCGGGCCTGTTCATCCTCGCTGTAGTCCTGTTGAAGTAACCCTTTGATCCACACCGCGCCGCAGCCTTCCTCAAGCTGGATGGAGAGGTTCTGCATGCGATGGTTGACCTCCCGGAGCTTGCGCGCGCCTTGGCGCAAGGTGGCTTCAAATTCCTTCAACTCCCGCTGCGTCCAACTCGATTTGAAATCCGCACGCTGCATCAGCTCGTCACCCCGCCAGACCGCCGGATGGGCGATGGGCGTATGTGGCTTTTCCGGGGGCTGTTCCGGTTGCGTTTGATCGTGTGTATCACTCATGATGAGGCTTGTCCTGCTCGAGCTTAAAAGTCTTGTGCTGCGAAACCGCTTTATAGTTTAATCGAATTGTTTCTTCCCGGCTTCTCATGGATCAACCTACTGACAGTATCATTGATGCCCATATTCATATATGGGATTACGCCTCGTATCGCAATACGGGGTGGCTGGAAGATCGTCCGGCCCTCAAGACCAGCTTCCAGCCGCCGGACCTGCAACCCTTGTTGCGGGCGTCCGGGGTGAAGGAGGGGGTCATTGTCGAGTCCGATAAGACCTCCTATGCTTACAATATCTGGTGGTTGGAAGTCACCGAATATTGTCCCTACCTGCGTGCGGTGATCCTGGGCGCCGATCTCCTCCAGGATGGCTTAAAGCTTTGGCTGGAAGCCTTTACCCAATGGCCGGGATGCAAGGGCATCCGCAGCAGCCTGCAGGGGCCACCGAAGGAGTGGGCCGGGCATCCTACCGTCTCGCGCGCGATGAAACTGCTTACGGAGTACGGCCTGGCGTTGGAGTTACAGGTGCAGACCGACCAGTTGGACGAGCTCGGGGTGGTCCTCGAGCATCATCCTGATTGCCAGATCATTCTGGATGCCTGTGCCGCACTGCCCATGCACGATGCGAAAGCGCGCACGCAGTGGGAAGAGCTGATGCGCCTCGTCGCGGGGCACGAGCACGTGGCGATCAAATGCTCCTGCCTACCCGAAATCTGCGGAAACGATCCCGTCGAGGGACGCTCGTTAATGCACTTTCTGGCGGAAACGTTTGGCGCGAATCGCCTCATTTGGGGCAGTGGTTGGCCGGTCTTGCCCGAGGGGCAAAGTTATCAACAGGTCCTGGATTTCAGCCGTGCCTGTCTGGCGGATCTATCGCCTGAGGATGTGATCGCGGTCTTCGGTGGAAACGCCCGCCGCATTTACCGGATGCCCTGAGCGCGCGGGCTCGCGACAGCTTCGTACAATTTAAGTGACAAGCCCAAGTCGCTCGGTTAGGTACCCAAGCTTCGATTTTTCAACCAACCGTTTGGAGTTTTTCTACCATGTCTTTTGAATCCGGTACTGTAAGTTTGCGCATGTTTACCATCCCTCGTAAATTCGAGGATGGGGTGGTCGAACGCTTTGCCGACCAATCTCTACCGTCGCTGGATTCTCTGCGGGAAGATGCCATTTACGGCTGGGTTACCGGTCGCCACCTCTTTGATCGCAAGATCACCGAAGATACCGCCTATCCCGCGGGGCACCTTCGCCTGACCCTGGTGAAGGCCGAGCGCAAGATTCCGTCGTCGCTGTTAAAAGCTGAGATGAAACAGGAAGAGTTGGTTCGCCTGCAGATGAAAGAAGCCGATTACGTTTCGCGCAAGGAGAAGGCCGAGATCCGGCAGGAGCTGGTTGAACGTCTGCTGCCTCAGATGCCGGTACAGTTAAAAGGCACCGATTTTGTCCATAACCCGGATGAGCTGTATATCTACACCGACGCGGTGAGCGAAAAACAGGCCGATGAGTTCATCATGCATCTACGGCATGCCTCGGGCATCGCGCCGGAACCCATTACCCCGGAAGCCCTCGCACGTGCCCGTAAGCGGGTCGATACCCGCGACTGGTATCCCAGCAGCTTCTCCCCGGACGTCGAGGACGAATTTGTGAGCGGTGATCCCGGTCACGACTTCGCCACCTGGCTCTGGTTTCGTTCGGAAACCGTCGAGCAGTTCATCAAGACCAGCCAGGGCGATGTCTCCGTATTCATCGAAGGACCATTGACCTTCTTTATGGAGGGTGGGGGCGCCCACGAGTCCGTGATTCGGAAAGGCAACCCGACCGTGAGCATGGAAGCGAAGGCCAGCCTGCTCGCCGGCAAAAAACTGGCCAAGTGCAAACTCACCGTCACCCGCGGGGAAGAAATCTGGACCGGAAATTTCGATGCCAGCGAACTCACGGTTCGCTCCATGAAGCTGCCCGAAGACGAAGAAAAGCTCGATCATATGAGCCGTTTTGCCGACCGCCTGGTGAAAATAGGGGAGTTCCGGGAAATCCTTTTTGATTTGTTTGACGAGTTCGTCACGGTGCGGAGCGACAAAAAGGCCTGGTCGGCCCTGCGGCCCACGATCCACGAGTGGGTGAAGAGCCGTAAAGCGGTGCCTTGAGCAGGCAAGGGACTGAAAGGACCCTAAAGAGCTAAGCTTAGGTCCCTTAGGTCTCTCCAGTCCCTTAAGTTCCTCAACCCAGTCCCCCTTAAAACCCGATTGCACTTTACCTGACTTCCTATACAGGTGTATTTCCTCTTTGACAAGTTCTCGAATATTTGGAAATTTTAGAAAAATCTAAACGCCGCAATCGTGGATAAGCTACAAGAAGCCAAGTGGGAAATGATCGAAGCCGGGGGGAGAACCGCCCAGTCATTTGGTCTAAACCGTTTGCTTGGACAGATTTACATGTTCTTATACCTCCGCCGCGACTCGGCCAGCCTCGACGATATCCTCGAGGCGCTCGGGGTCTCCAAAGCCTCGGCGAGCATCGCCTGTCGCCAGCTTCAAGCCCTGGGCGCGCTGCGTCGGGTCTGGAAAAAGGGTGATCGCAAGGACTATTATGAGGCCGAAACCGACCTCCGCAGCCTCCTGAACAACGGAATTCTCCGCGAAGTGAACAAAAAGCTCGATTCTGCCCAGGTCCAGATCGATCGTTGTCGCGAAATTCTGAAATCAGAAGGGGAGACGGCCCCTTCTGAAGAGCTTACCCATTTTACCGAACAACTGAATGAAGCCGAGCGGTACAAGAAACGGATCAGCGGCCTGCTGAACAATCCGCTCGTGCAGAAACTCCTCTAACCCAAGCGGTCATGAAGACCGAACCCCACATTTCAGCACAGCCTGTAGATTTCCACCCGGGAATTGACCGGGGCGAAGCCTGTTCACAGCAGAAGACGCATGAGTAAAAACATCATCATTTATAACGCTTCAAACGAAGATCGTCTCTCCCTGCGAGCCTGGCCGATGATGTTTCGCGAGCTGGTGGAGTCACGCGAGCTGATCAATCGCCTGGTCATGCGTGACATGGCCAGCCAGGTGCGCCAGTCGTTCCTCGGATACCTCTGGATTTTGCTTCCGCCGGTTGCGACGACGGTGGTGTTCTCGCTGCTGCGCCAGGCGAACATTATCAACGTTCCGATGGCGGATGGCGCGATGCCTTACGCCTTGTTTGTCCTCGTGGGCACGACCATCTGGGGCCTGTTCACCCAGACCACGATCATGGCGACGTCCAGCATCGCCATCTCCGGAAATCTCGTTTCCAAGATCTATTTCCCCCGCGAGATTCTTATCTTCAGCGCCACCATTCGCTCGGTGATCAATACCGCCATCCGCATCGTGGCCGTGGTCGCCGGGTTTATCGTCTTCCTCTATCCGGTTACCTGGCAGGTGATCTTCATTCCCGTGCTGCTCGTGCCCATTGTCTTCTTTGCTATTGGCTTGGGCCTGCTGCTTGCACCGATCAACACGATGATGCACGACATCAGCCGCATGCTCGAGTTGCTCTTCCAATTCGGGATGTTCCTCGCGCCTACCGTTTATCCCACTCCGGCGCTCGCCTCGGCCGACTCCTCCTGGAAGATGCTGCTTTACCTCGCGCACAACGTGAATCCGGTCAGTCATACCATCCATGCCGTGCAGCATATTCTCGAACACGGAACCGTCTACCTGGATGCCGGTTTCGGGGTCGCCACCGGCATTAGCTTTCTCGTCTTTTTCATGGGCTGGCGATTTTTCCATGCCTGCGAACCCCTGTTGGCCGAACGCCTCTAACCCTTGATCGTGCCTCATGTCTGAACCCTTGATCGAAGTCCACCACGTCGGCAAAAAGTACGCCAAGTCGCTGAAACATGCGATGGCCTACGGCCTTACTGACATTGCCCGTTCCGCCTTCATTCCACGTCGCTACCGCAGTGCAAATTTTGCCAGTCGGCTCGCTTCGATTGAGCAGGATGCGAAGGACGCGGCACCCGTCGCACTGCGCAAGTCGGAATTCTGGGCGCTCGAAGATGTGAACTTCAGTCTGAAAGCCGGCGAGTGTGTTGGCCTCATCGGCCACAACGGCGCGGGAAAAAGCACCCTGTTTAAAATTCTCTCAGGGATCATCTCGCCTTCAACCGGTTCCATCGCGATTCGCGGCCGCCTGACTTCGCTGATTGAAGTGGGCTCCGGCTTTCACCCGATGTTGACCGGTCGTGAAAATATTTACATCAGTGGGGCCGTCCTCGGCATGGGCAAAAAGGAAATCGATAAAAAGCTCGAGGAGATCATTGCCTTTTCCGGGGTCGAGGAATTTATCGATATGCCGGTAAAGTTTTACAGCTCCGGCATGCATGTCCGGCTCGGGTTTTCCGTACTCGCCCACCTGGAGCCCGAGATCATGCTCATCGATGAAATTCTCGCCGTGGGCGACATGGAGTTTCAGAAAAAGTGTATCGATCGGATTAACCGCATGCGCGAGGAGCAAATGGCCATTGCCCTCGTCTCCCACAACATGCACCGCATCGAATCCTTGAGTGATTTTGTCATCTGGCTCGAACACGGCAAGGTGAAGATGAAAGGGGACACCCGGGAGATCATCGAGCAGTATCGCGCCTGGGAGATCGAGAAATATCGCCAGGCCCTGGAGCCGAAAGCGTCCGGCGGTTCCGGGGAGAAAATGTCCCTGCATAAAGTCGAGCTGTTGAAGGCCGACGGGACGCCCGCGCATCAGTTCGGCTACGGCGAAGACATTCAGGTGCGCGTGCACTATGACGCCCGCGAGCGGATTGCCGAACCAAAATTCCAGTTGTTCTTTTACACCGAAGAGACCCTTATCTTCGTCGCCAGTATGTTGATCGACGGCAATTGTCCCGATGCGATTGATGGCTCCGGGTACGTCACCTGCACGATTCGAAACCCAATGTTGCTCCCGCGGGTGTATGAAGTAGCCGCCTCGATTCGGGAGTCCAGCGGGATCGTCGATCTCGTCGACTGGAACCGCGATGCGCACTTCAGCGTGACCGGCGAGGGCCTGGACAAGATTCCGATGAATGGCCCGTGTCCGGTGGGGTTGTTGATGCAAGCCGGGATTGTGCATCAGGATTACGATTGGAATTTGGATGGCGCCGCAAAATAATTTTGGAGTGCGGGAACAAGTTCCCGCACTCCAAAAAGTGTAAGACATGATCACCGCCCCCCATAAAGTCACCCTCCTCGCGGACTCGCTCGCCATGCCCCGCCCGCCGGGCGAAGGCGATCTCCGCCTCGAGGAAACCTATCCCTACCTGCTCGACCTGCTCTGCCGCCAGCGTCTCGGAACCGCCGCGCCCCTGTTCGTCGAACGCGGCAAACGTTTCCGCACCATCGACCAGGTGGTCGACGACTGGCCCGAAGAGGTCATCATCAAGCAGGCCGACATCGCCCTTGTCCAGGTGGGCATCGCCGATTGTGCCCCGCGGGTGTTTTCGCGGCGTCAACACGCCATGCTGGCCCGATGGCCGAAACCGCTACGCGAGTCCGTGATTCATTTTGTCCATAAACATCGTCGCGCCCTGATCCGCTTGCGTCCCCAGTGCGTCTACGTGAAGGAAAAAAACTTTCATGAATGCGTGTTCAAGTTGGCCACCTGGGCCAAGCGCGAGAACGCGGCCCAACTGATTTTCGTCAACATCATTCGGCCCACGGACGAGATGGAGCACCGGTCGCCGGGCTATCAGGCCAAGGTGGATGCCTATAATGCCTGCCTGGCCCAATACGTCGATCATGAGCACATCCACCTTCAGGACCTGTGTGCGCAGGTCGCGGCGGGTGGACCCGACCATCTGACCATCGACGGCATTCATTTAAATCGCGAAGGGCATCGTGGACTCGCCATCGCGCTGAGTGAGCAGATCTGCAAGCTCTTAACCCCGACGCCTGCCAAGGCATACGCATGAAAAATGCCGTCTTCATTCCGGTTCGCCTCGCCTCCGAGCGGCTCCCGCAAAAGGCGCTCATCGAACTTTCCGGCAAGCCGGTGCTCGAACATCTGATCGCGCGCATGCTTCAGGCTTCGTCCATCGATCAGGTGACCGTCTGCACCACGACCTTGCCGGATGATGATCCGCTGGAGGCCCTGTGCGCCCGCAGCGGTGCGGGCATCTTCCGTGGCAGCAACGAGGATCTGTTGCAGCGCTACTGTGATGCGGCCCGGGCCTTCGAGGTCACCCACATCGTCAATTGCGATGGCGACGATGTGCTGCTCGATGCTGAGCAGGTTGATAAGACCTGCGCCTTCCTGCACGATACCGGATGCGACTACGTCCGGATGGAAGGCCTTCCGCTGGGAGCGAATCCCCTCGCGCTGACCACCCATGCGCTGAACCAGGTCTGCGCCAAGAAAAGCAAAAGCGATACAGCGACGGGATGGGGCATCTATTTTGAGCAGTCCGATCAGTTCAAGGTGCAGCTGCTCCAGGAAACCGATCCCGCGCTTTGTCATCCCGACATTCGCATGACCCTTGACTACCCCGAGGACCTTGCCTTTTTTGCCGCGGTGTATGCAGGACTCTATCAGGGCGAACCGATGCGCATGCGCGAGATCATCGCCTTTGTACATCAGCACCCGGAGATCAAGGCTTTGAACGCCGGGCTCGACGAAATCTATGCTGCACATTTTAATTCCGGACAGGAACGTATTCAAGATGACGTATAAAGCAGGTGTAATCGGATTGGGCGGCCACGGGTTCCGTCATTGCACAGCCTACGGACGTGCGGATGGCGTAGAGGTCCATGCCGTGGCCGACGTTTCCGAAAAAGCCCTCAAGCGGGCCGAAGAAGAAGTCTCGCACGCCCGGCGGTTCGAGGATTGGCGCACCATGCTGGCCGAAACCGATTTGGATGTGCTCAGCGTCGTGACCAACGGACCCTCGCACGCGGAAATTGTGCTCACGGCAGTCGAAGCCGGCGTTCCCCGGATCTTCTGCGAGAAGCCCTTCGCCACCTCGGTGGGCGATGCGCGAAAGATGGTGGAGGCCTGCGAAGCGAAAGGCGTTCGACTTGCCGTCAGTCACGGTCGCCGCTGGGCCAAGGCCTACATCGAGCTGCGCCAGCTCATCGCCGACGGCGCGATCGGTTCCCTGTGTCATTTCTTCGGTGTGTTCGGTGGTGGCATGTACGCCTGCAATGGATCACATGCTTTGGACATGATGTGCATGCTCAGCGGCAGTCGACCGACGTCGGTTACCGGCTACGTCGATCCGAGTGGTAAACCCAATCCGCGCGGCGCCCACTTTCGTGATCCGGGATGCCTGGTGCATCTGCAATTCGAATCCGGCATGCGGGCCACCCTGGATTGTCTGGAAGACATCGGGATCCCCATGCATATCGACATCATCGGAAGCATGGGGCGGATCACCATCCGCGAACTCGAACAGGTGTGTGAGATCATTGCGCGTTCCGATGCCGACCAGCAGGAGCCCATCGGCACCTATTGGTTGCCCTTGGAGCCCGTAGCCTTTGATCCGGAACCGGTCGATGTTTTTAACATGCTCGAAGCGGCGATTGTTGAATTAATCGGCGAGGGTCCGATCAGCTGCGGAGGCGCCGAGGGCATCCAGTCCATGGAGATGTTGATGGCCACTCACATTTCGCACGACGAAGGCCATCGTCCCGTGAGCCTTCCGCTCGACCCGACCTATTTTGCATTAGACATCCCTTTCACTTAGGAACGTTATGAAATTTCTTGTTATTGGACTTGGATCGATGGGCAAACGTCGCATCCGGAATCTCAAGGTGCTCGGCGAGACCGACATCGTTGGGTTTGACCCGCGTGAAGATCGCCGGGCCGAGGCTGCAGACAAATACGGCATCACGACCTTCGCCACCGTTGAGGAAGGCCTCGCGACCGAACCGGATGCGTTGATCATCTCCACGCCCCCGGATGCCCACATGCCCTACGCCCTGATCGCGGTAGAAAAGGGCCTGCACTTTTTCAGCGAAGCCAGCGTGGTCGACGAGAACATGCAGGAGCTGATCGACCAGCTGGCCGCCACCGATCTCGTCGGGGCACCTTCCTGCACGCTCCGCTTTTATCCGGCCATCCTGCGCTTTAAACAGCTGCTCGACGACAAGGCCATCGGCACACCCAGCGCCTTTACCTACCATTGTGGCGAGTACCTCCCTAACTGGCATCCCTGGGAAGACGTGGCCGAATATTATGTCGGTAAAGTCGAGACCGGAGCCGCACGCGAAATCGTTCCCTTTGAGCTGGTCTGGTTGACCTGGCTGTTCGGGCCGATCCGCAGCATCACCTCAATGAAGGGCAAGCGCACCGACCTGCACATCGATATCGATGATGTCTATCAGGTGATTATGGAATTTGAGTCCGGCGTGCTCGGCCACATGTTGGTCGATGTCGTCGCCCGCAAGTACTACCGCGAAGGGCGCTTGATTTCCGAGCAGGGTATCATCGAATGGAATTGTCCCGCGAATACCGTTCGCATGTACCAGGCCGATGACGATCACTGGCAGGAGTTCGACGAATCCTATGAGGTGCCCGAGTCCTTTTACGTCGACGAGTTGGGGGCCTTCGTGAACGCCGCGAAAGGGGAGGGCGTCTATCCCTACACCTACAAGGAAGACCTGCAGATTCTGCAATGGCTCTATCAGGCGGAACAGAATGGAGCACGCATCCAGCATGGTACATGATTATCATATGAAGCAGTACGAGACCATGTTCGAGTGCACGCGCGGCCTGCTCGAATTCATGGACGAATGCGTCGGCGAAATGGGCGAGCGTCGC
>JBLIND010000084.1:0-18933 GCA_047639095.1 Candidatus Omnitrophota bacterium | reverse complement strand
GTGCTCAAGGCCAACGGCTTTGCCAAAGCGGTCCAACTCGATGGCGATTACGGAGCATGGGTGCGCGCTGGTCGACCCGTGGTTAAGCCGTAAGGCCGTAACATGGAGCACCGCTCCGTCCCAGAGAGGACCCGGCAACCCCGCACATCACGTCAGGTACCATGCGACCGCGCTACGCCATCCATTCCGCCAATGGACCCGTCTGGTCAATCGCACCGCCAAGGCCTGCATCAACGTCCCCATACCCGTCCTCGGGCATGCCCGCTGCATGCAACAACGACATATGCAGGTTGGCAAGCACCCGGTGGCCGCGCTGTGCGTAGCTCGGGTAATGCAGGTAACGCCCGGTCTTAAACGCCCGGCCGAGATTGCCCAATACGATCACCGGCATGTTCGCAAAGTCGGCATGGTGCTGACTGCCCGCATCGCTGAGAAACACTATGACGGTGTTGTCCAGCATCGTCCCATCACCTTCCGGAACGGCCTTTAGTTTCCCTGCCATCCCGGCCATCAACTCCATTTGGAAGCTTCGAATGCGGTTGCGCATCTCGCGACCGTTATCCTCATCCATTGCGCAGTCATCGCCCGCTTCTTCGATATGTCCAATCTCATGCAGCGAAAGGGATTTCATCCGCTCATGCGCAAAGCCCTGGTAGGTGAGTTCCAACTCGTCTGCGCGAATCGTGATGACGTTGGTGAGACCCGTGATCAAGGCCGCCGTGGCCAGATCGAAATGGGCTTCGAGGCGATGGGTTTCGATGGCTGAGGTGAATTTATCCACCTGCTGATCCGGCCCCCATTTGACTTGCCGGTCACGCAGGGCTTCGAGGCCGTGCAGGTAGTGATCCAGCTTTTCCTTTTGCATGGAGTCCAGTGATTGCTTTGCCCGTTTTACATCGTCGACCAGCAGGTCCAGCGGGTGCTGGTTCGTCGCCCGATCACCGGTGAGCATCAATCCAAAAAGGTCCTCGTAGGCCCGCGAGGCCGAGGCGTAGGCAGGTGTGCGCGTGTTTGCGCCGCGAGCAGAAACGTCCAGGTAGCGAACGAGCGCTCCGGGTTCGACCCCGATATGAAAGGCGAGGTGCGGGAAAAGGCGCGGGAACTTCCGGGCGAGCGTAAAGTCGATCGTCTCCCTGCGCGGCGGGGCATGCTCCTCGGACTGGTAGGCCCCGAGCACGCCGTAGCGACCACCGTGTAGCCCCTGGCAGACTTTACTCGAAAGCCCCTGCATGATCGTGAGCTGGTCCTTGAACGGTTCGAGCGCCTGCATGCTCGGATGCAGGCGGCGACTCACCAGCGAGGTGTCGATCAACCGTTCGGTTTGGAAGGCATCCTTTCCACACGCCTCCACACCCTCGGGCACGATTCCATAGGGGCGCAATCCGTTGGAACGAATGACAAAAATAAATCGTTTCGGAAGCGGTACGGGATCGCTCGCCGCCTGCAGTTGCAGCTGTTGCATGAAGGGACTGAGCGCCAGGGTCGTGGCTCCCGTGGTTTTAAGAAAACGTCGTCTGGAAATCATGTGCGGCTACTTTCGATCGCGGAAGGAATCCGTTCACCATAAGGATATCAGCAATGCCTGATAACGTCCGCCTCTTTCGAAGTGCTTTGTCAGCGGAAAGGAGGGTGAAGTCCGTGCGTAGGTCGGGACTCCGTCCCGACAAAACCACTGAACCTGCTGCCTGCTAGACCTTATTGCAGCTGGCCGAGGCATTCGGCAATGGCGGCGTTCATTCCATCGATGAAGGCCTGGATGCTGAACCGTTCCGCACGGGTGCGAATCGCTGCAGGGTCCCAGCTCATTTCGGCCGCGCGTTCCACGGCCGTCACCAAGGCGTCCTCGGTCTGCTCCGCGAAGAATACGCCGCTCTCGCCATCCACCACGGTTTCCGTAACGCCGCCTTTTCCGTAGGCGATGACCGGTTTTCCACAGGCCATGGCTTCCACCGGAACGATGCCGAAATCCTCTTCGCCGGGAAAGACCAGGAATCGGCAACGGCGAAGTGATTCCCGCAGGACCTCGTCCGGCTGGCGTCCGAGGAAGGTGATGTTGGGACCGGCCATGCGTTTTAACGCGTCGAGTCCGCCCCCGCCGCCCATGATTTTCAGCGGATAGCCCAGGCGGTTGTACGCCTGGATTGCGAGGTCGACCTTCTTGTAAGGGACCATGGCGGAAACGATGAAGTCATAGCCGTCATGGCCTTCGCCTTCGGGAGTGAAATAGTCGGTATCCGCCGGCGGATAGACCACAGATGCATCCCGCCCGTAAAAACGATGGATGCGATCCCGCACGTGCTCGCTGATGGCGACAAAGTGATCCACCTCTGCGGCGGTTTTTTTGTCCCATCGTTGCAGGGCGCTGAGAATAGGGTCGTAGATCGCCCGTTTTATCGGGTTGCGGCCAAAGTAATCGTCGCGGAACAACCAGGCGTAGCGCATCGGGGTGAAGCAGTAACAGAGGTGTTTTGTGCGGCCGGTTTTCGGCAAGCCCTTGGCCACACAATGGCTGGTGGAGAGAATCAAGTCCCCTTCGGGCGGGTGGAAGCGACGAATCGTTTTGGGCATCAAGGGCAGGTAGTACCGGTAGGTATCCATGACCTTTGGAATGTGCTGCAGCCACGAGGTGTGGATGCGATGGGATGTGATGCGATCGCTGACCGACCCCTCATTGTGCAGGAGGGTGTAAATATCGGCGTCCGGAAAACCATCTGCGAGAATCTCCAGCACACGCTCGCCCCCGCGCATGCCGGTCAACCAGTCGTGACAGAGCGCGGTGTGCATGGTTTTCCATTCGGGCGGATAAATCGGCATGCTGTGTTCTAGGCTAAACGGGCAGGGCTTTGCCATCACGAAATAAGCTCCAGCCCGGCTGTTCCCCCGCATGGATAAATCTGCTATCGTGACGCTGTGTTAGATCTGCTGGACCAACGGTACCCCTTGCTGGGCAAAGAGCTGCTCGAGCTCGCCAATCGTCGGCGGACGTACACGACCCGCGTCATCGTATCCGGCCTGTTTTTTGTCGGGTTCATGGTGCTCCTCTGGGCGGAAACCCACGGTGCAGGTCTCGCCGTATTGGGCAGCGGGGGCGAGGTGTTTCCCATGATCATCTGCATCCAATTCATGGCCATCTACCTGTTCCTTCCGGCGATGTTTTTCGATGCCATTGCCCGTGAACGGGAAACCGGTTCGCTGGATCTCCTGTTGATCGCCATGCCTTCGTATGCGGTGGTCAACCAGAAGTATTTTGGTCGCCTGTTGCCCGCCTTCAACTTCCTGCTGCTCTCGCTCCCGATCTATGCCATCTGCTTTCTGTACGGGGGCTTGCAGGTTCAGGAACTGATTCAAGGCATGTTCTACCTGGTGCTGACCTGTTTTCAGGTCGGGGCCTATGCGTTGATGATTTCCGCCCTTTGTCGCACGTCCATGCAGGCCTTGATCGTGGCCTATGTTGGCTACGCGCTGGCGGTTATCTGGATCATTCTTTCCTACAGCCTGGTCCCTGACTATGCTGAGGAAATGACACTGCCGCTGTCATTTTATAATCAATGGAGCGTTGAAAAATTCTACTGGTCCAGCATCCCCATGATCGGCGCCTTTCTGCTGCTGGCCGATCGCGCGGTGGCTTATCCGGATTTACTGCAGGGATTCATCCCGCGGAAATTCCGCAAGGCCAAACAACAGCCGGTGCGACCTCTGCCGGACGACCAACCCATGCGCTGGATGGAGCAGGTGCGCACCATCCGCTTTTCCCCCCGGCGAACAAAGCTCCTGGTGGGGTTGACCATCGCTTCGCTGGGCGTTCCCTTCATGATTTATCGCGCCGGCGGGTATAATGCGAAAGGGGACCTGTTCTTTCTGCTGCTCGTCGCCTGGGGCAGCGTGGCGCTTCGGGTGGGTGCGCGATCACTTCATGCCGTGACGCGGGAGCGGGATAGCGGCACGCTCGGCGTTTTGATGACCGCCCCGATTGATGGTCGCCATTTCATGCAAGAGAAAGCCTGGATGATTCACTGGTATCGCAACTTGATGCTACTGGTGGTGGGTTGCTGGCTGGTGATCAAAATTACCTATTTAGTGGACGGGTGGCGCTCGCCCATTCCCTTGTCGATCAATCTGAATACGCGATTCCAGATGCTCATCTACCTCCAAGCGGCCTTGTCTTATATCAAATACGCGATCCTCACCCTGCTGCCGGTCCTCATCTTCGTGCCGCTCTGCGGATGGACCAGTTTCTACATCGCCTTGCGGATTCGTCATCGGATCTGGGCCGTGCTGACCATGCTCGGGGTGCTCGTCGTGTGGACCCTGGCACCTCTCGCGTGCTTGGCCGTGTTCACCGAAGTCATGCAGGTTCATCATCCCGTGCTTCTCCTCGTCGGCCTGCCGAGTCCCTTGTTTACGCTTTTACTTACGGAGTATCCTGCCGGCATGGATGTGCGCTTTGGTCCGCTTTACCGATTCGCGCCCCTGGTCAGCCTGACTGGTTTTTTCCTGATCCAACTTTTTGTGCGCAGCCGGGTGCTGAAGCGAGCGGATGTTTTGCTTCGGGGATGAGGGGGGAGCAGAGCGGGGTGAAAAAGAAAAAGAGCGTCACGTGCCAAGGAGGTTAGGGCTGAGGTAGCCCGAGAGGAAACACGTGACGCTCATAAATCCTACTATAAATATACGCCCCTTTTCGTCTCCTGCAAGAGGAAGATTTTGCGCGCTCTCTGAATATTTATTCAGACACCCGCGCGTGCTTTGGCTTAATATGCGTTAAGCTGGAATCACTTGCATGCTTGGGCGTTTTCCCCGACAATTCCCACATGCCCCACATCCTGCTCATTGAAGATAACCCTAAGCTTGCACAGAATATCCAGGTGGGTCTGGAAGAAAGTGCCTACCAGCTTACCTGGAGCGCGACCGCAGCCGATGCGCTTATTCAGCTGGGTCAAGAGGCCGTTGACCTGATTCTCCTCGACCTGGGGCTTCCCGATCGCGATGGCCTCGATTTGATTCCGGATCTTAAAAAAAGTCGGGCCGATACGCCGATTCTCATTCTGACCGCGCGCGACCAGTTGGACGACCGCGTGGCGGGCCTGGACCTGGGCGGCGATGACTACCTGGCCAAACCGTTTGCTTTTGCCGAGCTCCAGGCGCGCATTCGCGCCTTGTTGCGTCGGAGCCAACCCGTCCGTACCGAGACCTTATCGAAGGCGGGCATCGACTTGGATTTACGCCATCGCCAGATGGCCGTTGGTCCGCACCAGGTGGACCTGGCTCCGCGCGAGTTCGACTTGTTGACCTACCTGCTCGAGCATTCGGACTCGGTGGTTTCGCGCGAAATGATCGCCCGCGATGTCTGGCAGGTTCGCGCGCGCGCGACCTCCATCAACAATGTTATCGATGTACACATCTCCCGGCTCCGGGAGAAGCTGGCCGAGGCGGGGCGCCCGGGCTTGATCCTGACCGTACGCGGCGTAGGATTCATCATTCATGCAAACGCGTAGTTTACGAAGTCAGTTTTTCCGCTACTCCATGTTGTTGGTGTTGCTGGTGATTGTGCTCCAGCTGATCCTCTTCACGGGCTACGAATTCCTGCATGAATACGTGGAGGAGGAGAAGTACTGGCACGCCCTCGTCGATGATAAAGAAAAGCTTAAGATCCTTGAGCGCGATCACCTCATGCATGAGCTCAAGGAGGTTATGGTCCTCACGGTTGTCGGAGCGATCACCGCGCCGATTTTTCTTCTTTTCGTTCGGCACATTTCGTTGAAGGCGCTGAAACCGCTGGAGGACATTGCCGAAGCCACGCGCCAGATCGGCGACGGTCAAACCACCGCCCCGCTGCCGGAGTATCCCGGCAATAACGAGATCAGCATGCTCGTCACCACTTTGAATGTCGCCTTTCAGCGTTACCAGCATTCCCTGGCGCAGGCCCGACGGTTCAGCGCCGATGCTTCGCATCAACTCCGGACGCCGTTGGCCGTGATCCGCTCAGCGGGCGAGGTCGCGCTTTCCAAGCCGCGGGACAGTGCCTCGTATCAGGAAACCCTGCATGTCATTCTGGAAGAAACACAGCGCTTGGAGCACATCGTAGAGCAGCTGCTCAGCCTGGCTCATCTGCAGCGGGAGGAAGTCAGAAAACGCTTTGCGGTCTTGCATGTGGGCGAACTTCTGCAGCACATCGATGATCAATACCGCTTGGTTGCGGAGTCGAAGAACATCGATTGGACCATCAGCCTGCCCGATGATTGGATACTCTCCGGCGACGAAGCGTTGCTGGTCGAAGCCATCGCAAACCTCGTGGACAACGCCCTGCATGTCACGCCGAACGGCGGCCGCATTCACGTTCAAGCGCTGCACGATGGACCGAAGCGGATCATTCGCGTTTCTGATTCGGGACCCGGGGTTTCACCCGCCCATCGCGCACATATTTTCGATCGGTTCCACCGGGCGAATGAGGTGGAATACGAGGGGAGCGGCCTGGGCTTATCCATCGTACAGGCCATTGCCGAACTCCATGATGCCCGATTGGCGTTGGAGCCGAATGGAGGCTCCGGTGCGAGTTTCACCCTGGTTTTTGAAGACCAAGCGGTCTGATTATTCTGCCGGGACGCCAACGGCATTCTTCAAGCCGGTGGATACGTGCACGGAGCCATCCATGGCGACCAGGATGGCCTCCACGCCCGGAAATGTTTCAATCAGGGCCAGCCCGTGCTCCACGCCAAGCACGCAACAGGCGGTCGCAAGCGCATCCGCATATTCGGCGTTGAAGGTGACCACGGATGCACTCTGGCAGCCGGTTGCCGGATAGCCGGTTCGGGGGTCGATGATGTGGTGGTAGCGCTTTCCATCGATCTCAAAAAAGCGCTCATAGTCGCCCGAGGTCACCAGGCAGGTATTCGACAGGTGCAATACCGCGATGGCGCGATCCTGATTGCGCGGGTGCTTGATCGCGACTTCCCATTTGTCCATCCCACCTTTCAGGCCGAGCACCTTCAGGTCGCCGCCCGCATTTACAATGGCATGTTTGATCCCCATTTTTCGCAGGATCAACATGGCCCGATCCACCCCGTAGCCTTTGGCCAGACCCCCGAGCCCGATGGTCATACCTTTGGGCAGTTCAACGGTTGAAGCTGCTTCGTCTACCTTTATCCGATCTGCGCCAACCTGTTCGAGCGCGCCCTGGATGGTCGTGTCATCGGGGAGGCGAGGCGTCTCGCCTTTGAACTTCCACAAGCGCCCCACCGAGTAAAATGAAAGGTCGAAGGCGCCGTCGGTCAGGGCGTGTAGCTCGCGACCGCGGGCAATGATCTGGGCGAGCTCGGTCTCGACCTTAACCGGCCCCTTGCCCGCCTGGTCGTTCAACCGGGTGAGGGGTGAGGGGCGCCATGTGGTCATGACGTCCTCGACCCGCCGAAGCTCGGCCACCGCCGCGGTTACCGCATTCTTCAGGAGTTGCTGATCGCTGCCGTAGGCTTCGATCTTCACCTCCGTCCCCATAATGACTCCTTCGAAGGTGTGACTGAGCAGGGGCAGGTCCGCCGCCTGGGCGGTGGGGTACAGCATCAGCAGCAGGCTGGCCGCTGAGAGGCGCTTAAGCAGGTACCTCATTGTACGCGGAGCGCACATGAATCAATTGACGAAAGGAGCCCAGTCCTTGGGCGCCCGATGGCCTGAATACAGGACGTTCAACTTTTCATCGAGGACGAGGATGGTGGGGGTGCCTTCGACGCCATAATTTTTCGTCAAGGCGAGGTCGCGATCCCGGAGCTGCGGGTAGGGGAGCTTGTATTTTTCGATGAAGTTCTGAACCTTCGCTTCATCAACCGCTTTGTCCGGGCCCGAGATCACCCCGAAAAACTTGAGATCGGGATGTTCTCGTGCAGCGGTTGCCAGAACGGGTGCTTCTTTTTTGCAGGGACTGCACCAGCTCTGCCAGAAGACGAGGACGACATGGGATCCATCGGCGGTTGCGGTTTTCAAGTCATGGGCCTTGCCATGTACGTCTTCCAGGGATGCGGCGGGCGCGATCAATGGGAGCAGGACGGCAAGCGTCAGCAGGTGAACGAATCGTTTCATGGGAACTCCGAATAGGTACTTAGAAGGTTCGCTTATACCCGATGCCGGTCATCAGGTAATTTAAATCATCATCCCGGACGGTGTAGTCTACACCGAAATCCCAGGTCGTGCGGTCCGACGCGTACCAGATCAATTTTACGCCACCGGTATTTGCAATGAACTCACCGAGATCGGAATCCTGCGTGCGTTCTTTGGTGACGCTCGTGAAGTGGTCGCCATAGGCATCGGCGGCGGTTTGCGTATAGAGGCGATACCGCAAGCGCAACATGAGGCGATCGGTGACGAGCCACTGATGCCATTGAGGCTCTGCGGTCAGGCTGACGATGCCCCAACTGTCTGCATAGAGGCGTCCACCCAGTTCCAGGGCTCCGCCATCCGTCATCTTTTTGCGCGCTCGACCAAAAAAACCACCGCGGATGCGCGTGTCGGGAAGCTCCTCGAAAATCTCGCGACCGGGGGCATTACCGACCAGGTTGGGATTGGGGCCGCTGCCATTTTCGATCACCACTGCGTTATAGGCGGTTTCCAGGAATCCGCTTTGCAGGGTGAGTACCGCGCCCATCTCCCCGTGGAAATCGGGTGAGTAGGTCTGGTAAAGTCCCGCATTTGCCGTGAGCGAAAAGCGCTCATCGCTGCCGGTTTCATGTCCGTCGAATCGAATAACATCGATCAGGTCGACGAAACCGTTCAGGCCCAGTTTGAAAGAGGAGCCATCCGATCCATCTGTCGCCCAGTCACTGCCCAGGCCGAAGCTCTTGTAATCGTATTCGATGCTCACGTGTCCGTTGAGGCCATAGGTCCGACCGTTTTCAAGCGTTGTGCGCTGGCCGAGATCAAGCCCGACATAGTAGTCGCCGCTGGCACCCGATTGTTCCGGGAATTTGCTCAGGCGATCAATGGATGCACTCGATACCCAGTCGTAGGACAGCTTGCCCCAGAGCTGCCGGGATTCGGACAGGTTGTAGTCGAAGACGATGATGGGCTCGATGACCGTCAGCTCTTCGTCCAGAAAGGGATTGCCATCCGTCCCGTCCGCATCGTCATGGTTGTAGTAGCTCAATCGAAAACCGACGGATCCTTCACCGGGCTCACCCGCGTTTACGGTAAAGGGGAGCAGGAACAACACACCTAACAGGGTAATTCGACTTAATAACATCCGCATCCTCCGCCCGCGCTTGAACCGATACCGCCCACGCTGCCTTCGCGCGAGTAATACGATTTTTGAAACCAGTGAACCTCTTTCGAGTCGCTGTCGAAGGCCATAATGGGATCCTGCAGCTTCCCGCGCTCATAAAACTCCAGCGACTGGGTCGCGCAGCCGCTGATGGCCGCTCCAGCGAGGAGGATCAATAAAAGTTTGATGGGGCGTTTTTTCATGTGGGTAAAGTTATGTACCTTACAGGTCGAGTGGGCAAACCACGAACTCTGAATATTTATACAGAGAGCAGTTGGGGCCTGGAGGTCCGGGTGTGGGTGCCGAGGGGGACCCTAAACCCCATGAACAGGGTATTTTCCTGGCGAAGTCAGTCGACCTGCAGGGCCAGTTCTCGAATCGCCCCATCAAAGGACTGGGTGCCGAAGCTCACATAGTCGATGTCGGAGGGATTTCGGGCGTACGTGAAGCGGTCGATCAAGCGGTTGCCGACGATCCATTCCAGCCGCCAGGCCGGAGCCCGGGTATCCAGCACGATCTGGATTTCCAGGAGCTCAATCGATTCCTGGATTTCCAGTTTGATCGGCTCAAATTTGCCCGGTGTGTTGGTGGGGTGGGTCAGCACATGCTGGTTATTCATATAGCGGATACTCGCGATGGGCTGGGTCATGCTGGACCAGGCCGTGCGGGAATCCTTGGGGTGCAGCGCCAGCGATTCGCCTTGAGTAAAGCCCAGCGTGAAGGCGCTGTCGAAAGGCTGCGGGCTTGCGGACGGATTGATTTTCACGGAAAGGCGATAGCGATGTCCGTCTACGGGTGTGAAGGGGAGAAGCGCGGCCACATTTTTTTCCTGGCGTAAGCTGCCGTCCGCTTTTGCCGACCGGGTACTTTTCCAGATGATGCCCGTGCCGGCCTGATCTGGATGGAGGCCCGCCAGGTCCATGCCCGGAGCGCCATCAAAGGACTCAAAGAGGGTGTCCGGGTGTATTGCGGGAGGGGCGGGCGGGTAGGTGGCAAGCGCTGCAGGATCTTCGAAGAGGGTGAGGTCGGCCTGGGCAAGTTTTTCGGCGGTGTGCGATCCGCCGGTAAACCGGGCCGCTTCGCCTTTGGCCAGGGAGACCATCTGAGGTGATCCGACTTTGAGTGACGCTTCGACTTTTCCCTTGAACACATGCACCTCCGTGTCGCGACCTTCGTCGACTTTCACACCGAACTCGGTGCCGAGATCGATGATATGCGCATCGGGTGTGACCACGCGAAAGCCGATGGCTTCACGGGGCACAACCGCGACCACTTTCCCGGCATCGAGGTGCAGGTGATTGAAGCGGTCGACCCGGAAGGTGGCCGGCGCCCGGATCACTGCGAGGACCTGCGAGTCGAGCCGGAGTTTGATCATGCCTTCGTCGAGGATACAGGTGTGTTGGCTCAGGGGCTGGCCGGGAACCGCTCCGCCCAGGCTCCAGGTGGTCCGTTCGGCTTCAATCACCGTTGCGTAATGGACCGCGAGCGGCTTCGTTTTGAACGTCTCTAAATACGGCATATGTTGTTTGAGATTCGGCCAGGCACCATGCAGGACCATGCCGAAAAATCCGATCAGGAGGCAGGCCACCACGGTGGACGCCCAGTCAAAACGAGGCTCACGCCGCCGACGGGGAATAAAGGCGAGCTCTTCGGCTGCCGGTGGGATCTGTTCTTCACTCAGGCGATACAGATCCGCGGAAAGCTTCATGTAGGCCACATAAAAAGCGGTAGCCCCTTCCTCTTCGCGCAGGATTTCCTGCAGGCGGGCCTGCTGGCTTACATCCAGGTCCGTGTCGAGCATGAGGTCCAACAGGCACTTGAGCTCCTCTTCAATTTCAAAGGATAGATTCATGATTCCTGCGGTCGCTGAAGATTAAAGGTCACGCACTCGTAGAGGCGTTTGCGAATGCGGGCCAGCGCTTTGTAGGCGGCCTGAATTTTTCGACCGGACGCCTGTGCCACTTTTTCCACTCGGGCGCCCTGCTGATAGCGCGAGAGGATGAATTCGCGGTCGCGTTCGTTCAGCTTCTGCAGGCATTCCTGAAGCATCTCATAGCGCTGATCGAGATTAGCCGTATCATTTTCAAATTGAACCGCGACCTTTTCGAGAATGTCGTTGTCGAAGATCAACTTCGAGTTCCCCGACTTGCGCTGAAAATTACGCGTTTTGTAATAGGCGACCTTGAAGGACCATGCGATGAAGTTGGTGGAAGGATCGAAATCCTCAAATTTCTCCCACATCGTGATGATGCTCTCCTGGAGGAGGTCCTCGCTGTCGGCTCGATTGCCGGTCAGGCTGAAAATATAGCCGAAAATCCGGTGTCTGTTTTCCGATACCAGGCGGAGGAACTCCTTGTGATGGTCTGATTCGCTCATTACAGGAAGAGTATGTGGGTAAATGGCCGAATTTGGACCATCAATCCGAGAATTGTTTTAAGCACCTGTCCCGGAAGGGCTTGCCCGGATCCAATGAGCGCGGGAAATCGGAGTACCAGACCGCGCGGCGGCGCATTCAGAGTGCCAGCCCGGCCAGAAGCAGGGGGAGAGCGGTAGAAGGCTCGGGTACGGCAGGCGTATTCGTGATGGAAATAAAGGTGCTGAACGAAGTCAGGGTGGGGGCTCCCCCGGTTCCGGAGGGCGAAGAGCCGTTGTTGCCGGGATTGGCGCCACTGTATCGCCCATCAGCTCGTTGGAGCGAAAAACGTTGCCCGGATTCAGGTAGGTGACCACATAGTTGAAGCTGTCACCCGGCGTGAGGCCGATATTCGCCAGGGTAAATCCGCGCTCTTCATGGGCACCGCCGGTATCATTCAGGGGAACCGTACTCGTGACTCCACCCGGGGTGGAGTCGATGTAAATGACCACAATATTGTTGAACGCGCCAGGGCCCTTGCTCAATCCGACTTACAGGGTGCCTGTGATATCAGAATCCCAGTGCAAAAAGCACCGGCTCCCCCCACATCGCCGAATCCCGTATTCACACCATGATTTTCTCCGGCATACTCGCCCACATTAACGAGGCCATCCAGCGTGGCGCCGGTCAGGGTCGTGTCGGTGATCGTTACGGGGACCGCCCAGCTTTGCAGCGTGGTGATCAGGAGAATCGGGAGGATGTGGAGAAAATATTTCATACGTCGCTAAGCTTACTCAAGGGGGTGCAGCTTGTTTACGTTTGGTCGCACTTACAGGTGGTTTTATCAGGAATGGCCGACTGAATCAGGGCATCTGGTCCAGCATGGCTCGGATTTCCGGCCCTTTCGGGTATCGCGGGGCCATTTTCAAGGTCTCTTCCAACTCCTTGCGAGCATCCGCGAAGCGCCGCGCCTTAAAATACGCCGTTCCCAGGAAATAGTGGGCCTGAGGGTTGAAGGCGAACTGAGCCGTCAGCTTTTCCAGCTCTGCCAGCGAAGTCGGCTTTCCATCAGCCAGGCTCTCAGCATAGGACATGGCAAAATCCAGACTTTCGGGGAAGCGACGCGCCAGCTCTTTGGCCAGGGCCAGGGTGCGCTCCGGTTCGACCCCCAGCTTGCCGTTGCACTGAACCAGCCCGTGGGTCGCCACCGGTTCCTTGGGATTCTGGGCCAACAAGCGCAAAAACCATTCGCGTGCCGGCGCATACTGTCGATGCGAGAAGGCCAGGGAAGCCAGCTTGAGCACGATGGTTGCAGGTAGCTCCGGTTCGACCGCGATGGCTTCCAGGCGGGCTAGACCGTTGGTCAGGCTCTTTTCCGCGTAGTCGATCTGGGCTTCGGTCAAGCGCAGCTCAAGGAGTTCGGGTTCGAGGGCGATCGCTTTGTCCAGGGCCTCGCGCGCCTCGATGTAGGATCCCTTGCCGAACTGCGCCTGGGCGAGCAGCGTGAATTGGCGGAAGTGACTGCCATCTTCCTGGATCGCGGCTTCGGCATGCGTGACCGCATCCGGATACAACTGTTTACTCAGGTAGATTTGCGCGAGCACGGTATGTCCCATGGCCGATTCCTGGGGCGCGCGTTCAGCCGCGAGCTCCTCCGCCAGCTGCTTGGCTTCATCAACCTGATTGCGCATGATGAGGATCTCCGCCAGCCGCGCTTTCAGATACGCCCAGCCGGAATGGCGATCGTAGGCCTGTCGCATCGTGGTCAGGGCCTGGTCGACCTTCCCATCGAGTAAAAGATGTTCAGCGCGTTCGGCGAGGACTTCGTAGTGTCCCGGATCAATGGCCGCGGCCTGCTCCAGCGCCGCCTCCGATGTCGTCCGTTGCCCGGAGAGGCGATTGATTTTGGCCAGCTGAATTTGTGCGCCCAGGTTCTGCGGGTTGAGGACGGTTGCTCGCGAGAAGAAGTGCTGGGCGAGGGGCAGGTCATGCAACGTGTTCGCCGCCATAGAGCCTGCCTGGACCGTTTCCATCTCGGTCAGGCCGGGGTGATCCCGCAGCTGGCGCAGCACCTCCAGGGCGGTCGAAAAGTGCTTGTTGGCCGCCTGGGAAGCCGCCAGCAGCAGTTGGGCCCCCGCAGAATCGGGAAGGGCTTCCGCGAGCTTTACGGCGGCCGGGAGTCCGCGCTCCGGTTGACGTGCGAGGTTGGACAGGGTGACGAATTTGCTCACCGCCACGTGGTTGGTCGGTTGGAGTATGGCCGTGGCCTGTAATTCTTTTAAGGCCTGACCCCACAGTTTCAATTCCAGCAGCGTATCGGCAAACTCCGCGCGCAGCACGCCGTTTGATGGATCTACCCGCACGGCATTCATAAAGGCGATCCGCGCTTCCATGTAATTTTTCTCGCTTACCAGCGTCCGCGCACGTTCCATCGGGTTCTTCATGGTCGGGCGCACCAGGCGCTTCAGTTGTCGGGTGGTCTGGTTGGGCATAATCGAGCGGGCGAGGCGTCGGGCCGGCGGGTAGGAGGCGGTCGCCAGGGCGGCGCCGGTCCAGACCAGCAGGGTGACCAGGCCGATCGGCAGGATGTGCAGGCGTTTTCGTTTTTTCGCTGCACAAAACGGAACCGAGCAGGTTTCGCCATCGGGTGGTTGCGTGCAGGGGCAGAGCAGCCGTGCCAGCCAGAGATTGGTGTACCGGCTGGCGGGATCATTGCGCTTGATCTCCTGCCCCGAATTGATCGTGGACGTGCAGTAAAAACACGAGGGCTTGGTGAAGCACAACCAGCGCAGCAACTCCCAGAGGTTGCGGAGCAGATCCAGATGGAAGAAGAGGAGGTCCAGAGGGAAGAAGAGGACTTTTTTCCACAGCGGCTTTGGCCATGCGTAAGGCATGTCTTTACGGCCTTTCCCTTGGATGAACGCGATCAGATTCATGGATGCTTCAATCGATTTAACAGGTTGCGTGCTTCTTCAGCACCTTTGAAACGGGATGACAGGTTGAAGGCCAACTCCAGTTGAGCGATCGCCTGTTCCTGTTTGTCGAGCTCGGCGAGAACGGTAGCGAGATGGTATCGCGGCTCCGGATTTCGCGGAAGACCACGAACCGCAAAGCGTAGATGTTTTTCGGATTCCGTAAACGCGCCACTCCGAACGAGGCTCCATCCCAGGGCATCCGCATAAACAGGGTTGTTGGGTTCGCTCGCCTGCAGCGGTCGCGCGAGGGTAATCGCACGGTCCAGGTCCAGGCGGGATTCCGCAAGGGTAATGATGAGGTTGTTCTGCACAAAGGGCTTATCCGGATGGGATGCGAGATAGGCTTCGTAAATCGACCGCGCCTTGTCATACCGGTTCGCCTCATAATACAGGTTGCCGAGATCCAGCACCGGTATCTGTGAATCAGGCGCGTCGGCCATCATCGCTTCCAGTAAGGCGATGGCTTTGGATTCCTCGCCGTTACGCAGGTAACAGCGCGCCAGCAGCAGGCGGATTTGCTCGTTTTTTCCCAGCCGATCCTGAAGGGGTTCCAACAAGCGAATGGCCCCGGTATATTCTTTCTGACCAAACCGTACCTGGGCGAGCAGGACCTGGGCATCCATGCTAGTCGGATCGCGTTTCCGGGCGCGCTCCACTGCGAGGGCTGCATCCGTGAACAGCGACCCCGCCAGGTTCAGTTGGCCCAGAAGCATCTCCCCCGCAAATCGCGTGGCCGGATCGCCTTCCTCCGCCGCTTCGTGGGCCAGTTGCTTGGCCATGCCGGGCTGCCCCTGGCGCTGGTATAGTTGGGCCAGTCGCAAGGTGAGGGGACCATAGCTTGGAAAGCGGTTGTGCAGGACCGTGTGTTGGGCGATTGCTTTTTCGATGCCGCCTTCGATGACTAAAAATTCAGGCGCTTGCATCAGCACACGGACGTCGTTCGTGATCGACTGCTGTAACTCCGCCAGCAGCGTTTTTGCCTCCTCGACCGAGCCGGTGTTGCGCAACAGGCTGATCTGGCTGATACGACTCATGACGTGCTGGGGATCCAGCGCCAGGGCCTCCTTCAGGCACGACTGGGCTTGATCCAGTTCGCCCAGCTTCGCATACAATTGGGCTGCATCCTGCAGGTGGTCGGCCGACCGTTTTTCATCCGCCATGAGCACGGCTAATTGTGCCATCGCCTCCGCGAATTTACCCCGTCGCGCAAGAAACGCCGCTTGCACCAGGTGGGCATCCAGCGCGGGGTTTTCCCCGGCAAGGACCTTCTCCGCATACCGCGCAGCTTCTTCCAGTTGACCGCGATCACGGCTCAAGCGCATGCGGTGTACCCAGAGACCTTCCGCTCCGGGATCGAGGGCTTCAACTTCATCCAGCAGGGCTGCAAGCGCCTCGGGCGCATCCACCAGCGCGGCGGCCTCGGCCAGCTTCTTTTCCGCCTGTTCTTTTTCCCGCTTGGTGGGTTCGCGATTCGTGGCCGCTTCGATGCGCTTGGATTCCGCCGAGCCAAGAGACTGACGCAACGCCGCCACCCGGGTCGAAACATGCAGGGTGCGTTCGGCCACGAGGCCGATGACGGTCCAGATCACCGCTAGCGCCAGCAGGGTCAAGGGAAGGTGTTTGATCGGTCGATGATACGGCTCAAAGCGCGTGCAGTGCGGCTCAGCCATATCCGCATCGGGCGGGCACACACAGCTTGCGACGGTTTTAAAAATCCACAAACTCCCGTACTTGTTCGCTGCGCGGCAGGGGCGAATGTCGTTCATCAGGTATTCCAACGACCCGCAAAACCGACAAGGGTGTTCCTTCTTCACCGTGAAAATATCCGGGATCGCCCGGAGCGCATCGACTGTGACGAACACCAGGTCGAAGGGTATCCGTATGATTTTTAAGAGTAGCCTCACGTTCCTTTGCATCCTTTTCCTATGGTCGGAACGCCCGTTGAAAATCGTTCCTATGATCGGGAGACGGTTAGGCCTTTTTTCCGATCATAGGAAGGCTTTTCTAGGGCTATTCCGATCACAGGAACCACCCATCCGGGTCAGATTCCCGAGCCCGCTCCCGCCGCTCATGCCGGTGCATCGCCGGAGTGCTCAATCAGCAGCATCATCTTCTGCCAGACCTTGCGGGAAAGCCCGGTGGTCAGGTTTTCGATTTCGTTGACGGCGGTAATCGCGGCGGGATCGCTGAAGTACTGACCATACAGCGCGGCGATCTTTCCCGTGATCGACAGCATCTCGGAGCAGTAGTCGAAATAGCGACCGAGCTCCTTGACGGTCATGACGCGCTTGGGGGAGTTCGCGGTGGGGACCGCGTCGTGAAGGATGATAGCGGGGTCTTTGGTGAGCTGGTGCATGTCGATGATGTGTGCAATGGAGCGCAACTCGTGCAGGGCCTCCAGGGCCTTTTTTCGTTTGAGGCGGGTTTCCCAGCTGAGCAGGAAGAAGACACCCGCGCCGATCAGAATGACATCATTGATGCCCGCTTCGAGGACCTGGATGAACTCAAAGAATCCGAGGCCGCTGGCCTGGGGGCTGATGGTGACCAGGGTGGCTATGATGCCGATCGCGACGAATGCGATGAGCAAGGCGCCGGAGATGCGCACCCACATAATGGGTTGTCGGATGGCCTGACTGCGGTGGTGGGCTTTGCGTGCAATGTTCGTCAGCTGCTCGCAAACGCCGCTCAGGCCGGATTCGGGAAAGCGTTCCGTGATCCGGCTGTGCAGCCGGTCGACTGTTTGGATGATATGAGCCGCTTCGAGCTCCAAGTACTGGTTAGGTCGTTCCATGGATGTTGTCCTAGCAAAGTGGAGGCTACATTTTAAGCTGTTTCTCTTCAGGCTTGCATGTAGACTCAGCGCCGAATGTTTAACGAAGGATGACCAATGGAACTTACGCGTAGATCTTGGATGGGAATGACCGGTACGGCTGCGGCAACCGGCTTGCTTACACAACCGCTTTTGCAAACGGCTTCGGCGGCGCACCACGAGGCCGCCAGCCCGAAGCCCTGGCGCTTTTGCCTGAACATGAGCACCGTGCGCGGCCAGAAGCTGGACATAGAACAGCAGATCGATCTCGCGGGAAAAGCTGGCTACGACGCCATCGAGCCGTGGATGGGGGATCTGAACAACTACGTTGAAGCGGGGAAATCCCTGAAGGATCTCAAGAAGCGCATTGAAGACCATGGCATGACCGTCGAGAGCGCTATCGGTTTTGCCAAGTGGATTGTGGATGATGATGCCGAACGTGCCGCGGGTCTGGAAACTGCGAAGAAGGATATGGGCCTCCTCGCGCAAATCGGGGGCAAACGCATTGCGGCCCCACCGGTCGGGGCGACCAAGGAGCCCGGGCTGGATTTATGGAAAGCGGCGGAGCGGTATCGCGCCCTGCTCGAGCTGGGGGATCAGACCGGCGTGGTGCCGCAGATGGAAGTATGGGGCTTCAGCAAAAATTTCAGCCGCCTGGGAGAGTCGATGTTCGTGGTCCTCGAGAGCGGACATCCATCGGCCTGTCTGCTCGCGGATGTGTATCACATCTATAAAGGCGGTTCGGCTTTTGTCGGGTTAAAAGGGGTCGGCGCGCCCGCAATGCAGGTCCTGCACATGAACGACTATCCGGATATTCCCAATGACACGATTAACGATGCAGACCGCGTGTATCCCGGCGATGGGGTTGCCCCGTTGAAGACGATTTTCGGTTATTTAAACGCCACCGGAGCCCGCCCCGTCCTGTCGCTCGAGTTGTTCAATAAGGAATACTGGAAACAGCCCGCCGAAGAAGTCGCCAAAACCGGCCTCGCGAAGATGAAAGCCGCCGTCGCCAGCTGACATTTTTTCGTAGCATGGCTGTCCTCAGCCGTGGACCGATGGTTTAGAACCGCGCCGGCCTTATCTCTGCAGGAAGTGGTTGCGACAATAGGCCCATTCGGCCTGGCGGTAGCCCCGGAAAACGGAGCCAAAAAAGTTGGCGGTCAGGCAGGGGTTCTCCATGATTAACCCGCCCGAACACTGGAGAACCCATGAGAAAACCAAGACGGAATCACAGGTAGGCTTTTACCGGTCCTACGGCTTGTGCGCTGGGGGGGCAGGTAACGCCAACTTGCTCTAGTCGCTGAGGCTCCTTTGCAGGAAGGCTTTTACCTATCCTGCGCTTGTACTCTGGGGGACAGATCTTCAACAGCCATTCCGGTGAGGCCTATGGCATCGAAACGCTTTACGGAAGCGATCCAATGATCGAGCAACCTCGATGCGTACGAAATTGGCTACACGTATACGGACCACGGGCAGTAATTTCAGCGAAGCCCAGCCCACCGGGGCTTGCAGGTTCCAAGGCCTGAGCGAGCTATTCACGTTACGCGATTTA
>JBLIND010000083.1:0-18936 GCA_047639095.1 Candidatus Omnitrophota bacterium | reverse complement strand
CGACCCCCGCCTACCAGGAATTCCTGCTGCGTAAGTACCAGCATATCGACGTGGTCAACAGAAACTACCAGACGAGCTATGAACGCTTTACCGATATTGCCCTGTTCGACGAACCGCCCACCGAAGGGGTAGCCCTGAGCGATTGGGATAGCTTTCTCGCCGGCTGGACCGACCCGGAAACCGGCACCACCCACCTACCGGATACGACCCACTTGCGCGTGCATTCCGTAGAGTTCATGTTTCGCGATGCCGTGTTAGCGCAGCACTCGCTCGACGAACTGAATGAATCCTGGAGCACGCATTACACGAGTCCGCTGGAAATAAAGCCTCCTCAGCAGGACCTTCACCGTCAGCTACCGGGCGGCAGCGGAGCGATGCAGAACGAGTTTACGACGCGCAATTACAAAACCGTCCTCGACTACATGGTTCTCCACGGTCGCGGCATTTTCAATACCGCTATCTACTGCCTGCTCGCGGTGCTCACCGCGCTCATTGTCAACCCCATGGCGGCATACGCGCTGAGCCGATATCGGCTGCCGAACACCTACAAGCTGCTCCTGTTCATGTTGTTGACCATGGCTTTTCCGCCGATGGTCACGCAGATCCCGGTCTTCCTCATGCTGCGGGATTTCAATATGCTGAACACCTTCGCAGCCCTCATCCTCCCCGGCATGGCGCACGGATATTCTATTTTCCTGCTCAAAGGTTTTTTCGACTCCCTGCCCGGAGAGCTCTATGAAAGCGCGCAGATGGACGGCGCGGGCGAATGGACGATGTTCTGGACGATTACCATGAGCCTCTCCAAGCCGATCCTCGCGGTGATTGCACTGAGCGCATTTACGGCAGCCTATTCCAACTTCATGTTTGCGCTGTTGATCTGCCAGAGCGAAAAAATGTGGACGCTGATGGTCTGGCTGTTCCAACTCCAGCAACGCAGCGGTCAGGGCGTGATGTACGCGTCCCTGATCATCGCCGCGATCCCGACCTTTATCATCTTTGTGTTTTGCCAGAACATCATCATGCGGGGCATTGTGGTGCCGGTGGAGAAATAGCGTAGCGAACCTGCCCTCAGCCGCGGCGGCATCGCAGCTTCGGATGGATCCAGAACTGACGACAGCCATGCTACGAGCGGAGTAAAAGTACAGTATGATCATCCACAACTACAAAGCCGTCTTCTTCGACCTCTTCGACACGCTCGTCAGCGTCGGCTGGGTCCGCGAATATCCGGACACGGCAGTCAGCCTGGGCATCGACCGCGTGGCCTGGAACGAACTCCTCCTCGACCGTTCTCCCGAACGCTTGTCCGGCGCCCTGACCGACCCGGTTGAAATCATGCGCTCGCTCGTGCACCACTTCGACGCCGCCGTCCCGCTCAGTCGCATCGAGGAGGTCACCGCCATACGCATTCGTCGCTTTGAACGCGCGCTGGCGATCATCCCACCGGAAACCGTGGACCAGCTGACCCGGCTCAAATCACACGGGGTGAAAATCGGCCTCATCAGCAACGCGGATGTCGCGGAGACCACGGGATGGGCGCAGTCCCCGATTGCCCACCTGTTTGACACCGTAGTCTTCTCCTGCGAGGTCGGCCTCGTGAAGCCGGATCCCGCGATCTACCGAGTCGGCCTGGAACGCCTGGGCGTCGAGGCCCATGAGGCGCTCTTTGTCGGCGATGGCGGCTCCAGCGAGCACATCGGCGCACGCAATGCCGGCCTCACTCCGGTGCTGTATACCGGCATCACCCGACACAGTTGGCCTGAACGCATCGAACGATGCCGCGGTCAGGTCGACCACCTGATTCAGGATTTCAGCCAGCTTTACGGGGAATGATCGCCGGAGTCGCGTAAGGGACTCGCCCACATCAGCGGCCCGATCCGGTCTCAAGCAACATTCCTGACAAAATCACCTAAGGAGGGGCGGTCCGGGGTCGTCTTTTTTGGTTGATCCTTCACCAGCGATACGGAAGGGTAATCGATTTAAGGACAGAGGGCATTTTCCACGTAATTTCATGAGTAATCAGGTTATAGCAGGTTTTGAAATTCTCGAGCAGATCGGGGAAGGCGGCGCGGGCTCGGTCTATATGGCCCGCCAGGTTTCGCTGGACCGTCTGGTCGCGATCAAGATCCTCACCGACCAGCTCGCCAACAATCCCGCGGATGTTGAACAGTTTAAAGCCGAGGCCAAGGCCGCGGCCCAGCTCAAACACACGGGCATTGTTTCGGTTTACGACTTTGGTGAAGAAGAGGGTGTCTATTTCTTCGCCATGGAATACGTCAAGGGCTACAGCGTGGGCGACTGGATCGATCGCAAAGGGACCATCTCCGAAGAAGACAGCCTCAAAGTCGCCTACAGTGTGGCCGAGGCCCTCGGCTACGCCAATGAACGCACCGGACTGATCCACCGGGACATCAAGCCGGACAACATCCTCATCGATGAGGATGGCACGGTTAAAGTCGTCGACCTCGGCCTCGTAAAGACCATCCACACCCAGCAGGGCGGGGAAGAGATGGAAAACATGTGCACCCCCAATTATTGTTCGCCCCAGCAGGCCAACGCCGAGGCCAATCTCGACTGCCGCACCGACATTTATTCACTGGGCTGCATGATCTGGCATATGCTGACCGGCACCCTGCCCTTCGGCGATGCAGGCTACACCCCCCATCAGGTGCTCGATCTGCAGGTGGAAGCCCAGCTCGCCGACCCGCGCGCGATAACGGCTTCAGTGAGTGCCGCCACGGTACGGATGATTCAACGCATGCTGGCCAAGGACCCCGCGCATCGCCAGCAAACCTGGCCGGAGGTCATGCATGACATCACCTGCGCCATGGAGCGACGCTCTCCCGCAGTGATTATCCCTCCGGAGGTCCTGAGTACGGTTGCCTACAATCCGCAATTCGACGCCCCGAAGGCCGCTACCCAGGCGCCGCAGGCACAACGGCAGCAGACCGGTCGGGTCGTGACGGTGAACAAGGAAGTGCTGCACCAGCAACATACGCACTCGCACACCGCTCCTAAAAAAAGCGGTGCGCCCCTTGCCATCCTCAGCATTCTCATCGCCTTGGGTGTGATAGGCGCAGCCATCAGCGGCTTGCAACTTTTCCAGAAGAAACAGACCCAAAAAGCCGAACAGCAACAGGAGGTTGCAGCGGGTGCCTTATACCAGTCTGCACTGGACTATGCCCGCACCCACGCGGACGACCTCCCGGGCGTGATCGATCACTTCAAAGATGTGGTCGATCAGACGGCGAACACCTCGTACGAAGGGAAAGCACAGACCGAACTCGATCGGATGATTCAACGACATGAGGATGCCATCGCGGCGGTAATCGAGAGCCTCAAAGACGAGGCGGCTACAGAACTGCTGGATGATGATTATATCAGCGCGATGAACATCTATCGTCATTACGCAGGCCCGCTCGCAGTGGAAAGCCGGGATCGCCGGGAAGCGCTCGCGGCCGCGCTCGAACCGAAGGCCCTCGAACAGGCGAACCGGCAGCGCCAGGAACTGATCAACAATCCCACCCCGGAACCTCCGAAGCCCAGCGTGGTCACCACGGAGCCCCCGCGAGAGGAATGGCCCGCGGAGTACATCACCCTGCGCGATCGCTTCGCCTCGACCATCACACAGGCGGACGCCGCGTATTTAACCGAACTCAACCGCATCGCCAAGGGCTACACCAGCGATCTGCACGAGGTAAAGAACCAGGGACAACGCAACGGCATCCTCGACATCGTGGTCGCGGTGGACGACGAGCTCACGCGGATCCAGGCTGAAGGCACCTTGCCCGCCCGCCCGCGCCAGGATGTCCCCGCAACCGTCCGGGTGATCATGGCGATGGCCGCGCAGCAACGGGCCAAGCTTAATGCCGCACGCAACCAGTCCCTGTCGTCGGTCAAGGAGACCTACAGCCAGCACTTGAAAGAGCTGATTCGTGAACTGACGGTGAGCAGCCGCATTGATGAAGCCGTGAAAATGAAATCCGTCCTTCAGAAATTCGAGCAGCAAGGCATTCCGACGCCGACCCTGACCGGGAACGGGGAACGGGAAGACGACGCAGAATAACCCTTCGGAACGCCCAGCATGAGCAAGACATGGCGCATAGCAGGCATTAACTTCGACCACTTTCATATGGGCGACCTCCTCCGCGAGGTTTTCAACCACCCCCACGCCGAAATTGTTGGGATTTCCGACGAACAGCCGGAACGCATGCAAACCGCGGCGAGCAATTTCGGCCTCTCCACAAACCAGGTGTTCACGGATTACCAAGCCTGTCTGGAGCAGACCAAACCGGACCTGGTCATTCTCTGCCCCGCCGCCTCTGAGCACGGCGACTGGACGGAAAAGATAGCACCCTATGGGGTTCACCTGCTCCTCGAAAAACCCTTCGCCGCATCCGTGGCGGAAGCGGACCGGATGATCGCGGCTATGGCGGGCACCGGAAGGCAGCTCGCGATCAACTGGCCGCTGCGTTGGTACCCTTCACATGTCACCGCCAAACGACTGATCGACGAAGGGCATATCGGCACGGTGCAGGAGGTCCATTTCTACGATGGCAATCGCGGGCCGCTGTATCATACCGCCGACAAGATCGAGGTTCGCCCCACGACGGAGATGAAGGCTGAGAGCTGGTTCTATAAGCAGGCCCGTGGCGGTGGATCGCTGCTGGATTACCTGGGCTACGGAACGACGCTCGGCACCTGGTACCAGGACGGGAAGGCGCCCATCGAAGTGACCTGCATGTGCGATGAACCGGATAGTCTGGAGGTCGACGAACACAGCATCACCCTGTGTCGCTACCCAAGCGGGCTGTCAAAATTTGAAACCCGCTGGGGCACCTTTTCCGATCCCTGGATCCAGCAGCCTCAACCCAAATGCGGCTTCGTGATCAAAGGCAGTGAAGGTACCCTCAGCAGTTATGATTGCGAGACCACCGTGCGCCTGCAAAACGAGGCCCACCCCACCGGAGAAGACCTGCCGGTTGACGAGCTCGTGGGCGAGCAGAGCGGGGCGATCCCGTATGTGCTCGATTGCCTCGCGCATGCGCGTCCCATCGGGGGGCCACTCTCGCCGGAAATATCCCGCATCGGACAGCAGATCGTGGACACCGCCGTGCAGAGCGCACGCCTGAAACGCACCCTCCCTCTGGTATCATGACGCCGGAAGAGATCCGCAACCGGGCACACGAATTCCGGGATCTCTTTCTCGCGGGCGATCCGGGAACCATTGACCATCTCCGGACCTTTCACCCTGAAGTGGCCAAGCCCGAAATCGCGGACCTTCTGCTCGATCACGGCGCGGAAATCGATGCACTGGACGAGGACCGTCGATCGACCCCGTCACAATGGCAGCTGAACCAGCCGACGGTCTGCCGACGGCTGATTGAACGCGGAGCCTGCGTGGATCTCTTCATGGCAGCGGCTCTCGGGGATCTCAATCTCGTCAAGCAGGTGCTCGAGGCGGAGCCCGAAACGATTCACGCGCGCACACATCAAAAGCCGTGCTCCCCTTCCCGCGAGGAAGCGCCGAACATCTACGGCGGTGATGCACTGGGCGCCTGCGTCTGGGGCTCAAAGAATTGGGACGAGACGCGTGATTCCTATGGACCGTGTATTCAACGCCTGGTTGACGCGGGGATGCGGGTGGACCCGATCCATCTCGATTACGGATCCGACCAGGTCGTCCCCGTCCTGCGCCGGCTATTAAAGGAGCAGATTTAATGTCCGACGCATATGGCATGGATAAAATATCGGATGCGAACGCCATTCCGGCGCCAGAATTGGACTACCGCCCGCCGATCGCGAAGGCGTACCGGCCGAAAATCGGTCTGATCGGCTGCGGGGGTATTACCACGTACCACCTGGATGCTTACCAGGTGCTCGGGCTCGAAGTCGCGGCCTTCTGCGACAGCGACCTTACCCGGGCAACCGCGCGACGGGATGCGTACAACCCGGATGCGAAGGTGTATACAGACTACCGGGAACTGCTGAAGGATGACGCCATCGAAATCATCGATGCGGCGACTCATCCCGACCCGCGTGTCGCCATCCTGGAAGCGTCCATCGATGCCGGGAAACACATCCTGAGCCAGAAACCCTTCGTCGAAGATCTCGATGTGGGTCGCCGCCTTTGCGATCGTGCGGATGCAAAGGGCGTTAAACTTGCGGTGAATCAAAACGGTCGCTGGGCGCCCCACTTCGCCTGGATCAACGCGGCGATCCGCAAGGGCTGCATCGGCCAAATCTCCAGCATCGATTTTAACCTCCAGTGGGATCATACGTGGACGGCCGGGACGCCCTTTGAAGCCATTCACCATTTGCTCCTCTACGACTTCGGTATTCACTGGTTCGATATCACGAATGCGTTTCTCGGTGGGCGTACACCGACGGCCCTGCATGCATCGGTGATGCGTACGCAATTCCAGCAGATGAAACCGCCCTTTCTCGCTCAGGTGATGATGGACTTCGACGGGGTACAGGTGCGGATGTCGCTCAACGCCCATGTTGTGCACGGCCAGGAAGACCGGACGATCATCTGCGGGGAGAAAGGTACGCTCCGCGCCTGGGGTCCGGAGCTGAACAAGCAACAGGTAGGCTTATGGACCGAAGCGGGGGCTGCGTATCCGGCTTTGGAAGGCAACTGGTTCGAGAGCGGATTTCAGGGCACCATGGGTGAGTTGGTCTGTGCGATTGAAGAGGATCGGCAGCCGTTTAACAACGCGCGAGACAACCTGAAGAGCCTCTCCATGTGCTTCGAGGCGATGCGGGTGGCGGATTAACGCTTATTCCACGAAATCTGCGGGGCGCTTGCGGCAGTAGTCGATCAGGCCGGAAACATGCTCCGGCTCGATGCCCCGCCAGAAGACATTCCACTGGGGACCGCGCTGATAGCCGTCGGCATGCTTTTCGTACCAGGCGTTGATGGGGTTGTTATGTCGACTGCGCCAGAACATGGCGGGGTTGTACAGACAGGCTTCCTCCCAGAGTTCCTGGGCCAGACCTTCGCCGCGGGCCTGGCGACTGACGACAAACTTGGACAAATAGTGGCCGGCTGGATGGGACTCCAGCAACGCGGCACCGCGATACTCCTCTTCCATATAGAAGCGGGAAACGGCATCGAAATGCGTACCCGGCTTCAACACTTTACCGAAGCCATCGTCGAAGAGCTCCGCGAGGCGAACCAGATCCACATCTGAGGTGGATGTCGCGGCGAAGATGTGACTGCCGCGACGGATATTGGTTCCATGGCCCTTGACGGTGAACATCTCCTCCAGCAAGGCCCGCGGCGAGCTGATGGAAATATGGGTGCCGGGAAAGCGCTCGAGCACGCCCACCGCCATCGCGGCAAAGGCCTGATCGCTTTCGCGGAGTTCGTGATCGTTTCCTCGATGCGTGTAGTGAAAGTTGACCGGACAGTCGAAAGCATCCCGCAGCTCGCCGGCAATCCGCAGGAGGTGGAGGCGCCGGGTTGCGCCGGGGAGCAATCCGGAAAGCGCATCGATCAGGTCCTGCCCTGCCCGATCGATGACGTGAATACGCCCGGGTGACTCCGTGAAGCTGAATAGATCGGGATGAGCCTCAAGCTTGGCTCGAGCCGCCTCGGCATGACTTCCCCACAGCAACAATGCGGCCTTGAGGTCGAGTTTCAACAGCAACTGAAGATCAAAGAAGAGCAGATCGTCGGCTTGCTCCACGACTTCCGCGCTCGGACAGATCACGGCAAAGTACGGAGCCTCCAGCTCGTGAAACTTTTTAAGATAATATTCGTACTCGTCCCGACGGCCGATGCTGTCGAGGAAGAGGCGGAGCGTGCGGGAGAGGAGCATGATGATGCTACCCTTCAGTGCGGGGCGACAACGTGAACCGGATGACGATTAGTACTGATATTCCTGCTCCGGCTTCACTGCGATCGCATCGACTTCGACCAGCACGCCGAGCGGGAGTCCTTTAACCGCGAAGGTGGCGCGTGCCGGCGGTTCTTCCGGATAGCATGCCCCGTAAATCGTGTTGAAGACCGGAAAGTCCGCCATGTCGGCCAGCAGGCAGGTGGATTTGACCACATCCGCGTAGCTGCAGCCGGCGGCGGCGAGGACGGCCCCGATATTCTTCATCACCTGCTCCGTCTGCTCGGCGATTCCACCTTCAACCACCTTGCCGGTAGCGGGATCGATGGGGATCTGACCTGACAGGTATACGGTGTTTCCGGCTTCAACGGCCTGGCTGTAGGGGCCGATGGCCTGGGGTGCGTCATCCGTGCTGATAATTTTTTTCATGATAACTCGAATTTTAACCACAGAAACGGCGCGGTCACCCAGTAGAATTTACAACAAAGGCATATTTGCCAAAGCCTGAGCGGGTGCGTACCATGCGGCCTTAATCCACGGAGTAGATCATGACATTTATTAAACAGGTAGGAACGAGTATAAGCCTGGCCATCGTGGCCACCCTGCTGAGCGGCTGCGGCGACAGCAAAGCACCCGCAGGTGGCGAAGGGGGCGGTGAAAAGCCGACCGCCCAAGGCAAGCGCAAATTTGTCGGTATCGGCACGGCCACTCCGGGCGGAACCTTCACCGCGGTCGGCGAAGCCATTTCGACGGTGGTCGATGCGGGCAAGGGCGACCTCAACTGGGTGATCTCGGCCGAAGCCACGAAGGGCACCAAGGAAAATATCCGCCGTCTCGAAGCGGGTGACATTCAATTTGGCATGGCCAATGCGGCGATTTCCTATTTTGCGGTCAAGGGCGAGGGTTGGGATAAACCGTATGCCATTCGGGCGGTCGCAACCATCGCTCCGAATATTGGCGTCTTCATTACGCCCAAGAACTCGGGCATCACAACCATTGCAGGCTTAAAGGGCAAACGCGTCGTCCTGGGACCTTCCGGTGCGGGTTTTGACTTCTTCCTGAAGCCGCTCCTCAAAGCACACGGTATTGCCTACGAGGATTTGACGGAGCAGAATGCCCCGTACAGCGGAGCGGTTGACATGCTGTCTGACGGCAAAGCCGATGCAGCCTTCATGGGCGGCGCCATTCCAATCGGCGCGGTCACCCAGGCTTGTTCAACCATGGACATTGGCTTTATTCCGATTACTACCGAGGCAGCGGCGACACTCGAAGCGCAGTACCCCTTCTACTTCACGCTTCCGATTCCCGCCGGGACCTACACCGACCTCGACACCGATCTGACCGGGATCAACGTCGGCAACATGCAGTTGCTGACCCATGCGAATATCGATGACGACACGGTCTATCAATTCACGAAGATCATGTATGAAAACCGGACGAAGATCGCCGAACGCCATCCGGCGGGCAAAGCCTTGAATCCAAAAAATGTGATCAAGAATGTCGGCACCCCTTTCCATCCGGGTGCGATCAAGTACTACAAAGAAATCGGCATCTGGCCTGAACAATAGGCCTCGCCCCGGGTGATCCGATCCCGGCACACTACCTGACGCACTCGAATAGTATCCATGGAAAAGGGACTCCAAGCCACCTACAAGGTCCTCGCGGTCTTTCTCTGCGTGTTCACCCTCTTCGGGGTGAACACAACGATTCTGGATCAAACGCCGAACCTTGCGATCTTCAGCATGCTTGGCTTGATTCTGGTGTTCATCCAACGCCCCTTCCTGTTGCGCGCCAAAGAGAACGTGGCCATTCGCCTTGTGGATGTCGTCCTATGCCTGCTGGTGATCTTTGCGTTTGGTTATGTCTGCATTCAGAATGAGCCCCGAACGGCGGCTTTCTGGACCGGCGGAAGCAAACTCGGCGATCGTGCAGGCAGCGAAGTACCGATGGACTTTGCTGTCGGCCTGATCGGGATCATCCTGGTCCTCGAAGCGACGCGCCGCACGATCGGCTGGACCTTGCCGATCCTCTGCGGGATCTTCATTCTCTACGCATTCTTCGGAGCGAGCATGCCGGACTGGCTCTTCCCCCATCGCGGCTTCGACTGGCAACGGGTGGTCAGCCAGACCTTTATCCAGAACGGCGTCTTCGGCATCGCCCTCCGGGTCATGTTCCTCTACGTGTTCCTGTTTGTGTTGTTCGGCACCCTGCTCGAAGAGACCGGGGCCACGGGCTATATTATCAACCTCGCACGACGGATTTTCCGCAAAAGCCCCGGAGGTCCGGCGAAAGTGGCGGTCCTCAGCAGCGGCTTGATGGGCTCGCTATCCGGAAGCGCGGTTGCCAACACCGCGACCACCGGCACCTTTACCATCCCGCTCATGAAAAGCGCGGGCTTCAAGCCGGAAACCGCAGCCGGGGTCGAGGCGGCCGCGAGCTCAGGCGGCGCCCTCATGCCGCCGATCATGGGCGCGGGGGCGTACATGATGCTCGAAATGGTCGAGCCGGAAGTGAAATTCCTCGAAATCATTCGTGCCGCGATCATCCCCGCCGTCCTTTATTATATCGCCCTCCTGTTGAGCGTGCATTTTCAGGCGAAAAAAATTGGCGCGGGAACGGAACCTCCGGATGCCGAAGGCCTTTCGGATATGCATCCATTTCAGGGCGTCGTTTTCTTCAGCTCCTTCGTCATCCTGATTGCGCTGCTGGTTAAAGGCTTCACCCCCTTCCTCTCCGTCAGCTGGGCTCTGGTGGCCATTCTGGCCCTGAGCGCCTTCAGCTCGTCTACTCGCGTGAATCTCAAAGGTGTTTTCGCGGCGATGATTCGCGCCGCACGCAGCGGGGTCACTCTGATCGCCGCCGCATCCTGCGTTGGCATCATCCTCGGCATCGTTTACCTCACCGGTGTCGGAACCAAGCTGCCAAACGCCATCCAGCCCCTGGCGCAGAACAGCACCCTGCTCGCGCTTGTCCTGATGATGGTTTCAACGATCATCCTGGGCATGGGCTTGCCATCGGCGGTGTGTTACCTGCTCATGGCGACCTTGATCGGTACGGTCCTCCCGATGCTCGGCACCGCACCCCTTGCGGCTCACCTGTTCATTTTTTACTTCGGCATGATGTCGATGGTCACGCCCCCCGTGGCGCTGGCCGCTTACACGGCGGCGGCAATCGCGAAATCGGACACGATGAAATCCGGCTTTGCGGCCTTCCGCTTTGCCCTGGTCGGCTTCGCCCTCCCTTATGCCTTCGTGCTGCGACCCGAGTTGATCATGCTGCAAGTCGACGGAAGTCCCGCCGCCATCGGACCGATCATTGCAAATGTCGCGACCGCCCTGGTTGCGATCACTGGCCTCGCAGCCAGCATGACCGGATTCGCCTTTACTCGATTGACACAAACATGGCGGATCCCCCTGCTCGCGGCCAGTCTGGTCATCTTTTTCACCCGCTTCTCCGGAGTTCAGCTGATCGCGCAACTGACGGCGACGGTCTTGATCATTCTCCTGCTCGGCACCAACTGGATGAAAGCACGCAGCGCGTGAAGCCCTGGAAAACGAATCGTCGACGCGACCTGTTGGACTGCGGGAAATTCCTTCGGGTCGAAGAGCACGAGGTAGAGCTACCCGACGGAACCATCATCCCCGACTGGCCTTGGGTGATCAGCCCGGATTTCATCAACGTGGTTGCGATTACCCCGGAGCATGCCTACCTTTTCTTCCGTCAGACCAAGTACGCCATTGAAGGAACCGCCCTTGCCCCGGTGGGAGGATATCTCGAGCCAGGTGAAGATCCGCTCGAAACAGCCAAGCGGGAGCTGCAAGAAGAAACGGGATACCAATCGGACGACTGGACGTCACTCGGCGCCTTCCCGGCCGACGCCAATCGGGGATGCGGCACCGGCCACTTTTACCTCGCCCGCGATTGCCGGTACGTCGGCGGCGAAGTCCAGGATGACCTCGAGGAGCAGGAGTTGCTCCTCCTCAGCCGGGCGGAAGTAGAAGCTGCACTGGACCAGGGCGAGATCAAGGTCATGTCCTGGGTGGCCTGCGTGGCAATGGGCTTGCGCAAGGTAAGCCCAGCCGACGGGTAGCCTTTTCGACCGATTGACTCTCACAAACCCGCGTCGTATACTCAGATCAACGGGAGAAATCATGGTCAAAACACTTGCCTGCCTACTACTCATTTTAAGCGTCACCGGATGCGCCACCCAAAAGTGGCACGAGGCGAACAAAAACTACGCCTCGCAGCATCAGGAAGTCGCGTACCAGCGCGGTTCCGCGACCGCCTACCCCGCGGGTGTCACCCTGGAGTACGAGGCGACGAAAGGCCACCAGATCCTTGTCAGCTACGACCTCCTGGTTGAGAAGCCCGGGCACCGCAACCGCATGATCTATCTCTACCTTCCGACCGACAGCAAACGCGGCAAGGCCTTCCTGAAGGAAGGTCGATTGAAGTCCAGCCATCTTCCAAATCGCACACAACCGGTATCACTCCGCCTCGACGATCACCCGCGAGCGGCACCCAGTGATCAGCCCGATGAGCTCCTCGGTGATGCAAACGATTTAATTGTGATTCAACCAACGGGTGAAGAAGGCAAGGTTTGGGTCACCTATCGCAGCGAAGCCAATGGACCGGTGCAATCCTCACAGGCCGATTGCCTATTCAATTGGGATGAGCGCTCGCACGCAATACTTGCGAGCCGACAACTCCTCTACGGAATCACCATCCCGGCGGATATTGTTGGCACCGCGGCAGGAACGTTTATCTTTCTGGCGATCATGTCCGTGATTGATGATGACGACTGCTGAAACGTGTGTCGCGCTCCGTCGCAGAGGAACTTGCCCGCCGCGCATCGCGTAACAACTCCTGCTAGTACACCATGGCTACGCGGTAGCTGCGTGATGAAACAAAAGGTCGGGCGTCGCGCAGAATCACCTCAGCATCACCCGCGACTTCACCGCCCAGGCTGACCCAGTTTGAATAATCATCGCTAGCCTGCAAGGCATACGCCAGGCCGGTCTCCACTTCCGCATGGATGGCGGCGCCTTCACCGGAAGGCTCGATAGACCGAATGGCTGCTCGTCGAACAACGGTCATCCGCCAGGCAATGGCATAATCTCCGCCCGTTCGTGATGCCACGGATAAGGCAAGCCCCCCTTCCAAAGGCGTCCGATGATAAATATGTTCAACGTTATCCGTGCGACTGCGACTGTTATTCAGCAGGCTGATGACCTCGAAATCCCGGGCTTCATGCAGCAACAGGTCGTGGTCCGGCAAGTCGACATCGGCCTCGAACACCGGGCCCGGATCGGTATCGATAATGCGACGATTCCACACCAACATGGCGGAACATTCCAGGACCACATGATCTGCCGGGATGGTCATGAAGTAATGGTTGGTGCGCTCCTCGCCCACGACCCCGTAATCCCAACCGGTGAGGGTGACTTCGGCATCGGGCATGAAATCCTGTTCGCCAGCGTGGAGGATTTGATAACTGTTGTACACATTCAACTCCCCCGCGCCCACATCCGGATCGAGCGGCGAGGTTTGATTGGTCCAGCGCGAAAACTCCTGCTTGGTCGCACCCGCCATCAAGAGCGCTTTGATGACCGTCGGGCGCCCGGCATCGGCAAGTGCAGGATGTGCCTCCACCTCTTCAAGCAGGATCGCTGCAGCACCCGAGACCATGGGCACGGCAAAACTCGTACTCTCCGCGGGCGCGACCAGATCGGGCTTCACGCGGCCCACGCCATCAAAGAGCGTGCCGCCGGAACTGTGAACGCCAGAGGTTTTGCCGACGGTGATGGCGTTGTAATTATGAGAGAGCAGATCCGGCACGTGTTCATTCGGATCGTTATGCAGACTGACCACCGACACCACATGGTCTCTAGCGATCTGGTAGTCGAAGAGGCGAATGATTTTTATCGCCACGCCAACCGGCACATCATCGCCGGTTCGACTGGCCACCCAGCTATGATTCTGAATAGCCGCGCTTTCCACGAGCGGCGCACCGAGGAAGCCGTTGTCTGAACGCATGAGTATGCGACTGTACCAATCGGTCGCCTCATACGAATCCACATCTCGAATGCCTGGAGCAACCCCCAGGCTCCCGCCATAGAGCACGCGCCCGACATTCGAAGCGTGACCCGAGGGTGCGGTCGAGAGATTCGACTGATCAATGAACACCTGGCCCGCGAAGTCAGGACTGGATCCATCCGGATAGTACGAACCCAGTGAAAAAGCTTCCACCTGTGAAATTTTGATATCCGACCCCGACGGGGCGTTGGCCGCGAGTTCGATCAGCAGACGGGTCAGGCCGATATCATCGCGAAAATCGGCACGACTTCCGGTCGCGGCACACAGACCGACGAGCACACTGATCCATGCGATTTTGATGTATGCCACCCTGGTAGTCTTCATAACGTGATCGGATTCTGCGGAAACATGCCTGCAAGATACACCAGACCGGGCAGGAGGATATTTTGAACAACGGATTCATGCTGAAAAAATTGCCCGGGAGGAAAAGTAGATTGGCCCAGCCCCTGCGGGAAAAGATATTGGGAACACACGTCAGCGGACGCCATTGCCCACTTATTAACAGCTTACCAACAGCTTGCTAACAGATCTCAAGCAGACATTCGTCAATCTAAAAACAGCACAATTCGAATCGGCAAACACCACTACATATGGTATGGCTACATTTTCCCCATCAAAATGTAGTAATACAGGGTTGACACCCCCACCACATGTAGTGTTTAGTCTCCAAACGCTGTAGCGAGGGTATCCTCACCTATTTTAAAGGTTTTGGAGCCCCGCCACAAGTCGGCAGTTATATGGATATAGCTATATATTCTAAATCCATATAAGGCCCGACAGAGCGGTTCCACGGAACCCTATGCAGCAAAGCTGAGTGGTCGTCGACCCCAGCTGCCGTGCCGAGCGGTTGGAGTAATCGGGGCCTCCGGGCTGGATGGGTAAATAGTGTAACTACAAATGTGTGTGCAGGAGATTTGAAGAATAATGATTAGCAACGATACCAAGCGGCAACTGGTTCTGGATGACATCGATCCTTTGACCTATAACGAATTTGAAGTGCGCAAGCGTGATGGCCGCACCCTGTCCTTTCAGCCGGATTTCATCCGGGTGGCCGTTTCGAAAGCTTTTGCTGCCGAGCGCGAAATTGCCGATCACGCCAACTTGAGCGCTGGCGATCAATCCGAAGTCAACAAGGTTACCGAAAGCGTCATTCGCGATGTGGTTTCCCGTGCGGTTCGCGGTGAGCAGCTGGAAATCGAATTGATCCAGGATGCCGTCGAGAACCAGCTCATGCATCACGAGCACTATGCGGTAGCTCGTCGCTACATTGTTTACCGTGAGGCCCGCAAGCGTGGGCGTGCACTCCGTGGCGAAGTGGATGCCAATGGCAAGCCGCAGGCCGTGATGAGCATCACCATGCCCGACGGCAGCACGGAAGTACTCGATGCACAGAAAATCCGTCGCACCCTCTTGAAGGCCTGCGTGGGCTACGAGGAAATCTGCAACTGGCAGGAGATGGCGGAAGAAGTCATCAACTCCATATACAACGGCATCAAGATCGAAGAAATCGAACAGGCCATGATGCTGGCGTCTCGCCAGCGGCTTGAAAAAGATCCCGCCTATGGATTCGTTGCGGCCAAGCTGTTGCTCCGCAACCTGTACAAGGAAGTCTTCGGCGAAGGCGTTCCTCCTTACGAATTTGACGCGACCTATCGCGAAGGCTTCAAGAGCTACATCAAGCGCGGCGTGGATTGCGACACTTTGTCCCCACAGCTGCTGCGCTTCGACCTGGACAAACTGTCGGCCGGCCTGAATCCGGATCGGGACAACAAGTTCAACTACCTGGGTCTGCAAACGGTCTACGACCGCTACCTGCTCAAGGATGTGGACGATCTCATGGAAACCCCGCAGTTCTTCTTCATGCGCGTGGCCATGGGGCTGTCGATCAATGAAGGCGAAAACAAGAACGAGCGCGTGCTGGAGTTCTACAACCTGCTCAGCACCTTCCGCTTCATGTCTTCCACGCCGACCCTGTTCAATGCAGGAACGCGCCATCCGCAGCTCAGCTCCTGCTACCTCCTGACCATCGACGACGACTTGAATCATATTTTCAAGACGATCGCCGACGATGCAGCGCTGTCCAAGTGGGCCGGTGGCCTCGGCAACGACTGGACGAACATCCGTGCGACCGGTTCACGCATCAAGGGTACCAATGGCCGCAGCCAGGGCGTGATCCCCTTCTTGAAAGTCGCAAACGACACCGCAGTGGCAGTCAACCAGGGCGGAAAACGCAAAGGCGCCATGTGCGCCTACCTGGAAACCTGGCACCTCGACATCGAGGACTTCCTCGAGCTGCGCAAGAACACGGGTGACGAGCGCCGACGCACACACGACATGCACTTGGCCAACTGGATCCCCGACTTGTTCATGAAGCGGGTCAAGGAACAGGCAGAGTGGACGCTCCTCAGCCCCAGCGACGCCCCGGATCTCCATGATCTGGTCGGCAAAGAGTTTGAGAACCGCTATCTCGAGTACGAGAAGCAGGTCGAAGACGGCACTATTTCTCTGTTCAAGAAGGTGGAAGCGATCACGCTCTGGCGCCGGATGCTCACCATGCTCTTCGAGACCGGTCACCCCTGGATCACCTGGAAAGATCCCTCCAACATCCGCTCACCGCAGCAGCATGTAGGTGTGGTTCACAGCTCCAATCTCTGCACGGAAATTCTCCTGAACACCTCCAACGAAGAGTCGGCCGTCTGCAACCTCGGCTCGGTGAACATTGCTCAGCATATGCGCGACGGAAAACTGGACGAAGAAAAGGTGAAGGACACGGTGAGCACGGCCATTCGCATGCTCGACAACGTGATCGACATCAACTTCTACCCAACTCCTGAAACGCGTACGTCCAATATGCGCCACCGTCCGATTGGGCTGGGCCTCATGGGCTTCCAGGATGGGCTTATTCAACAGCGCATCCCTTACGACAGTCCTGAAGCGGTACAGTTCGCAGACACCACGATGGAAATCATCAGCTACTATGCGATTCTTGCCTCGTCTCAGCTGGCGAAGGAACGCGGCGCCTACGAAAGCTATCACGGCTCGCTGTGGAGCAAAGGTATTCTCCCGATCGACTCGATCGATATGCTCGAAGAAGAGCGTGGCGGTTTCCTGGACATGGATCGCTCGATGAGCAAGGACTGGGCACCGGTCCGCGAGTCGGTGCAAAAGTACGGCATGCGCAACAGCAACACCATGGCGATTGCCCCCACGGCAACCATCTCCAACATTACGGGTGTCAACCAGTCGATTGAGCCGTCGTATAAGATGCTGTATGCGAAATCCAACCTCTCGGGTTCGTTCACGGTTGTAAATCCCTACCTCGTGGAAGATTTGAAAGAAATCGGCATGTGGGATCAGGAAATGATCGACGATCTGAAGTACTTCGATGGCTCCATCCAGGAAATCGAACGCGTTCCGTCCGACCTGCGGGCCTTGTACAAGTGCGCGTTTGAGATTGATTCCAAGTGGCTCATCGACAGCGGCAGTCGTCGCCAGAAGTGGCTCGACATGGGCCAGTCCTTGAACCTGTACCTTGCAAATCCCAGTGGCTCCAAGCTGCATGAGATGTATATGCGGGCATGGGAAAAGGGACTCAAAACCACGTATTACCTGCGTTCGCTCGCAGCGACCACGGTCGAGAAATCCACCATGGACATCAATCGTAGAGGTATCCAGCCGCGCTGGATGAAGAACGCCTCGGCCTCATCAGATATCAAGGTCCAGCGGGAAACCGAGCCGGGACCGAAACAGTGCTCCATCGAAGATCCCGATTGCGATGCCTGCCAGTAAAAAAGAACGCGTTAACAAACAACGTAAAGGAACCAAACTATGTCTTGTTGCAGTGTAGGAAAAAAAGATTTGTACGACCTGAATAAGCGGATGAACGTCGATGACAAACGTATCATCAACTGTAATGCGGTCGACGTGAACCAGTTAATGCCGCTGAAATATCAGTGGGCGTGGGAACACTACCTGAATGGGTGTGCGAATCACTGGATGCCGAATGAAGTGGGTATGGCCGCGGATATCGAGCTCTGGAAATCCGACGCGCTCAGCGATGATGAGCGCAAGGTGATCTTACGCAACCTCGGTTTCTTTGCCACGGGTGAAAGCCTGGTAGGCAACAACCTGGTCCTTGCGATCTTCAAGCACATCACGAATGCCGAGTGCCGGCAGTATATTCTGCGGCAGGCATTTGAAGAAGCGATCCACACGCACACGTTCCACTACATTGTGGAATCGCTCGCGCTGGACGAACGCGAAATCTTCAACATGTATAACGAGATCCCGTCCATTGCGGCCAAAGACAACTTCGAGATGAAGTACACCGCGTCAATTATGGATGAGAACTTCACGACTGATTCTGAAGATGGCGTACGTGAATTTATGCGCAACCTGATTGCGTTCTACGTGATCATGGAAGGCATCTTCTTCTACAGTGGTTTTGCGATGATCCTCAGCTTTGGTCGTCAGAATCGCATGACCGGCATTGGCGAGCAGTTCCAGTACATCCTGCGGGATGAATCGATTCACCTGAACTTTGGTGTCGACCTCATCAACACCTTGAAACTCGAAAACCCCGGCGTCTGGACCACCAAATTTGAGGATGAGCTCTACGAGATGATCGACGAAGCCGTCGAACTCGAGATTGCCTATGCCGAAGATTGCCTGCCCAACGGCATCCTCGGCCTGAATGCCGAATTGTTCCGCAGCTATGTGCAGTACATTGCGGATCGTCGTCTCGAGCGCATCGGCCTGGAAAAACGCTACCACACGAAGAATCCCTTCGGATGGATGAGCGAAGCGATCGATCTTCCGAAAGAGAAAAACTTTTTTGAAACCCGCGTCACGGAATACCAGAGCGGCGGCTCGCTCGACTGGGGTTAAACCAATCTCACCCACACCCCCCCTGGGACCCGGGGAGGGGCGCTTCGGCGCCCCTCCCCATTTTTTGTGTCGGTCCCGATCGTTCGAAAGGTGCGCGGCGTAAAAAAGCGGG
>JBLIND010000082.1:0-19112 GCA_047639095.1 Candidatus Omnitrophota bacterium | reverse complement strand
GCGGCAACCGATGCATCGCGTGCGGCCAATGCCAGCACTGGTGCTTTTTCCGGAGCCACCGCCTTCACCATCTTTGCCTGCCTCGGACTGCTGATCTTCATCGGGGTGATCGTCCTCCAGACCATGGAGATTTTATATCTCGATGGCACCATGGATGGAAATTCCATCTGGCCGCCCAAGCCCTAGGCTTCGCATATGCCAGTGGAAGATCTCCATGTGCTGACCCTGGAGATAGCCCGGGAAAAGCTGGATGAAGTCACCGCCTGGGTGATGGACGCGACGGACACCTCTCCGGTTGAACTCGATAAACTCTCGCGCGATAAAATCTGGCTGGAGATCTATTTTCAGGATGAAATCGAAGCGCGTTTAATCGGTTGCTCTGCCGTGGAGGCCTTTGCCTGCCCGGTCGCGGTGCGCTCCATCGCTCAACAGGATTGGACGACCTTCTGGCACCACCACTTTAAGCCGCATGTGATCGGACAACACCTGTGGATCCGACCCGAATGGTCGGAGGATGTTTCACCCGATCCGGAGCGGCATACCATCTTGGTAAACCCGGGCCTGAGCTTCGGAACCGGGGAGCATTTCACCACCCGGTTCTGTCTGGAGGCGCTGGATACGCTCATGGATCAGGCGCCGGTGCCGAATCGGCTCTTCGATGCCGGTTGTGGTTCGGCGATCATCGCGATCGCCGCCGCGAAGTTCGGTTGCCCGGAAATTCTCGCCGTGGATCATGATCAGCTCGCGCTGGAAAGTGCCGCGGAGAACCTGGAGTTGAACGATGTCAAGGGCGTTACGCTCCAGCAGATGGACCTCACCCAGGAATGGCCAAGCGGTCGCTTTGACTGGGTCTTTGCCAATCTCTTCGGCAGCCTGTTGGTTGAGTTGAGTACCCAGCTGGCCGACACCTGCAACGATTACCTGGTCATCACCGGCATTCGTGAGATTGAGGCGGAAATGGTGGCGGAAGCCTTTGCCCGAACCGGCCTGACCGAAGTGCGCAGCGACGGCGATCGCGAGTGGTGCGGCTTCGTTTTCAAGAGGGGCTGATCGATCAGGCATTCCGCTTTACTGCTGATTCTGTTGTCGCCGCTGCTGCTCCAGGCGGGGCCCCGCGCCGCTACGGATCGGCCCAACATCCTCCTCCTCTTCGCAGATGACCTCGGTTACGGCGAACTGGGCTGCCAGGGGAATCCCGAAATCCCCACGCCCCACATCGATTCGATTGCACAGAACGGTGTTCGCTTTACCCAGGGATACGTAACCGCACCCGTGTGTGCCCCTTCCCGTGCAGGCCTGCTCAGTGGGCGTAATCAGCGCCGCTTCGGGTGGGATATCAATGTGATGCCGCACGTGGAGGGCGGGTCGGAACACGGCATTCCCGCGACGGAAACCACCCTGGCCGAATACCTGAAGGCGCTTGGCTACCGAACCGGCATCATCGGCAAGTGGCACCTCGGTGCGCGCCGTGATTTCAACCCCCTGAATCACGGCTTCGATTCTTTTTTCGGCTTCGCACACGAAGGGCATTACTTTGTCCCACCGCCGTATGCCGGCGTCAGCACCCTGCTGCGGAAGAAGCCTTTGCCCGATGGGCATACCGGGCGCTGGTCGTCGCCCGAACGTCCGCTGATCTATCATGACATCCTGGGCAATGAGCCCTTGTACGATCTGCATAACCCCATCCTCCGCGGATTTGATCCGGTGGATGAACCGCGCTATCTCACGGATGCATTTACGGATGAAGGCGTGGCCTTTCTGCGTGCTCATCAGGACCAGCCGTTCTTTCTCTTTATGTCCTACAACGCCGTGCACAGTCCGCTTCAGGGTGCGGACGCCTACATGAAAAAGATGGAGGCGATCCCGGATATACACCGCCGGATTTTTGCGGCGATGCTGGCGAACTTGGATGATTCGATTGGAACGCTGCTCGCCACCCTGCGCACGCTCGAGCTGGAGCGAAACACCTGGGTCATTTTTCTCAGCGACAACGGCGGGCCGACCAGGGAGCTGACCTCGAGCAACCTGCCGCTCAAGGATGGCAAAGGGCGCCTGGCTGAGGGGGGCATTCGCATTCCGTTCATGATGCAATGGCCGGGTCAGTTGCCCGCCGGGATGGTGTATGAACCGCCGGTGATCTCTCTCGATATTTATGCTACCGCCGGGGCCTTGGCGGGCAAGCCCGTGGATCCAAAATGGGCCGATGGCGTTGATTTAATGCCGTACCTGCGGGGCGACAGGACCGGCGCACCGCACGAACAGCTCTGGTGGGAATACCGGAAGGGTGGAGCGCTTCGCGAGGGACCGTGGAAAATTGTCCGGGAACCGAGGGCGAAGAAGTGGGCGCTGTACAACCTGGATGACGATATCGGGGAGGAGACCAACCTCGCCGCCGCGCAGCCGGAGCGCCTGGCGCGCATGCAGGCCGCGTGGGAAGCGACCCAGCAGGACGTTAACGTGTCGGTCCGTTAGGCACCAGGCCTCCCGGGGGCCACAAGGGCAAGCGGCTGTAGATCACCACGGTGTAGTTCGCAAACGGCGCAGACGGGAAGGTTTGGACCGCGAGTGGCCTGAAGCCAGCCGGTGCTACCGGATGAAAATCCTCCCCGGGCAGGTGGGTGTTCAGGTAGAAGTAGGTATCCGCCTGGTTCAAGGGCGCCGCGCGAAACGTTTCTTCGACCCCTTCCCGTTTCAGGTAATACTGAAGCACCATCGAGTTGATGAAATCGACATTGGACGCGTAGTTCGAGCCGCGGAGCGTTCCATCCGCGATGGATCGGGCGATGACGGAATAACCACCTCGCCCGTGTGTTGCGAAAGCCAGTATGCCCGGAAGTTGTCCGGCGAAATAAATAACGAGCAGAGTGACGTGCAGGATGCGCCGGTTCCGCCGATCCCAGGTTTCGGTGAAAACACGTGCGAGATGGACCAGGTAGAACAGCAGGGGGACGATGAAATAGCGGGGCTGGAAATACTTTGGATCTTTGAGCACGATGACGGCGATCGGCAACAGCCAGACCGTCACCAGGTAGAACACCGCCTGCGGTCGATCGCGCTTCCAGAGATGCCAAAGGATGACGCCGTTTGTGATCACGAAGATTAGCAGCAGATTCCACCGCATGAAGGGGGCGGTTTGATCCTGTCCGAAGAGGTGTTCGATGGTGGTCAGCAGGCAGGCCAGATAGGGGATCTCTTTCGGGATAATCGGCTCAAGGTGCTGGTAAAAAAGCAGGTACACCGCGACAAAGCAGCTGAAGGGGATAAACAGGATGCGTACGGCATTCATCAGCGCTTCCTTACGCGCATCCGCGAGACAGGCCTGGGTCAGGTACAGCGCCCCGATTCCGCCGAGGAAAAAGACGAAGGTGGCTTGTGACAGGACCCCGAGCCCGCAGCACAGCGCGAAGAGGAGGACGGTTTTCCCGCTCATTCGGTTCAGATCCGGCAGGCAGCGCCAGGCGGCATAGGAAAAGAACACCAGCGATGCATAACCCCGGGCTTCACTGGTGAGGATGATCATCGCATACGATCCGCCGACAAAGAGCAGCTCGAAATTTCGTGTCCTGGGATTTTTTTGACGCCAGATCAAGAGGAGCAGCGCGCAACCGCTGATCACGGAGAGCAGGCGGTAGAGCATCCAGCCTTCCTGCGGGTAAATGGCAAACATCCAGAAGCTGTTCAGCAGGTGATTGCTGGGAAAGCGGAAACGTGTGAAGATTTCGCCGAAACCCTGAAGCTGCTCCAGGCTGTTGAGCACCCAGATTTCATCCAGCCAGAAATCGGTGGTAATACCGTAGATCCGGATGGCCAGCAGGAGCGCCAGGAGGCCACCAAAGGTCACGTTCGCTTTTTTTGATCCATCCATATCGGGAACTATGTGCGGAGTCTGTGGAGAGTTCGAACTGTTTTCGGATGATTTTGAACGGAAACCCACGGGGTCCGGGTCTGATTCAGTTAAGTCTTGCACACGATGCCGGTAAAAACTTAGAAAGCCGACTTTTATTCATGTCGAACGCTCAAATAACAGCCTATGTCCTCGCCGCGATCATGCTCGGCATGTTCGTCTTTGTCCTTGTGGGCAAGGAGCGCGCCTATCGTGCGATGGAGACCTTCCCGCGCAGTGAGGTGGCGGGCTGGATCCTCACCATCATCGCTTTGCTCTGGTTCGGCTGGCTGCTGCATAAGTTGAATTTCGGTCGTTTTGCGCATCTCAAGCGCGGGGTCTATATCGGTATCCCGATCATGATTTATCTCCTCATCACCCATCTACATGAATTGCTCTCGGTTCGTGCGCTGGCGGGTATCATGTTGCTCGCAGGCGTGCCCATGCTGGATGCCATTCGCTGGGAGCCCTCACCGTTTCGCCTCGTGCTGACGGTCGCCATCTATATTATGATCATAAAGGCGATGTTCCTCGTCGTTGCACCGTATCGCTGGCGTCAGGCATTGATCTGGAGTCGGTCAAATCCGATTCGGAAAACGATCTTTACCGCCTTCGCGGGCCTTTCGGGCGCCGTATTTCTGGCCATCGGCCTCTTCGTTTTTTAATCCGCTATGCGGTCGGTTAAAATCCTTATTATGCGAGGGGGTGCGATCGGCGACTTTATCCTCACCCTGCCCGTGTTCCAGGCCCTGCTCGCCGAATGGCCCCAGGCGGAGATCGAATGCATCGGCTACCCGCGCACGACGGAGCTCGCCCTCGCCGGCGGCTTGATTCGACGCGCCCACTCCCTCGACCGTTCCAACATGACGCAGCTTTATGTGCCGGACACGTATCTGACACCGGCCGACCGAAATTATTATCGATCCTTTAATTTCATCATCTCCTACCTCTTCGACCCCGACGATCTCGTGCGTGAAAATCTGATTACGAATGGGGCGAAGGAAGTGTTGTATGGCGGACACGCCCGCGAGGATGTCACCGCCCACGCGACCGAGTTTCTCATGAAGCCCTTGGAGGCCTATGCGATTTACCCTGGTCATCCCGTGCCCGAATTGTCCTTCGGCAAGGTCGAGCGCGAAGCCCGCCTGGTGATTCATCCCGGCAGTGGCAGCGCGCAGAAGAACTGGCCCCTGGAGCGGTATATCGAACTCGCGCGTAAAGCGGAGAAGCACCTGCCCGTCTCCTTCAGTCTGGGCGAAGCGGACGAGCCCCTGGAGTTGGCTCTGCGCAAGGCTTTGCCTGAGGCCGATATGATCCAGGAGCCGGAATTACTCGATGCCGCCCGGCGCATTCAAACGGCCACGCATTTTCTGGGCAACGATACGGGGATCACCCACCTCGCGGCCGCTTTAGGGCTGAACGTGACCGCATTGTTCGGACCCAGCGATCCCTCGATCTGGGGGCCGCGCGGTCGCGGAAGCGTTACCATCCTCGACCAGATGGCGGATCGCTCCGTCGACGAGGTGTTGGCCGCGGTATTGGCTTAAGCGCCGAGGATGTGCTTCGCACAGACGGCCATCCCGCCGCTGGCCAACTGCTCAGGCGGGGCTGGGGCCGTCCAGACCGCATCCAGGGCATCCTTGATCCGTCCTTTGTACAGATTTGCGGCGGGGAGGTGTTGATGCACCAGGTAGCGTTTTACCGCGTCCTCCAGTATCGGATATTCCTTAAATTTTTCGCGCTCTACGTAGACCATCGGGGTGTGGTTCGCGGCGCATTCGGAGAGTGCACCGAAACCGGGCTTGGTGAGCACCGCATCCACGGTGGCGAACATATCCGCGACCGGAAAAGCATTTCGATCCACGGGGAAAATATTCGGTGCGTCCCAGCTCAGCGGTTTGATCGTGAAGAAGGCGTAGTCATCGAGTGCGCTGACCTGCGCGATCGCTTCGGCGTCCCAGTCCAGCGTGGTGAACGAAAGCAGCACCCATTTGCGATCGAGGGGCGCTCGGGTGATGTTGTGCAGGCCTCCCCGATTCGGGGTGCCGGGCTCGGCGAGGAGGGGAACTTGCTCCCGGCGCGGGAAAATCTCCAACGGTTCCGCGAAGGGCGTGCGGAGCAGCAAGCCGGCGGTGGCGTAGGCCGCTTCCATCCGATCGATGATGTCCTCCCAGGCCGGATCCTCATGCGCAAATTCCTCGTAGATCCATGACCAGGTAAAGTTCGCAACCGCCAGACTGCGGATGCCGGACGCATGTGCCGCACGCAAGGGGATCGCGGGGATATCCACGACTACCGTATCAATGCCGGCATCCTCAAAGAAGCGTTGCTCGCCTTCGATGAGCGCTGCCTCACGCTCGTACAAACGTCGAATGCGCGTCAGGGTTTCCGGTACATCGACCCGAATCGAATCGAGCTGCACCATGCCCAGGTCGAACGCACCGGGTCGAATTGTGATGTTCTCCACGGGCAGGCGATTGCGGAGGAATCCCGGATCGAGGTCGGTAATCAAGTGGACCTTCGTCTCGGGCGATGCCCGGTACAGGCCTTTGACGATGTCGCTCGTACGCACACCATGTCCGTACCCGTGTGCGGTAACATAATAGGCAATGTTTGAAGGTTGCATCGCATGGAATACGCAATAGGGGTGAAGCAAAGTCAATGGCAGAAACTTCGATCCATACGCAGGTCCTCGCACACTCGCAACTCTCCGACACGGCGTACGTCCTGCGTCTTGCGCGAAAGGGCCTGGTCTTTCGCGCGGGCGAGTGCGTGAGTCTCTTTGGTGCGTCTCTGCTCGATGCGCGCGACTACACGATTGCGAGTGGCGAAGGTGATGAGGCCTTGGAGGTTCTGTATCGGCTCATGCCGGAAGGGGTGCTCACACCACAGCTGGCCGCGCTTCAGCCGGGCGATCCCATCCAGTGCGCGGGTCCCTACGGCACCTTTTTACTGCGCGATGCCGACGTGCCGGTTGTTTTTATCGCAACCGGCACCGGTATCGCCCCCTGCCGTGCCTTTCATCGAAGCTATCCTGGCCTGGACCTCACGGTGCTGCATGGTGCGCGTGTACCCGCGGACTTGTTTTACCGGGAGGAATGGGATCCAACATCTTATTACCCCTGTGTCAGCAGTGTTTCCTGTGCCGGTTTTCAGGGCCGGGTGACCGATCGCATCAAGCAAGTCGCTCTGCCGTCCAACGCACACTTTTACCTGTGCGGAGCGAATGAAATGATTTATGAAGTAAGCGATTGGCTGGTAAAGTCCGGTTTTGCCTCTGAACAAATTTTCAGGGAACCGTATTATTATCGAGCAGACGATTAAATCATGATGGCTGACTTCAAAATTCGACTGAACCCTTTTCTGCTCACCGGACTGATGGTGTTGATGTGTGGTTGTGGCAAAGAGCAGCTGCCCAGCCATGGCTATGTTCGTTTTTTGAACGACGTGGTTACTCTGCGTGTGCCCGAAACAGAGAGCCATCGGCTGCACAAGGCGGTTTTGAAGGTGGAGCAGGAGTTGGAAGGCCTCAAGCCTTCCTTCGACTATACCGACGTGCGGAGCGAGTATTTGCGGGTGAATGAAATCGCCACCGAGGCCTGGCTGCCGGTCTCACCGAATATGTTGCGCATCCTCAAGTTGTGCAAAGAGTATCACAAGCATACGGATGGTGCCTTTGATGTAACCATCACGCCCGTGAGCCAGATCTGGGGGTTTGAGGGCGGCTCGGTCCCGGACAGCGTTCCAGACGAAGTGGTGGATGCCGCTCGGATGGTGCTGGGGGTCGACCGCATTGAGCTGGCGTTTAATGCGGTGCGCATCGACAATCAGGTCATCACGATCAACCTTTCCGCAGTACTGGAAGGTTATCTGACCGACCTGTGTCTCATAGAGCTACGGAATCAAGAGGTGCCCAATGTCTTGCTGCAGATCGGGAACAGTGTCCGTTCTCTGGGAGAAGCCGGTCCCGGAGAACCTTGGAAAACGCCGGTGCGCAATCCCTTCAAACCCACGGAGGTTCTGGGTTCGGTTTTGATGAAGGATAAGATCGCATGCAGCATCAGCTATACGATGGATCACTCCAATGAGATTGAAGGCAAGCGGGTGGGGCATATCATCAATCCGCTCACCGGCTATCCGGTGGAGGATACCATCCAGACCGTGGTGATTGGTCCGACCGCAACCACCGCTGATGCACTTGCAACCGCAATTACGGTAGCCGGGACGGTCGGCGCACCCAAAATTCTGGAAGCCTATCCGGCGTATAAATGTGCGATATTTCCGAATCAGGAACCGATCAGTATCTGGATCAGTGAGGGGATGGATGCCTACCTGGAACTGGAACTGCCGGCTGATCGGATTCAGGTCCTGCCCGGGTATATTCCAGGTCTAGAGGTTGAAAAAGATGCGATGCCGGTGATCGAGTTTAAACGAACCGGCGACGAACCGACTCAGCTGCTGGATCGCTGAAGGCGCTTTTGCTTGTTCTTGCTCAGGATGAGCCCGATGGTGGATACGGTGACGAGAATCGCGCCGAGCGTGCCCAGCCCCATGCCGATATAGGTGCCCATTAAACTCTGGCTCAAACCTTCGCTTAAGCTGGCGGGATCCGTGTCCGGTTGAACATCCAACATCACCTCCTGCATTTCCATGATGGTTCCGGCTACGCTTGCGAAGGCACCGAGCAGGAGAAGTACCCCGATCGAGAGGATGCTCCACCACATCGTGATCATTTTTTTCATGGAAGGCTGGTTAACAGGCTTTCCGATCATCGGAAAGAATTTTTAAAGGCGTTCCGATGACAGGAAATCTGGATTTTGTCGCTTCCCCGTCTATAGTGCAAATCCATGAGTGTTCCTTTCGAAGTTGTTTCGGACTTTGTCCCGACCGGTGATCAGCCCGAAGCCATCGCGGCCTTGTTGGGCGGGCTGGAGTCCGGAAAGCGGTTTCAGACCCTCGAAGGGGTGACCGGTTCGGGGAAAACTTTCACCATGGCCAACGTGATTGCCCAGCACCAGAAGCCGACGCTTCTGATCTCACATAACAAGACGCTGGCGGCGCAGCTGTACTCGGAGCTGAAACACTTCCTGCCGAATAATGCGGTTCACTACTTCGTCAGCTACTTCGACTATTACCAGCCCGAGGCCTACATTCCGGGGACGGATACGTTTATCGAAAAAGATTCCGCGATTAACGAAGAGATCGAGCGCCTGCGGCTCGCTGCAACCGATGCCCTGCTGAATCGAACGGATGTGGTGATCGTCGCTTCGGTCTCCTGCATCTATGGCCTGGGTTCGCCGGTGGATTACAAGGCGATGCTGGTCCAGATTTCGGTGGGCGAGACGATCGAGCGGGATGACATTCTCGAGCGACTGGTGAATGTCCAATATACCCGCAATGAGATTGAGCGCGCGCCGGGCACCTTCCGGGTGCGGGGGGATAACGTGGATGTATTCCCGTCCTATAACGAGGAGGGAATTCGCCTCACTTTTTTCGGCGATGAGGTGGAGGCGATTCAGCGGATCAATCCGCTCACGGGCGATGTGATCGATGACTTGGATCACGTGGGGATTTCGCCCGCCAAACACTTCGTGACCCCGTATGAAAAGGTGAAGGATGTGCTGCCCGCGATCCAGGAGGAGTGCGATCAACGGGTGGCCGTCTTTGAGCAGCAGAATAAGCTGCTGGAAGCCCAGCGGATCCGGATGCGGACGGAATACGATCTGGAAATGCTGCGCGAGTTGGGCTTCTGCAGCGGCATCGAAAATTATTCACGCTATCTCACGGGTCGGGCAAAGGGGAGCCGGCCCTTCACCCTGCTGGATTACTTTGATGGCGAATTTCTGACCGTTATCGACGAGTCGCATGTGACCATCCCCCAGGTCCGCGGCATGTTTAACGGTGATATGGCTCGGAAAACGACCCTGGTTGATCACGGGTTTCGCCTGCCATCGGCGATGGATAACCGCCCTTTGAATTTTGGTGAATTCCTCGATGTCGTGGGAGATATCACCTTCGTTTCGGCCACGCCGGGACCGTACGAGCTGGAGCAGAGTGGCGAACCGGTGCGGCAAGTCATCCGGCCGACCGGCATCATCGAGCCCGAAATTGAGGTTCGCCCGCTGAAAGGGCAGATCGATGATTTGATGGAAGAAGTGCGTGTCCGAGCGGCTCGGGACGAGCGGGTGTTGGTGACAACCTTGACCAAGCGGACATCGGAAGACCTTTCGGAATATCTCCAGGGCGCGGGCTTGAAGGTGAAGTACCTGCACTCGGATATCGATGCAATCGAACGGGTCGAGATTCTCCGCGCGCTTCGGCGCAAAGAGTTCGACTGCCTGATCGGGATCAACCTGCTCCGCGAAGGGCTGGATCTTCCGGAAGTGTCGCTCGTGGCGATATTGGATGCGGATAAGGAAGGCTTTCTCCGATCCAAAACCGCCTTGATTCAAACGGCGGGCCGGGCGGCGCGAAATGCAGCGGGCAAGGTGATCATGTACGCGGATAAAGTCACCGCTTCCATGCAGGGCTTGCTCGATGTTACGGAACAGCGACGTACACGCCAGCTGGAATACAATGAAACGCACGGCATCACGCCGCGGACGGTGATCAAGAGCATTCAGGAAAGCCTTTCGTCCCGGGAGGACGAAGCGGAAGAAGTCAACATGCGCATGGTGGCGGACTCCGGTGTGGATTACGATGTGAACGAGGTGATCAACGAACTCGAACGCGAGATGCTGGAAGCGGCGCAATCACTGGAATTCGAACGCGCGGCGATCCTGCGGGATCAGATCGCCGAATTGCGGATGACGTTTAATACGGGAACGGGCTCAAGTTCGAAAAAAGGTCGAACCACGTATGGCAAAAGGAAAGGGAAGAACGTTGCGAAAAAGAAATGAAATGGATTTCAGCGGCATTGCACACCATCCGGATGTGGTCCGGTTGATTGACCTTGCGCTCGAAGAAGATCTTTCGGATGTGGGCGATGTGACGACCCAGGCCATCGTGAATGCGGACCAACCGGATGAAGGCTGGATTGTGGCGCGCGAGGATATGGTGTTGGCGGGCTTGCCCGTGGCTGAGGCGGTCTTCGTCCGTGTGAGCAAAAAGCTGAAGGTGACCGGCCTTGCCGCGGATGGCGATGACGTCGTGGCCGGTACCCGGATCATGCATATCCAGGGACCCGCGGCGGCGATCCTCACCGGAGAACGGCTGGCCTTGAATTTCCTCCAGCGCCTCTGTGGTGTCGCGACCATTACCCGGCGCTTTGTGGATCAAGTGGTTGAAGGGGTTCAGGTTCTGGACACACGCAAAACCACTCCGGGTTTTCGGATGCTCGAGAAGTATGCTGTAAAATGTGGTGGCGGGACGAATCACCGGATCGGCTTGTACGATCAGGTGTTGATCAAGGATAATCACCTGGACCACTGGGTGACCGAAGGGCAGAAGACCCTCGCCGCCGCAGTCCGGGTCGCGCGCGAGAAGTTTCCGGAGCTGATGATTGAAGTTGAAACGGATACCTTGGACCAGGTGCGGCAGGTGCTGGAGGCGAAGCCGGATTGGATCCTCCTGGATAACATGAGCAATGACGACCTCCGACAAGCGGTCGCTTTGTGCAAAGGGGTGTGCTTTACCGAGGCTTCTGGTGGCGTGAATCTGGCAACCATTGCCGCCATTTCTGAGACGGGAGTGGATGCGATTTCGGTTGGTGCGTTGACGCATTCCTCACCCGCCATGGATCTGGCCATGGATTTTTAGCCGATTCCAAACCTTCCCACTGCTGGAGGGGATGCGTTGCTGGATTCTCGCTTGCCAATAAATGTCCCGTGTTGCGCCATTTTGCGGGCGGGAGGCTTCATTCCTCCCGCATGTTACCTGGAGGCTATGATGATTAAGAAATATGTTGTTCTTTGCGCGCCGTTCTTCGCTGCGTGTCTCCTGTCCGCACAAAGCGTCTTCATCCTGGAAACCCTCAAAGTCGACTTTCCGTTGGAGAAAGATTTCTTTGCTTCGACCGCCACCTTCCGGGCGCACACGCCGGTCACCTTTGAAAAAGCGTTCTCGAAAAAGGGCGGGTTTGAGCGGGCTTCGCAGGATCAGTAAGTCTCTCGCTCGGTTGCGGAAGGCATCACCTTTTTCAGCAAGCCGGTTGTGGAAGTTCTGGTCCAGTTCGATCAGGCGACGATGACAGAAGTGGGTATGTCCCTGTATAACCGGGGGATTCGGGAGGGATGGATAAGAAGATATTTCAGACGGAGTTGGCGTCCATTGAAGCGCTCATGACGAAGGTGATGCGGAGCAATCCGAAGCCGGGGGAGAAGCTGTTGACGGCGATGGGTATTCGTCGCGGCAGTATACTGTGGGAAGGTCGGCCCGGTTGCTATCAGTTGGATTGGGGCTATTCGACGAAGGGTAAAATATCGGGCAACCTGAAGTTTATCGTCGAGTATATTAAATTGACCGCCTTGCCTGTCGGCGAGCGCAGCGTGGCCGCTGCGGCTCAATCCGCGAATCCGCGCACCTTGTCGGAGTTAAAAGCCTTTGTCTCTTCAAAGCCCAATGGGGATATCTTCATTCAAGGGATCCCGATGGTCGATCAGGGGGACAAGGGGTGTTGTGCGGTGGCTTCCGCCGAGCGTATTTTCAAAAACTACCAACTGGAGGCCTTAAAGAAAACGGGGAGCAAGCTGGGGTGTCGTCTGAGCGTGATCATCGACTGGAAAAGCGATGATTTCATGGACATGCTCAAGGACTATAACAAGCTGGCGGATAAGGCCGGACACGATCAGGTACCGTATAAGACGCACGTGATAACGGCAGGGTATGCCTTTCAAACGATGCACAGCGACACCCTGCGTGAGATGAGGCTGAAGGGTAAGCGGGGCTATGCGAATTTTCTCAAGGAAATCAAGGAAATGGTGGGCAAGGTCGAGGCGAAGCCTCCCATCAGTGGAGTGGGTGGACACCTGCGGCTGATCATTGGGTACAACCCGGCGACCTCTGAACTCATCTATACCGACTCCTTGGGGTATGGGCACGAGTACAAACGCATGAGTGCCGAAGATGCCTGGATGATCACCATGGGCATGTACGCCATTTTACCCCGCGCGTAGGCGGATTTATTTTTCCAGCTCTGCCCAACGCTCGTACGCCTGACCGATTTCATCGGGTATCACCTCTGCGCGTTCGTTTACGCCTTTGATGATTTCGGGCGTCTCCTTGTAGAACTCCGGGTCGTTCATCTTTGCGTGGAGCCCATCAAGTTCGGCATCAAGCGCTTCAATGTGTTGGGGGATTCGGGCGAGCTCTTCCCGCTCACGGTTCGTGAGCTTGTTGCGTGCCGGCCGTCCAGATTCCCGGGCTTTCACGATGGGCTTGGTGCTCCCGTTGGTTTCTTTACGCTGACTCAGCCAGTCGTCGTAGCCGCCGGCATATTCACCGACGCGACCATCTTCCTCAAACACCAGGGTGCTGGTGACCACGTTGTTGAGAAAAGCACGGTCGTGGCTCACGAGCAGGACGGTGCCGTGGAATTCAACCAAGAGGTCTTCAAGCAGGTCCAGGGTTTCCGCATCGAGATCATTGGTCGGTTCGTCGAGGACGAGCACGTTAAAGGGTCGGGTAAAGAGGCGCGCCAGGAGCAGACGATTCCGTTCACCCCCCGAGAGGACGCGCACGGGTGTGCGCGAGCGGTCCGGTGAAAAAAGAAAATCTTCCAGGTAGCTGAACACGTGGCGTCGCTTGCCGTCGAAGATGATGAATTCATTCCCGTCTGCGACGTTGTCGGCCACAGAAAGTTCGTCATCCAGGGTTTCGCGATGTTGATCGAAATAGGCGATTTCCAGATTGGTGCCGAGCTCCACGCGGCCTTGCTGCGGCTGCAGTTGGCCCAAGAGGAGGGAGATCAGGGTGGTTTTACCACAACCGTTCGGGCCGATGATGCCGATCTTGTCTCCGCGCAGGATCAAGGTGGTGAGATCCTGTACCACCGGGCCTTCGTCCCAGCCGAAATGCATGTTTTCGACTTCGATCACTTTCCGCCCACTTGTTCCGGCCGCGCTGATCTGCATGTTCGCGCTGCCGGTGGCGCTGCGCCGATCGCTGCGTTCGGCACGCAGTTTTTCCAGGGCGCGCACCCGGCCTTCGTTACGCGTGCGACGGGCCTTGATGCCCTGGCGAATCCAGACCTCTTCCTGGGCGAGTTTTTTGTCGAAGACCGCGTTTTGTTTCTCTTCCGCGGCAAGCGCTTCTTCTCTGCGGACCAGATATTGGTCGTAACCACAGGACCAGCTGCGCAGGTTGCCCCGGTCGAGTTCAACGATTCGGGTGGCAAGTTTACGCAGGAACGAGCGGTCGTGGGTGACAAACAGGATGGAGCCGCCGTAGCGGATAAGGACATTTTCCAGCCATTCGATGGAGGGGATGTCGAGGTGATTGGTGGGTTCGTCGAGGAGGAGGACTTCGGGTTCCAGTACCAGGGCCCGTGCAAGCAGGGCCCGACGTTTCTGCCCGCCCGATAGCGTGTTAAAGGGCGCATCCGGGTTGAGTGCGAGGCGGGATATCGCTTTTCCGACGAGTCGCTCAGCATCGACGTTTTTCCCCTCGGGCAGCGCGGCGGATACGACATCATGGACGGTGCCCGGAAGGGTTGCGGGTACGGCCTGGGGTAGAAATCCGATACGCACCCCACTGCTGACCACGCGTTCGCCGCTGTCGGGTTTCTCCTCGGCGGTCAGCAGGCGGAGGAGCGTGGATTTGCCTTCACCATTTCTGCCGACCAGGCAAATGCGTTCGCCGGGCTCGACGTGGAGGTTGATTGCGTCGAGGAGGCGGGGGCCGCCGTAACGGATGGAAACATTCTGTAAACTGATCAGGGCCATATGGCCGGAGGGTATATCGCAGAAGCGTGGAAGGCTGCAAGCCCCCTTATCGAATCGGGAGATCTATTGAGAGGGCGTCGCGGCATCCAGGGCCTTGCGGACTTCCCGAGCGAGCTCCTCGGCCTTGAAAGGCTTCTGGATGAACGGAATCTTTCTGTCGGGGATGGCATCCTCCAGCGTCTCCCGGGTGGCGAAGGCGCTGATAATCACAGCGGCGATATCGGGGGCATGTGCAAACACCTCCTGCAGGGTGCGCATCCCGCTCTTGTTCGGCATGGTCAGATCCATCACCACGAGTTTATATTTCAGCGGGCTGGCGGCGATGAGCTGGATCGCTTCTTCGCCTCCCGGGGCAATTTCGGTCTGGTAGCCGTAACTGCGCAGGGTCTTTTGCGCGATTTCGCGTACGATCTGGTCGTCGTCGACGATGAGGATGGATTCGGTCCCCCGCAGGCGGTCGCCTCTTGGTTCATGATCCAGACCCAGCGGTTCACAACAGGGCAGGTACACTGTGAACGTGCTTCCCGCACCCAATTCGCTCGTCACCGAAACCCCGCCGTCGTGGTTGTTCAGGATGCCGTACACCATGGAGAGACCCAGGCCGGTTCCCTCGTCCTCCGCTTTCGTGGTGAAGAAGGGTTCAAACAGGTGTTCCATAATTTCCGGCTGGATGCCTGAGCCGGTGTCTGCAAAGGAGATGATGACATATTCCTGCTGGTCATCTGAATGGTTTTCCACGAAACGGATTTCCTGAGCCGTGAGTACGCGTTGGATCGAGGCGATTTTCAAAGTGCCGTTCTTCCGGCCCATGGCGTCGGAGGCGTTGATGCACAAGTTCATGAAGACCTGGTGGAGTTGACCTTCATCGGCCAGAACGGGGTTTAAGTCGTCGGGAAGTTCCACTTCGACCTTCAGCTGTTTGGTTACCGAGTGTTTGATGAAATGCTTCACCTCGTGCAGGACGGCGTTCACTTCGACGGGTTTCTTTTCGATGTGGCGCTTCCTCGAGATGGAGAGCAACTGTCGGGTGAGGTCGGATGCGCGCTCCGCAGAGCGTACGATCATGGATAGATCGCGGTGGAGATCGGATCCGGGTTCTGCCTGATTTGCGAGGTAAGATGAGAAGCCAAGGATTCCGCTCAGAATATTATTAAAATCATGGGCAATACCGCCGGCGAGTTTTCCCACGGCCTGCATCTTTTCGGTATGCCTCAGGTGCGATTCGATTTCGTTGCGGTAAGTTTCGTCCTCCTGGTTGCGCAGGCGCGCGGCAGCCATCAGGGCGGCGACGGTTAACAACTCGACATCTTCTCCGCCAAAGAAGTTGGCTTTGCTGTTCATGAGGAGGATCGTGCCGCGGACTTTAGCGTCTGAATCGCGCATCGGCACCCCGAGAAAACTTTTGAGGCCCAGGTAGCTGACCACGGGATCGTCGGAGTAGGGCGGGGTTGCATCCAGTCGGTTGCAGTAAAGCGGGCCTTCGGATTGTCGGACATGCTCCTGCAGCACGGAATCGAAAAGCAGGTCTTTTTCGGTTTCCTTCAAGTCCTGTTCGGAGACGATTTTCTTCTCTTCCTTTTCGACGTTCATGAGAATGAAGCTGCCGGGATACATCCGGGAGAGAATCTGGCCAAGGCCCTGAACGTAGGGCACGCCTTCACGCGGCAACTGGTGAATGCTCGTCAGGAATTCCTTCAGATGGGTAATGACAGTCTGAGCCTGCTTATGTCGGGCCACCATGTCGCGGGCTTCCTCCCGCAACGCCTCTTCCGTTTCTTTGAAGAGTTGAATGTCGCGCGCGATGCACAGAATGCCTTTCAGCTCACCCGCCTCATTGTGCAATACATGCAGGTGGACATTAAACCAGGTTGGGCGTTCCGCGCAGAGAATGAGATATTCGCCATTCTGCTCCTGCTGAGTCGCCGTGCAGGTCTCCAGGAGTTCCCGGAAGGCCGTGCGATGCTCTTCGATGATGACGTCGTCCCAGGTGCGGCTTCCTCGGAAAAAATGTTCGGTGGTTAAGCCCAGGCGACGCTCGAAGGCTGGATTGGCCGAAACAATTTCAAGGGCTGGTGAGACAATGAGGATCAAATCCGAACTGTTGAGGAAAATGGTGCTGAATCGTTCTTCCGCGGATTCCAGGGCGTAGCTGAGTTCCTTCTGGGCATCTAATTTGGTGAGGATGACTCGCATGGCCTCTACTTGACCATCCAGTTGAAAAACCGGGAAGATATTCAAGCCGAAGGAGCGCGATTCACCTGCGGCGGTCTGGGCCGCGTATTCACGCAAAAAAATGGTGTGCCCATTGATGACACGATCCCAGAGCTGTTGGAAATAGAGGGGATTCTCCTTGTCCAGAATCCCCATGACGGTTTCCGGGCAGGCATCCGTCGGGTAGTCCAGGGCATCCGCGAAGGCTGCTTGTCCATAGAGAAAGCTTCCATCGGGTCGACATTCGGCAAATACCACCTGTGACGTGGGTTGGTGCGCCTCGCCACGGTTCCTGGTCGTTTCCACTGATTCCTTACTCGTCAACTGTTGTCTGGCGGGCTGCATCTTAATGCCCCGGGCCGGAGACGGTGGGCATGCGCCACATTCCAGGAACTATAGGTGGAAGGTCACAGGGCGTCAACCCAGTGTTATCGTCGCCCGCTGCGGGTTTCGGAGCGTATGGACTAGTGGGCGTCCAGTGCGCCGCGCACCATGTAGGCCAATTTATCCCGGCGATAGGGCTTTTGCAGGAAGTTGGTCTCGAATACGCCCTCGTGGTCGGCAAAGACGGCTTCCCGATCATGGCCTGAGGTGTAGAGTACTTTAAATCGGTCTTGTTCTTGTCGTAGCCGGTCGACCAGTTTTATGCCGTTGAGTTTAGGCATGACGATGTCGGTCAACAGGAGGTCGATGGGCTTCTGGTAGGACTCAATGATCAGGATGGCCTCACCACCGTTCCCTGCGGAGAGGACGTGGTAACCCAGCGACTCAAGGGTGCGGGTGGACAGCATGCGTATGGAATCTTCGTCTTCGACCAGGAGAATGGTTTCGCGGCCGCGGGGAAGGTCTTCCGTTTCGGCGGGTTTGGATTTTTCTTCCAGGTCTGTCAGGGGCAGGTACACATTGATGACGGTCCCCTTGCCGAGATCGCTTTTCAGGTCCATGAATCCATTGTGTTGTTCGACATTGGTGTAAACGATGGAGAGTCCCAGCCCCACGCCCTGGCCCACTTCTTTCCGGGAAAAGAAGGGGTCGTAAATTTTATCAATATCGTCTGGGCTGATCCCCTCGCCATTATCTGTAACTTTTATGCAGATGTACTCTCCAGGAAGACACTTCCGAATGACGGCATCTTCCTCATCTATTTGAGCGTTACTTGTGGCGATGGTGATCGTCCCGTGCTCGCTTTCGATTGCGTCCTGAGCGTTGTCGCACAAGTTCATGATGACTTGCTCAATCAGGTTTTTATCGCCGCGAATTAAGTCCGATTCAGCGCCGAGATGGAGGTCCAGTTCGATGCCGGGCCTGAACGTTTTGACCAGGAGTTTTCGGAGATTTTCCAGGAACTCGTTGGAGTGAAAGTTTTCAATCCGGTTCGTTTTTTTGTTGGAGAACGCAAGCATCTGCCGGATCAAATCGGTTGCACGCTCACCGGATTGAATAATCTGCTGAGCGTATTCGTTGTGTGGATGATCCTCTTCGGTTTCTTCCGCGAGGAGGTATGAAAACCCCAGGATGGAGGTCAGGAGGTTGTTGAACTCATGTGCGATACCACCTGCCAGGCGGCCGACGGCGTTCATCTTCTGGCTCTGCAAAAATTGTTGATCGCGTTTCTGGAGGCGCAGTTCGGCGGATCTTCGCTGGGTTATATCCAGTAGGATTCCGTGGACGAACTGTCGTCCATGATCGTCTACGTAGAAACGCGCATGATCCTTAAACCAGACTTCCTCACCGTTCTTGTTGTACATGCGGTACATGATGGCGAGGTCTTTACCCGTGACGCGAAACTGTTCCCGCGCACTCATGACCCGGGCCAGATCCTCGGCATGGACCTGAGTCTGCCAGAGCGCGGGGGTATCCTGCCACTCCTCCCGGGTGAACCCCAGAAAGGTTGCCACCTGGGGGCTGATATAATCGGTTTCGAAACTGCGGCCCGGATCGAGAATGTAGGTGATCGCAGGCAATTGCTCGACCAGATCCCGGAATCGGGCTTCAGCCAGATCGCGGTTGAAGCGCTCATGACTGACTTCCTGGCGTTCGAGCTTTTTACGTCCGATGGCCTGAAGGATATAATGCGAGATAGCGTCGGGCTGAACTTTTCCTTTTACCAGGTATTCCTGAGCGCCGTTTCGAATGGC
>JBLIND010000081.1:0-19134 GCA_047639095.1 Candidatus Omnitrophota bacterium | reverse complement strand
TCCGTGTCGTGGCTGTGGCTGTGGTCGTGACTGTGATCATGGCTTTGTTCATGGTCGTGACTGTGATCATGGCTGTGTTCGTGTTCATGGTCGTGATGATGCATTTTCGGTTCTCCAGGTGTTAGTTTTGAAAAAGTCGGCTGTACACGCGGCTGTGTGAGGCCTGGGCAATTTCCAACGCCGGTGCGGAGCGGAACGCAGTCTCGTAGCCCTGCCCCGCTCCGCCCGCGATGGTTGCCGCGCAGGCCGCGTGCATGTGAAACTGAAGGCGATGCCCTTCCAGCGGCCCGATCAAACCCAGGCGGATGGCCGCACTGATCTGATCACGGACGATGCCGAACAGGTACATCCCGGACAACTCCGGCAGCGGAACGGTCAGGGACTTCAGACAAACTGTCAGCGCCGGCAGGTAATGCGGCGGCGTACGCGTAGCCTTCACGCGCGCCCGCACGATTTCGGCACAGTCTTCAACCGGTGTGTGGGTGAAAAAGCGTAACAGCCCCCGCCCCTGGGTGGTGCTGGCCCGCCGAATCGCGGGAATGGTGAGCAAGGCGTCGTACTCGATCCACGCATCATCGCCTTCAGGCGTGTGATAAAACGAATGCATGAAGCGAAGGTCGAATCCACCGGCCTCCGCGATGACCGTCTCCAGGTGATGAATAAAATCCGAACGCGTTTGCACCAGGCCCATCTTGGCCAGGGCCTCCAGGCCCGCGGAAAAGGCGTAGCCCCCGATGGGCAGTGCCGAGTCGGCCAGTTGGAGCATGCGCATATGGTCCAGCATGACTAAAACAAGTTGTATAACTGGGTGAGCGGCAAATTCGCCGCGGGTTCGCACGTGAGATACACTCCATCGGCATGGACCCGATACGTTTCGGGATCGACCGTGATCTTCGGCGTCGCATCGTTGAGCTTAAGATCCTTTTTGCCGATGGTCCGACAGTTCCGCACCGCGACCGGCGTCTTCATCAGATCGTAATGCCCGCGCACCAGATCCACCGAGGCTCCAGAGACAAAGGCCAGTGAATGCTGTTTAAATGTACTGCCAAAAGCACCAAACATCGGACGTGAAATGTACGGCTGCGGGGTGGGAATGGATGCGTTGGGATCGCCCATCTGCGACTGCACGATCACCCCGCCTTTAATGATCAGCTCCGGCTTGCTGCCAAAAAACTCGGGCTTCCAGAGGACCAGGTCGGCCAGCTTGCCTTCCTCAATCGAGCCGATGTGCTCGCTGACCCCGTGCGTGATGCTGGGATTGATGGTGTACTTGGCAATATAGCGTTTCACGCGGAAATTATCCGTGTTCATCCCCGACTCGGCATCTTCCGGCAGCAGACCACGCTGCGTCCGCATCTTGTGCGCAGTCTGCCAGGTCCGGGTGATCACTTCGCCGATACGCCCCATCGCCTGGGAGTCGGAAGAAATAATACTTATCGCACCGAGGTCATGTAGGATATCTTCCGCTGCAATGGTTTCCCCCCGAATGCGACTCTCCGCGAAAGCGACGTCTTCTGGAATGTTTTTATCCAGATGGTGGCAAACCATGAGCATATCGAGATGCTCATCGATCGTATTCACCGTGAACGGTCGGGTCGGATTGGTGGAAGACGGCAGCACGTTGGCCTCGCCCGCCAGACATATGATATCCGGGGCATGGCCGCCGCCCGCACCCTCGGTGTGATAGGTATGAATGGTTCGACCTTTGAAGGCCTCCAGCGTCCGCTCGACAAAACCCGACTCGTTCAAGGTGTCGGTGTGAATGCAGACTTGAACATCGTACTCCTCGGCGACCTTGAGACAGCAATCGATCGCGGCAGGCGTGGTCCCCCAGTCTTCGTGCAGTTTCAGCCCGAGTGCACCCGCCCGGATCTGCTCGTCCAAGCCTCCGCGACGGGAGGAATTGCCTTTCCCGAGAAAACCAAAATTCAAGGGATAGGCGTCCGTCGACCGAAGCATCATCTCGATGTTCCAGGCGCCCGGGGTACAGGTCGTCGCGTTGGTTCCCGTGGCCGGGCCGGTCCCGCCCCCAATCATGGTGGTCAAACCGGAAGCAATGGCTTCATCGATCTGCTGGGGACAGATAAAATGGATATGGGCATCGATGCCACCGGCGGTGAGGATCAACTTTTCGCCCGCGATGACCTCGGTGGTCGCGCCAACCGTCATGCCCGGCGTCACCCCGGGCATCAGGTGGGGATTACCCGCTTTTCCGATTCCGGAAATCCGCCCATTGCGAATGCCGATATCGGCCTTGTAAATCCCGGTATAATCGATCACCAGCGCGTTGGTAATCAGGGTGTTGAGCGCATCGGCCTGTGACGCGCCGGAGGCCTGGCCCATCCCATCGCGGAGCACCTTTCCTCCGCCAAACTTACATTCCTCGCCGTAGACCGTGTGATCTTTTTCGACGTGGACAAACAAATCGGTATCCCCCAGCCGGACTTTATCGCCGGTGGTCGGGCCATACATATCGGCATAGGCGCGTCGATCGATCTCACGCGTCATCGATGGCTTCCTTGTGCAAAAATTGCTTAGCGGCCGCGCGCGCCATGGCATCATCGATCTGATCAGAATTGGTTCCGCCATCAATCAGGGCGTTCCCTCCGTAGACCAGTTGTTCACCCGCAAGCTCGACCAGCTCGACGGTTTTGGTTTCACCGGGCTCAAACCGCACCGCGGTACCGGCCGGAATATTCAAGCGCGAACGATACGCCTTTCGGCGGTCAAACTTCAGTGCGGAATTGGTTTCAAAAAAGGGATAATGGGAGCCAACCTGGACCGGACGATCGCCCATATTGGTGACGGCCAGCTTGAGGGTTGAACGATCCGCGTTCAGGGTAATGGAGGTATCGGATACGAGCACTTCACCCGGATGATCGCAACTCGCGTTATCGGGTTGCCGCGCTTCAACCACGCGCTGCAATCCAGATCCGTAGAGGGCCAGGGCCGGATCGCCGGACTCGCGACAGATCGGCTGGTGTACGGTGACCAGCTTGGTGCCGTCGGGGAAGGTTCCTTCGACCTGCACCTCGCGAATCATCTCTGCAACCCCGGGCATGACATCATTGAACCCGAGAAATCCTTTCCCCATATCCATCAGGTCCGAAACCCGGTAGCCTTCCCGAATATATTCGAGCAGCTGCGAGGCGATCAGGGCTATGGTTTCAACGTAATTCAGCGTAAGCCCGCGCGCATAACGCTGCTGAGCAAGATGCCCCGCCTGGTGGAGCATCAGCTTTTCAATTTCACGTGGGGATAATCGCATAGGGTATCCTGGGAAAAGCGCCGGCCCGAACCGCAGGGCAGTCCGGACCGGCTATTGATGAAGTAGTTTCTTTAGAAGGTGAAGAGCATTTCAGCCGCGATGGTCTCGCCGTCCTGCGTGCTGTCATCGTACTCGTCGGTGCGGAATTCAAGCAGGGTCAACAGGTTGTCGCTGACCGCGTAGCTAGGGCTGATCGTGAACTCGGTGTTCTCGAATCCCGTATCCAGTTCGACACTGCTGTGACGGAAGGTCACGGCCATTTTGTCGGTCAACGCGTAGTTCAGCATAACGAGGTAACCATCGCCATCTGCGTTCGGAGCACCAATTTCAAACAAGGAATTGTACTCGGCCGCAAGGGTGATCGGACCCGTAGCGTATTCCGCCCAGAAGTTGGCGATGCCCTGGTCGTATGAACCAACCGCGTCGGCAAAGTTCGCATCACCGGTAACGCCCGTTGCTTCGGTAGAACCAAACTTTTCACTGGCGTATCCGGCCTGGAGGGTCAAGCCTTCCATCGGCGACAACTTGAGCTGCGCTTCAAAGCTCAGATCTTCCGCATCCTTGTCACCGCTGTAGGAAGCATCGACCACTGCGAGATACAAGGATCCCAGGTCGTTTCCGTACATGGCCGCAATACCGTTTGCATACCCCGGATATCCGATGATGGTTGCAGAAACGGAGAACTGGTACAGACCCGTCGGCTCAGCGGCTTCGTAGCCCAATGGCGTCAGCATCAAACCGGCCTTCAAGGCGAGGCCCTGACCCAGATCCAGCATGACAAAGGCCTGCTCGACTTCGGCGCCATCGCCGGTATCGTTCAGGTCGACTTGGGCACTAAGGCCTTCGGACGGCGAGAAATTGAAATCAATTTCCCACTGGTCCAGCGACAGGGTGTCCGTACTCGAACCACCGGCATCGGAGGTCGTGGTGGACATGTCGATGAAACCGCTGACATCCAGGTTTTCACCAATCGTAATTTGAGCCGGCAGGCTCGCGACACAACCGGCCAGGCCGGTCAACAACAGGGTATGTATTTTTCTCATGATATGTACAGGTCTCTCTCTATGTGCGGGTTTTGCCCGCGTGGTTAATATGAACTAAGGGGGGTTCTTTCGGTTGCCGGTCGCTCACACGCCGACGCCAAATCATTCGGGTTAAACATGCAGGTATTCCTTTACCAGGTCCTCATGAAGGTTCGTGGTCTCATCGCCCGCCACCACGACGCCCCGGTTCATCACCAGGAAGCGATGGCTGAAGGTGCGGACAAAATCGAGATACTGTTCGACGATGAGCACGGTCAGCCCTTTTTCATCCACCAGCCGACGCAGGGTCTCTCCGATCAGGGTGATGATGTTGGGCTGGATCCCTTCGGTGGGCTCATCGAGAATCAGCAGGCGTGGATCGGTCACCAAGGCCCGCCCGATGGCGAGCTGCTGCTGCTGACCACCGGATAAATTACCCCCCTGACGACTGCGCATCTCCTTGAGTACGGGGAAGTACTCAAACACTTCTTCAGGGATAATTTTGGACTTGTCTCCGCGTGCGGAAAGGCCGGTCCGCAGGTTTTCCTCCACGGTCAGGCGAGAGAATATGTGGCGGCCCTGCGGCACGTAGGCCATGCCGTTCTTAACCCGCTTATGGGGCGGCATTTTCGTGACGTCCTCCCCATCCAGAGTGATCGACCCCGACTTGGGCGCGTACAGACCGAGGATGTTCTGCATCAGGGTCGTCTTTCCGACTCCGTTGCGGCCCATCATGCAGACCATGGATCCGGTCGGCACATCCAGCGTGACCCCGCGGAGGACGTTCACCTCACCGTACGCAAATTGAAGTTCGTTGATGTTCAGCATGATGATTCTCAGCGCCCCAGGTAGGCCTCAATAACCGCTTCGTTGTTTTGCACCACAGACATGGAACCCTCGGCCATGGGCTTTCCTTCACAGAGCACGGTGACGCGAGCATCCAGATGGCGGACAAAATCCATGTCGTGCTCGATAACGATCAAGGTGTGTTCTTTTTTTAATTCCAGTAGCAGCTCGGCCGTGAGTTCGGTTTCGGAATCGGTCAAGCCGGCCGCCGGTTCGTCGACCAACAGCAGCTTAGGGCTCGACAAAATGAGCGCGGAGATCGCCAGCCATTGGCGCTGGCCATGACTGAGGTATTTCGCTTCGGTATGGGCGTCGTCGTCCAACTTAACCCGCTCAAGAATCGAGTAGATGCGGTCGCGCTCTTCCGTACGCTGTTTAGCAAACAGATTGGGCCAGACCTTCTGATTGCCCGGCAAGGCCAACTCCATGTTCTGGTAGGTCGTCAGGCTGTCAAAAACGGTCGGCGTCTGAAATTTTCGACCGACGCCGCGCAGGAAAATCTCGGCTTCGCTTTCCTCGGTAATGTCGGCCTCGTCGAAATAGATCTTGCCCGTCGTCGGTGCGGTCTTGCCGGTCACCACGTCACAGAAAGTCGTTTTTCCTGCGCCATTGGGGCCAATAATCACCCGCAACTCGTTGTGCTCGACCCCGATGGCCGGAATATCCAGGGCGGTGAAGCCATCGAACACGGCGGTGACGTTTTCCAGAAACAACAGGTAATGCTGCGACCACAAGCGGCTGCCGGAAGGCAGGTGATCCTGGTAATGCAGCGGAGGATGCTTATCCAAAATGGCGGTCATGACGCGGCCCCCACGGGCTTGGTCGATGCTTCGATGTCGGCCGTTTTTTTACGCCGCCGGATCTTACCGAACACACTGACCAGGCCGTTGGGGAAAAACATGACGACACAAACGAAAGTCGTCCCGAGCAGGATGAGCCAGTAGTCCGGCTTCCACACCTGCAGACCAAACAAATCGATCGGCGAGGTCAGGTTTTTATACAGCAGGTTCACGACGAGGGCGCCGAGGATCGCGCCACTCAGGGTTCCCCGCCCCCCTACCGCCACCCAGACCACGATGAGGATCGACTTGATCGCCCCCATGTCTGAAGGCGTGATGATCTGCATCTGAGGCACGTACAAAGCACCCGCCAGGCCTGCGATGGCCGCAGACAAGGTAAACACAAACAGCTTATACTGATGTGGCTTGTACCCGGCAAAGCGCAAGGTGCTTTCGGAATCGCGAATCGCCACCAGGATACGTCCAAAACGAGACTGGACGATGAAGCGGCAGAGTAGATAGACGCCAATGGTGGCGAACAGGCTGACGAGATACATCGTGAGCTTGAAATTTTCGCTCCCGAGATCGACCCCGAGAAAGGTCTTGAACTGCGACATGCCATTCGTCCCGCAGAGACACATGTTGTTGTCACCGAAAAACAGGCAAGCGGCGACCGCAAGGGCCTGGGTGAGGATGGCAAAATAGACCCCGCGGACCCGACTGATGAATCCGAAGAATCCAATCAAGGCGGCCACCGCAGCGGGAATCACAATCGCGAGCACCAGGGCGACCGGGAACGACTTGAACGGCACCCAGAACCAGGGTAAGACTGCATCCGCCGTGCTTTCGCCGATCTCAAACGGATACACCACGTAGAGCGTTTGCGGAATCGATGGATTATCGAGGCTCGTATACTGGTGCGCCATGTACATGCCCATGGCGTAGGCCCCGATGGCGAAGAAGAGGGCCTGACACAGGCTGAGAATCCCGGCGTATCCCCAGATCAGATCGAGACCAATCGCGACCATGGCATAGGTCAGGTATCGACCCAGGGTGTTCACGGTTTCGATATCGATCACACCGAGCAAGTACAGCCCCGGGATGCCGATTACGCCGAAAAGAGTGAGCCCGATTAACAACAGGCGATGACGCGCATGACGTGCAGCGGTATCAGTCATCTGCCAACCTCCCCTTGGGCGGGAACAAGCCCGCGGGCCGAAACTGAATGAACATAATTAACAACATGAGGATGACAATCTTCGACCACACCGGGCTGAGCCAGTAGCCTTCGAGCGTCTGACTGATGACACCGAGGCCCAGGCCACTACAGATCACCCCAATCAACTTTCCCACGCCCCCGGCCACCACGACGAGGAAGGAATCGATGATGTAATTCTGACCCATGTCGGGAGTGATGCCGCCAATCGTGGTGAGTGCGCAGCCCGCAACGCCGGCAATGCCGGATCCGAGCATGAAGGTGAACAAATCAATCATACGCGTGTTGATACCCATCGCCCGGGCCATGGAGCGATCCTGCATGGTCGCACGCATCTGGAGTCCAAGGGGCGTAAACTTCATCAAGCCAGCAATGCCGAGTACGGCCACAACGGTGAGGCAGAAAATGAACACCCGCGCATAAGGTAAGGCCATGTCCTGCAAGACCTCTACATTGCCAACCAACCAAGTCGGACTGTTGCTCGCTTGATTGTCTCCGAAGATCAGGCGAATTACCTGGATCAGGACCAGGCTGATGCCAAAGGTCGCCAGCAGTGACTCCAGTGGCCGCTTATACAGATGGCGGACGACCCCGTATTCGATGAGGCCGCCAACCGCTGCAGCGACCAGAAACGAGATAGGCAGAGCGAAGATGAAAAACAGGTTATGCGCTTCGCTCGAGGTATGCCCGAAGACGACCTGCAGACAAAAGGTGGTGTAGGCGCCGATCATCATCATCTCTCCATGGGCCATATTGATGACCCCCATCATGCCGAAGGTAACGGCCAGCCCGAGGGCCATCAGGATGAGAATGGAGCCGGAGCTCAGCCCGCGTTTGACGGTATCGAACAAGCCAACCCAGCCCTGGTACTTTTTAATCTGATGAACGACCTGCTCGTAGGCCGGCAGCCGATCCGCGGGAATCTCATTATTCTTAATCATCTCTTCCAGCACAGCGAGTGCGCGTGCACTGTCCAGATCGCCGAGCTGCCGGGCGGCCGCCTCGCGCTCATCATCGGGCAGCGCCGGGTCGGTCATACGAATCAGGGAAACACTCTCCAGTGCGGTGTACCGAATTTTCTTAACGGGATCCTTTTCGTGCAACACGAGAAGGTCTTCGGTGGCTTCGATCACCCGGGGTGGATCGCCGAGGCGTTTCACCGAGGCCAGTCGAATGTCCGGATCGATTGAGGCGAGACCTACACGAAATTTGGCGGCACGCGCCAGGATGCGCTCTGCGCGACCGACATCAAGCGCGATGACGTCTTCCATCGCCGACTCCAGGGGCTTGCCTTCCGCGTCCAGTAAAGGTTCGCCGGAAAATACGTCGAGGAGTGCGATGAACTCATCCAGCTCATCATCCATGCGCACCTCGCCACCGAGCACCGGACGACCCTCTAAGAGGTACAGAGACCCCGAGCGGTAGTGCTCGAAAAACGCTTCCAGGCGCGAGTCACCGGTGAGCACCAGGTCATCGATCGCCTTTGCGCGAACGCCGGCCTCGTCTTCAGTCAGCTTTTGGACCAAAGCGAAGAGCGCGTCATCTTCGATCGCCAGGGCTGGGAGCATCATGCCGATGGCCAGGGATAAGAAGATAAAGATGGTCCAGGTCGTTTTCATAACGGGGCTTGATTACAAGGATCGAGAGAAGCCCCCGCCGCCCGGAAGCGGCGGGAGCCATCGAAGAATGATTACTTCTTGGGTCCTCCCGTGGGTGCGGGGAAGGAGCCGTCCGCGTGGAGCAGCTTGCTGTACGAATCGGGCTCAACCAGACCTTCGGACTTGTAGACGATCTTGAACTGACCGTCCTTCTTGATTTCACCGATGTACACCGGCTTGAAGGTGTGCTGATTGGTGGCGTGCATTTTCTTAGCACCACCGGGTGCGTCAAATTCCAGACCGTAAACCGCTTTGCGAACCGCATCGACATCCGTCGTGCCCGCCTTCTCACAAGCCGCGGCCCAGACTTTGACGCCAAAGTAGGCGGCTTCAATCGGATCGTCGGTAACGCGCTTCACACCACCGGGAAGGTTGTTTTTCAGGCAGTACTTTTTGAAAGCCTTGACGAATGCACGATTATCTTCGGTATTGATGCTCTGGAAATAGTTCCAGGAAGCCAGGTGACCGACCAAGGGAGGCACTTCCATCGCACGGAGTTCATCTTCGGCTACGCTGAAGGCCACGATCGGGCAGTCATCGGAAGTCAGCCCGACGTTTGCGAATTCCTTGTAGAACGGCACGTTGCTGTCGCCATTGATGGTCGAGAGAACGCATGCATCACCCGTTGCGGCGAAGGCCTTGATCTTGCCGACGATGCTCTGGTAATCCTGGTGATGGAACGGCGTGTACTCTTCGATGATATTTTCATCCGGTACACCCACGGACTGCAGGTAGGCCTTCAACACCTTGTTGGCGGTACGCGGGAAAACGTAGTCGGTACCCAGCAGGTAGAATTTTTTCGCGCCCAACTCCTTAATCGCATATTCGGCGGCGGGAACAAGCTGCTGATTGGGTGAGGAACCGGTATAGAACACGTTCAAGGACTGCTCTTCACCTTCATACTGCACCGGGTAAAAGAGGAGCGAATTATACGCTTCAAAAACCGGCAGGCAGGACTTACGGCTGACCGATGTCCAGCAACCGAAGGTTACCGCGACTTCTTCTTTTGTAATCAGCTCTTTTGCTTTTTCAGCAAACAAGGGCCAATCGGAGGCGGGGTCAACAACGACCGGAACAACCGGACGACCGAGGACGCCACCGGCAGCATTCAACTCTTCAACCGCCATCAACACGACATCGCGCAGAGAGGTTTCAGAGATGGCCATGGTACCACTCAGGGAATGAAGGACGCCAATTTTGATCGGCTCAGCAGCCGTTGCGAAGCCGGAGATCCCCATCAGGGCTCCGACAATACTAATTTTAAGTGTATGATATATGCTAGTTTTCATGGATTCTTTCTTTGAGTTATCTGTTTTTTACCTTGGGATAAGTGGGGGTTGATTGATGGTTAGGGTTTAAAGGGTAAACGGAACGGGACTCTATTCCTGGCTATGCACCCGACGCTCCAACTGCCGGATCAGGTGTACTTCGATAAGACCTCTCTTCCTCATAAGCGTTTCACCCAGGGCGAGAACCATCTCGGCCTGATTGACGCCCCCTATGGCATGATGCGTGCCAAGTCGTGAACTGCAGCATCATGGTGACCGAAGCACCAAGGCCCGCCTGCCAACTCAAGGAACGTGTTTCGCCCCTGTTTAAAGTGTTTCGAGCTTTGAAAGCGGTAGGGTTCCCTATGGAAAATACACAACAAACTTACAAAAAGGGGTCAGTCTACTAATATAATATATAAATACTATTTCGTATTAATACATTATTATAACTACTTATTTGTATCTTCATAAATGTTTGGAAACATTTATGAATGTTTTAAAATAAGCAGACTTCCCGCCTAAAGCCCTTGTTTACAGGTACTTAGCGGAACAACTCAGCGAGCGAGGGCGCAGATCCTTAAGGCAACGGCATGCCCCCTGCTAAATAGTCCAGCTGTTGGAGAAAACATGTGTTCGCGCAGGATCCTTGCAGCCCTTCGGGTGCAGGACATCAGGCGGTCGAACGACAACCATTAAAGAAACGAAATTGAAATGATTGAAAAACCTATGAGTCACCTTCTGTTCGCGGGAGGCCTGCTGTTGCTGGGCGCCGGATGTGAAACCACGACCCCACCCGTTGAACCATCTGCCTATACGATGCCCATCCCGGCTGCTCCGAAGACCGTCACTCCTGTTGTGTTGCCAGAACCGGATCTTCAAGCTGTCATCGAAGCGGAGGCCCTGGCCGAGTTGGATGCGGAGGCCACTGCATTCAATGCACAAGTAGAAGCAGAGGTCCTTGCCGAAGTTAAAGCAGAGAAACTTGCAACGGCAACGATTCCTGAGGTCGATTTGAATAAAGAACTGGAAGAGGAAATCCTCGCAGAGACCACAGATATCGACCTGAATGCCGAGCTCGAAGCCGAAGTCCTGGCTGAAGCGGCCGATGTGGACCTGAACGCCGAGCTCGAAGCCGAAGTTCTCAGCGAATTAAAACAGGAATTACTTTTCCAGTAACCTCATGCAGGATATAAACAAATTATGAAACACACATTTTTGTCAGCCACACTGATCGCACTGCTTACGACATCTTCGTATGCACACTCCGGACACGGACTCGAAACCAGCAACAGTCTGTTGCACATGCTGAGTAGCGTCCAACACGGATACCTCCTCTATGCCGCAACGATCCTCGCCAGTTGCCTGCTCCTGAATCGGACCCGCAGCGTCCTCCGCCGAAAGGTGGAAGAGCATTGATCGTAGCACCCTGCTGCCGGCTTAAGGCCTTGTACGAGTCGCTTACGACCGTGTTCGGAGGCTGCGTCGACGCATATGGAAGACGAGGCCCAGCAGGCCCAGCGAGGTGAGCGCAAAGGAGGACGGCTCGGGGATAAAATTCATCGTGGCAAGAATGCCTGTCGCGTCGAGGGCCTCATCGTAAATACGCAAATCGTCGATCCAACCATTCCACTCGCGATTGCTGTGGTCGTCGCCAATCGCCAGGTCGCTGCCCGCCGCAGACGTGTCGGTATTGATCGCCGTAGCCTGTGAGTTGTGAATAGCTTCCAGGTTCCCATCGACATACAGCAGGAGCTCATTCACGTTCGGCGTTCCATCCCCGTTCAAGACCACCGCGACGTGGTGCCATTGCCCGTCCGTGACCACCGTCGTCCCAATAATGTAGCCGCCATTCACTTCAACCCGCAACTGGCCCGTCGGGTTCAGCGTCGTGTTGTCCTGGGTCACGCGGAGGTTCCACTTCTGCCCGGTCGCATTCCGGCCGTAGGACATGATGCCGAGATTCCGGTCGCCACTATTCACCAGACGCGATTTAACCCAGCCCGTAATCGTACGATTGTTGGACCCGCCCACAATCGGTGCTTTATAGCCGGTAATGGCTAGTCGTGAAAAATCGGTTCCATCAAACTCGAGGGATGCGGTTGATCCATTCGGTGCGAACTCGGTCGTGCTCCATGCGGCCGCCGCCCCCAGTGTACCCGCGTTGCCACTTAACCCGGAATCAGCCGCCTGAGCGCCCGCACCGGCCTCCATGTTCCAGTGATTGATCAGGCTGGCGTTGACCGAACTGCCGAACAGCAGAAATAGCCCCAACCCAGCCGACAAAACATGCGTAAGGGTTCGAGAGGATATACATCGCCCGGGGCAGGCAAGGCGGAAGGATGGATAGAAGTGTTGTGCAGTCATGGGGAAATCATACTCGATCTCCTATTTCACGACAAGGTGCATCTACAATACGCGGGGTGACCAACTGCGGCCCTCCCCTTTACTCCACGGAAAGGACGGTGAACTGCTGGGTCACACCGCCCATCATCATCTCCACCTTGGCACCCGGCACCTTGGACATGACCGCGCGACCAAGCGGGGAGCTGGGCGTGACAATAATGATCTCTTCATCGTCGACCATGATCTCTTCGCCCCCACCCACCGGTGAGATAAACAAGGTCTGATGCGTCCCATCCGCTGCGCCGAGGCGGACCAGGGCGCTCAAGTCGATGCCCGTTTTCGGGCCAAAAGCCAGCAACGGAAGCGCATGCATACGCTGCAAGGCCCCGGTCAACTCCTCCACCCGTAAGGCCTGACCCCGCGCCAGGTAGGAAGATTCCAGTCCAAAAGTGTCGTACTTGCTCTTCGCCTGCGACTCTTCATGCGTCGCAACATCGAAGGTATTCTTTGCGGCAGCGGTAATCGTCTCCAGCTCATCGGAGAGCTGCTGGATAAAACGCTGATGAATCTCGGCCTTGGTCATGAATCGCCTGCTTGGAGTTGAGGTGCCCAAAGGACGCGGGATGCATCTGCATCCCGCGTCTTTTGACACGTCCGGCTTACTTCACCTTGCGAATCGGATGGGTTTCCGGGAAGCCCTTCGCAATGTCCGCAGCACCTGCCGCACAGATGGGATGCCCCCACCCACTCGTGCTTACGCCGTCGACGATATCGTTGACGATGTTGTCATCCTTGGTCGGGCTGATGCCACCGGGAATATAATCCAGTTCGAGCGCATGGCGCAGCTTCCAGGCGATGTTGTGATCCGCGCAGGAGCTGTCACCACTGACACCCACCGCTCCGAGCAGTTTGCCGTCCTTGCCATACAAGGCCAGTCCGCCGCCGAAAACGTTGACGCCGCCGATTTTCTTCCCGCACATTGGATCGTTTTTCGTGCCGATGTTGTTGGAGTTGCCACCGTAAGCGACCCCGGTATCCACGGGATTGCTGTGCTGGAGTCCAAAGAGACTGCCACCCGGCTGCACCGCGTAAAACAGGTTCGCGGTAGACAAGGCCAGTCCAGGCAGACTGAAGGCATTCGCGGTATTGGCTTTCTGCGCCGAGATCACCCGACTGCCAGGCCATTGATCACCGCGGTCGCCACCGGAATGCACCACCGTCTGCACGACGCCATCGCGATCGACGACCGTCGCCCACATGTTGAGGCCAAAACCGCCATTGGTTTCTTTTACAATTTTCTTCAGCGCTGCCTGCAGGTCCCCGTGACCGGGCAATTCACTGGCAAAGAGGCTACTGCCTGCGAGCAGGCCAAATAGAATCAGTCCATTCATCATCATTTTCTTACACATTAATCGATACTCCACGTTAGGGTTTAACAACATCCCGGCACGGTTTGCCGGGCGTCCGTTCTACCATCGGTACGATTTTTCGGCAATGGTTAAAGGCTCGGCGGTGCTGGCTGGCTTATCGGAAGGGTCGGGAGGGTCCGGAGGAGGGTTTGTCGGGACGGAGTCCCAACCTACTCGCTCCAGATTTGCTTGAGGAGCTCGAACATGCGGGGGTCGTGCTGCTCCAGCTCGGATCGATTGAACGGGTAATAATCATTCATGCCAAAATAGGCCTCGGTCGTTTCGGCGAAATATTCCATGGGACTCTCGATCGCGTAAGCCTTCTGTGGGTGAGCATTCTTACGGGCCACCTCGTCGTAGATACCGCTCTTCTTAGCAGTCTGGTAAGCGGAAAGAATCTCCGGATGTTCAAACTGCAAGACCTGGTGATGATAGGCATGCGCGAGCTCGTGAAGGACCATCATAGGCATGCGCTCGATCTCCTGTTCGAAGATCGGGATGTTGGAAAATTCGACCCCGAGGGCTTTGGCCGGATTATGCTGGTTTGCACGCAGCCAGCCGATGTCGGGATGATATTCTCCGCGCGGAATGCCTCCGTGTATGGGCGAAAACCAGAACGGCACGCTTTGCAACCGTGCGAGGGCCTGCGCCGTGACCACCGCACGAATGCCTTTGAGCTGATCGCCCAGCAACTGGACGGCCCGGTTGGTGGCCTCGGGCTTCTGCTGCCGGAGGGTATCACTCACGCGTAAGACCCAACCTTCTACAAGCTGATCCGTATAACCCGGCTCGGCCATGCGCGGGTCCTCACTTTTGATCAACTCGGTCGTCAATTGTCGCTCCAGGCGTTGTTGAATCGATCGATACGCGGGTCTCCCGGAGAGGTTGTGCAGCTGATCGGGATCCTTGGCGAGGTCATACAACTCTCGCTCTGTGCGGGTGTCAAAGCACAGCTCCGCGAAGGTATCGTATTCCGCCCGGTGCTCGAGCAACAATTGCTTGCTCGGTCCCGGATCCACGTTGTAGCTGAACGCACCGGGTCCCGTCGGCCAGGGTGTCTTCGCAAAATCAACCTGCGGCTGGGGACCGCTGGCAGCCCCACTGGACCAGCTTTGAGGATCCACATTGCGGATGTAGAGAAAGTCTTTGCTCCGCAAGGCACGGGAGGGGTAGAGGAAACAATGTTGTTCATTGCCCGTGAGTACGAAGGTCCGCGCAGGATCAACCTGGCCAGACTTTTTGGATAGCAGGATCGGCATCAGGCTCCGTCCGGTCATCACCGGTTCCGGCGTGAGACCAGCCGCCTCAAGAAAGGTCGGCGCAAGATCACAGAGCGTCACAAAGTCCTCAAGCGTCCGATTACCCGGCACCCGCGCCCCCCAGCGGATCGCCAGCGGCACCCTCGTTCCCAGATCGTACAAGGTGGCTTTGCCACGCGGAAACGGCATGCCGTTATCCCCACTCACGACGACGATCGTGTTTTCCAACTCGCCCATTGTTTCCAGCCGCTTAAGGATCGCGCCCACCTCCCGGTCGAAACGCTGAACCTCCCAGTAATAATCGGCGAGGTCGCCCCGCACTACCGGATGATCGGGCAGGCAAGTGGGCACCTTGATGTGGTCCAGTGAAATACCACTCCGCTCCCCGATGCCCAACTCATAGGGTCGGTGCGGATCCTGGCCGCCGTGCCAGAAACAAAACGGCTCACCGGGTTTGCGCAGATCAACAAAAGCATCAAACGACTTCGACTGCTCGCCAAACGAATCGCGGTTTCGGAAGGTGTGTTTACTCGGCCAGACGCCTTTGCCATACCGACCCAGCCGATAGCCGGCCTGCTGCAGCAGCTCCGTGTACACCGGATAACTCTCCCGCAGGGATCCGCCCAGGTTGGCGCCTTCGCGTAGACGCCAGTGATGCTGACCGGTCAGAATGCTCAACCGACTCGGCGTACAGGACGGGGTCGAGACAAAGGCATTCGGAAACAAAACCCCTTCCCGCGCAACCCGGTCGAAATTCGGCGTCTTAACCGTTCGATCCCCGAGCGCACTCGCGTGAGGCGCAGACCAGTCGTCCGCCATGCAGAATACGATGTTCGGCCGCGTGTCCGAAACGCTTTTTCCGGGTGCCGGAGCGGTATCGGCCGCATTTTTCTGTCCCGGCTTAATCACAAAAGTCTGCTTGGCCTTCTTCACGGAAAAATCCTGGACCACCCCACTCGCTCCCCGGGCACGAAATCGATGGCCCAGGGTGGTTTGCTGGATCAGGGACTCTCCGGGGGGGATCACCGCTTGTCGTCGTTCCCCGCCCTCAGGCTCCAGCCAGAACAGCGTGACCGGCTCATCGCGCTGGTTGCAGAAGACCACCTGTGGACGCCGCTTCGGCTCCGGGCTCCACAACGGCGCGGCTGGCAAGGTCGCCCACATCTCCTGCCGCAGCTCTGCGATGCGTGTGGGATGGGCAGCTGCGATATTGACATTTTCCTGGGGGTCGTTCTGCTGATCGTACAGCTCAGAGGCAACCACGCTTCGATCGCGACGATCCTGCCACTCCACGTAACGATAGTCGGCGGTGCGCATGGCGTAGCCCATGAGCGGCCGTGCACCCCTGCGCGGAAACTGATGATAGGCGGCGGACTTCCAGGGCAAACCGGTGTCGGACAGAAGCGGCACCATGCTCCGCCCTTCGAGCGATGCCGGAATCGTGAGGCCCGCCAGCTCACACAAGGTCGGGTACACATCCAGTAACTCGACCAGCGCATCCGTACGCTGACCCTTTGCACGCATACCGGGCGCTCGTATAATCAGCGGGACCCGCGCGTCAATCTCGTAGTTTGACTGTTTGCACCAGCTGTTGTGCTCGCCCAATTTCCATCCGTGATCCCCCCAAAGGACCACGATCGTGTGTTGATCCAAGCCAAGCTTCTCCAGCTCGTCGACCAGCTTACCCACCAGCGCATCCACAAAACTGACCGACGCATAGTAGCCGTGTTTCAGTCGCCGCTGTTGAGCCAGGGTCAGGCTTCCGCCTCTCGGATCCGGGGTATCGGCAAAATCCAGGTAGTCCCGCAGCTCGTACATCGTGTTCATCGCGAAGGGCGGCGCATCCTTGGGCAAAACGGGATTCGCGGCAGCAGGAATGGCCTCCGCATCGTACATCTCCCAATACTTTCGCGGCACCACGAAGGGCAGATGCGGCCGGATAAATCCTGCCGCGAGAAAGAAGGGCTTGTCCCCTTTTGCGAGGCGACGCATCGCCGCCAGGGCCTGCTCAGCAATCGCACCGTCGATGTGTTCTTCATCCGGAAAATCGACGATCTCAGTGGCCTGAGGACGGATGCGACGAATAGCCTCTTCGGACCGGCCTTGTTCGCGCATCGCATCTTTAACTACCGCATGCCGTGCCTTGGCAGCATCGGACCAGAGCGTGCTTTTCTCCGGCCAGGCATGAGGCTCACTCCAGGAAGGATTGTCCGGCCAGGGATTATGGTAAATCTTGCCGAACGAGGCGGCGTGGTACCCGTGTTGCATGAAGGTCTGCGGCAGGGTCACCACCTCGGGAACGGGTTCGCGAAAATTCGTTTTCAAATCCCAGACGCGAATGGAATCCGGCCGCAAGCCGGTCATGATACTCGCGCGGGAAGGATTGCAGACCGCGAGTTGGCAGTAGGCCCGATTAAAGGTTACACCCGATGCGGCAAGGCGATCGATGTGGGGTGAACGGATCGTTTTTTCGCCGTAGCAACCCAGCTCGGGGCGCAGGTCATCGACGGCGATGAAGAGGATATTGGGCGGCTTCGGCGCAGCGGTGAGAAGGGAGGCTAAAAGGAAGAGGTAAAGGAAAAGGGGTCGCAGGGTGCGGTGCATGATGTCCTTATTCGCGGCCTTGGAATGCACTCCATCGGAAAAAGCGGCAACAAATGGCCCCACTCCAGAGGCTCAGCACGAACAGCCTTTACACAGTTTGAACTCGAGATCCTTAGAGCTCTTCGTGATCGCCAGCCCGCCGAGGCCGGTACACCGGTGCTCGCGTGGCATGGCTTTCCCGACCCGATCCATGGTTTCGATGACTTCGTCGAGCGTGACCACGGGATCATAGTCGGCGATGGCCATATTAGCGCAGGTAATGGCATTGCTCGCGGCGATCACGTTGCGGCCCAGACAAGGTACTTCCACCCGATTGGCAACCGGATCACAGATCATCCCCAGGCAGGACTGCAGGGCCATGCTCGCGGCGGCGATGCATTGTTTTTGCGTGCCGCCACCCAAGTGGGCCAGCGCCGCGGCGGCCATGCCGGAGGCACTCCCCCCTTCGGCCTGACAACCGGAGACTTCGGCGGCAAAGGTGGAGCGCGTGGCGATAAATAATCCGATGAGGCCACCCGCCAACATGGCTTTACCCGCGTCCGCATCGGTGAGGCCAAGGGTATCAATCGCGGCCAGGGTGGCCCCGGGAAAGCCCGCGCAGGCGCCAGCTGTCGGTGCGGCCAGGATGACGCCCATCGAACTTTTAACCTCCATCAAGGCGGTGACATACACGGTCATGAGATTCAACATCCCGGCGTCGAGGAGCTGACCATTCTCCATCTTCTTTTTGTAGTTCGCACATTGATGGCCGAGGATACGGTCCTCGTACTCGGTACCGCTGATCCCGTCCGCGATGGAGCGACGAACGATCTGAACGATCTCCACCATCTGCGCCAGAACGGCTTCGCGGGAAAGATTTCCGCGTTCGCTTTCATAGTCCACCGCGAGCTCCCAGAGCGGACGACCTTGTCCCGCATCGTAGGCGAACATTTCCTCGCAGGTGGTAAACGGGACCTGAATGCCTTTGCGTGAAGCGACGGGCAACACGGGGGACAAATACTTCGCGGATTTCGCATTCAGATCGTTCAGCACCGATGCTTCGAGAAAGGCCGGAGCACGCACTTCGATGAGAACGCCCTCACCTTCTTCATGGACCAACACCTCGTCCAGCCCAGGCAGTTCCTCGAGCCGGTCGGTGATCGCGTTGGCGTCGTCCGCATACAGCAGGGTCGTATAAGCGCCGCCACCGATCTCCACCTTGAAGCCATCAATCTCCTGAACCTCGATCATGCCCCCACCGGTGGAAATGGCGATCATGCGATGCGTTTCCGAATTGTTCTTCAAGGTGAGCCGATAGGTATTGGGATGCGGATCATGCACGTCGACATACGCAACCGTTATCGCCACGCCGGATTCACGCAGGATACGCGGCGCGTCGGGCAGAAGCTCATCCGCCGCCCCCCAGCCCATGAAGCCCCCATACAAACCCATGTCGGAACACTGGCTGGTGTGCGTCGTG
>JBLIND010000080.1:0-19139 GCA_047639095.1 Candidatus Omnitrophota bacterium | reverse complement strand
GACACCCTCGTCCTCTACATGGGCGACAATGGATTCGCCTTGGGGGAGCATGGATTCTATGACAAGCGCGACGCCTTCGAAGTATCGATTCGCGTGCCCATGCTTGCCCGGGCACCTGCGACCATCCAAGCCGGGACCGTCGTCACCCAGATGGTCCAGAACATCGATATTGCTTCAACCGTGCTCGATGCATTTGACGTCGAGCAACCTGCCGGAACGCCACAAATGGATGGGACGTCGTTCCTGCCCTTGCTCAAAGGCGAAGCGATCCCCTGGCGGACACACATCCTGTACGAGTATCATTGGGAGTGGAACTTTCCCGCCCAGCCCACGACCCTCGCCATTCGAGGCGATCGATATAAGTACGTCTACTACCACGGTGTCTGGGACATCAACGGATTCTACGACCTCGAGACCGATCCGCATGAACGCCACAACCTGATTCGGGTGCCGGCCTACCAGGCCACCATCGCCGCCATGCGCGAACAGCTGTTCACCGAGCTCGCCGCATCGGGTGGTTTGGAGATGCCCCTGCGCCCGCCGAAGGGTGTCCAATTCTACGATCGCAAGTTGCCGTAGCGAGAGAAGGATGGGCGTTACCTGTCCGCTGCGACGGGGGTGGGGGGACAGGTTACGCCAACCGGTGGACCCGCTGGGGCTCGTCCGCCGGAAGGCTTTAACCGATCCTACTTAACGGAATAATTGCAGGGATTGGCCTTGGTTCCGGGGCGGGGCAATTTAGGTTGGGGACATGTCGAAGTCTGCCCATGTTTCGCTCGCGACCGCCGTCTACCTCGTTGCGGCGAGCATGATTGGTACCGGGGTGTTCACCAGCCTGGGGTTTCAGCTGGTCGGCATTCAATCGGGCTTCGTGATTCTGCTGCTGTGGTTGACGGGTGGGTTGCTGGCCTTCTGTGGGGCGGTATGTTACGCGGAGCTTTCGGCGGCGCTGCCGCGATCGGGTGGGGAATATCATCTGCTGTCGCGGGGGCTGCATCCGCTGGCGGGGTTTCTTTCGGGTTGGATTTCCGTTACGGCGGGCTTTGCAGCGCCCATCGCCCTCGCCGCGATGGCCTTTGGCTCGTACGTGTCCGGGGTGTTACCCACGCTGCCAGCCCTGGCCTGCTCGCTTACGGTGGTGGTGCTGGTCACGGCCGTCTATCTTCGATCGATTCGAATCGGCAGTCGGTTCCTCACGATTTTCGCCCTGTTGAAGATCAGTTTGATTATCGGTTTTATCATCGCCGCCTTCGTTCTTGGGGATCGGCAGCCGGTGTCCTTTGCTCCACAGGCTTCCGCCCTGCCTCAGGTCTTCGGAGGCGACTTTGCGGTGTCCCTCATGTACGTGATGTACGCCTATGCCGGCTGGAATGCCGCGACCTACATTGTAAATGAAATCCATGAACCGCAGCGCAACGTCCCTCGCTCCCTGCTGATCGGAACGGTCCTGGTGACGGTGCTGTACACGGGTTTGAACGCGGCCTTTCTCTGGGCGGCCCCCATCGACGCACTTCAGGGCGAGTTGGAGATTGGACTCATCGCCGGCCAGGCCGTGTTTGGCGAGGCGGGGGGCCGGATCATGGGCTTGTTTATTGCGCTGGGCCTGGTCAGTGCGATCAGCGCGCTCAGCTGGTCCGGTCCGCGGGTGGCGCACATGATGGGCGAAGATTATCCAGCCCTGCGCTGGTTCGGGAAAACCAACCGGCACGGCGTACCTGCAAACGCTACCATATTCCAGTCGGCCATTGTCCTGACACTCCTGCTCACGGCGACCTTTCAACAGGTCCTCATCTATATCGAATTTGTCCTGACCCTCTCGTCGTTTCTCACCGTGCTGACGATGATGATTTTACGCGTGCGCGAACCGGACCTGTACCGACCGTACAAAGCCTGGGGCTATCCGGTCACGCCGCTGCTCTTCATCGGCATCACCGGATTTATCATGGTGCAGGTCATGCGTACGAAGCCGATGGAGTCGCTTGCCGGCCTGGCGACCCTGGTGGTCGGGCTCGGCCTGTACGCCTGCTGCCGGGGCGGAACTACGCCTCGCGTTTAAATGCGCGACAGATATCAACCATGCATTTGATGTTGTCCGGCGGAACCGGCGGGGCAATGGAGCAGGCGGACGAAAGAATAAAGCCATCCATGCCATTTGCTCCGACGCGCATGGTCTCGCTGACGTCGGATGTCACCTTGTCGCGATCCCCGCGGAGCAGCGTGTTCACGGGATCGATATTCCCCTTGATGAACATCTTGCCGTTGAGCTCTTTCACCGCCTCGGGCAGGTCGACATTGCCCAGGGGCGGCGGATCGAGGCATTCGATGCCCGAGACGCCGGCTTCGCACATGAGATCGAGACGATCGCCGATGGCCCCGCAGGTGTGCGTGTAGCTGAAGGCTCCTTCAGCGCGCACGGCATCGGCAATTTGCCGTTCGCAGGGCACGATAAACTCGGCATACATATCGCGGGAAAGAAAACCCATCCCGGCGAAGGGACTGCTGATCTTGATGGCATGCGCGCCGCGGCGCACCTGAGCCACGGCCAGCGCGACCGACCATTTGGTTACGCGTTCGAGCAGGGCATAGGTTTTCTCCGGATCGTCCAGGGTGGCCATGAGGCCGTCTTCCATGCCGAGAATGTTCATCATGTGATCGAAGGGCGCTCGTACTTCGCCGTGTACGGAATGGGTGTCGCCGATGGCGGCGATAACGCGATCGATGGTGCCGAAGACCTCATCGGGAATGTCTTCTGCACGGTCGTAGGGGTAGGTGGCCTTGCTGGCCTGGAAGGCGAGGTACGACTCGGGCGCCCAGGCGAGCGGATTTTCCACATCCAGATCGTCGAGCTCGGGAAAGGCAAAGTCGTCATTCTTCTTATAATAGCTGTCGTCGTCGCGGGTGCAGTCGATGCGCGATCCGTCGTTCAGGAAGAGCGAGGGCACTTCGGCATCGTAATCCCGGCGATCAATCATGTCGGCAAGGTAGCTCACTCGGCCGGGCTTGTGGCAGAGGATCCCATCAAAGTCGTAGTTCTCCCGCATCTGGAGCAGACAGTCGGTCCAGACCTCATCGGAGAGAAAATATTCAATGGGATGAATCCCGGTATTGATCACGGTGTGACCATTGGCCATCTGGCACATGACCGGAATTTCGTCCGGGCGCTGTTGATTCATGGCGGCTTCAACACGTTCTTTTGAGGTCATAGGTTTAACGGGGTTGTGGGTTTAATTCGCGCCGATGCAATAGAGCGATTCCTGGCGCTGGCCTCCGCCGCGTTGGGCGGTGCGAAGGTAGATCAGGCCGCCGCACACGCTCGGGGTCGCGAAGGTGTCGTTACCGAGTTGATTGGTGGCGCGAAGGTTGAATTTGTCCGGGCGGGCTTCGAAAAAGTAGGCGGTGCCCTGCTCGCTCACCGCGAGGAGGCGGTCGTTCACCAGCACCAGGGCGGTGCTGAAGTCGCCCTTGAGTCGGGCGACCCAATTTTCTTTACCGGTTTTGGCTTCCCAGCAGTAGACGATGCCTTTGTCGGACACGGCGTACAGATGATTGTCGACCGCGAGCATGGAGGGCGCGTAGATTTTTTTCTTCACCGTCCAGATGGGCTTGCCGGGATGCGAGGCGGAGACGCAGGAGGTGATGTGATCGGGATACCCGCCGGATCCGAAGACGAGATCGCCCAGGGCGACGACCGAACCCACACATTCAAGCGTGGTGGCGGGTGTGCTCCAGAGCTCTGCGCCGGTTTCCGGATGATAGGACGAAATGCGTTTCGCGCCATTGATCACCAGTTGGTCCGTTCCATTCAGATTCAGCAGAACCGGTGAGGCGTGATTGGGTGTCTTGGGGCGTGGCGTTTTCCAGACCACCTCGCCGGTATCGCGACTCAAGCCGAGTATGGCCCCTTGGTCGAGGTGCTCGATCGCAAGCAGCACGAGGTCCTTGTAGATGGTCGGCGAGACCGAAAAGCCCCAGAGCGAGGCGAAATCCATGATCGGTTTTTGCCAGAGGATGTTGCCGCTCGTATCGACCTTGCTCATGACAATTTTGCCCGTGTTGTAGCAGGGCAGATACAAGGCACCATCCGCGTAGGCCGGGGTGGAGGTCGCATAGCTATTCCGTTCGTGGATCTTGCCCTTCACGCCCGAGGTGTGGAGATCGATTTTCCACTCGATCTCGCCGGTGGTCCGATTGAAGGCCATCAAGGCCTGGTATTTACCGGCTTCGGCCGTACTCAGGAAGACTTGGTTCCCAACCACGATCGGCGAAGCGTGTCCCCTCCCCGGCACATCGGTTTTCCATCGAATATTTTTCGTGGCATCCCATTCGCTGACGATGCCCTGAGGAAGGGCGATGCCGTTGCGATGGGGACCACGCCAGGACGTCCAGTCCGTGGTGGATGGCGGACTCACCACGGGCGTCGCACCGGGCAGGACGGATGTCGGATGCTGACCGCACCCGTTTACCACGAAGAACAGGAAGGATAATGTAAGTAGCCGCTTCATGAAATACAGGGTGTGGGATTCCCGCCACCGGGTCCAGCCGAATCGTGTCCGGCGGCATGCAGGCTTACGGAACCAGGGGAACCGGCGTAACAGACGGGATATCTTCGTCGATGGGCGCGCCGCCCCGCACGAGATTTTTGACCAGAATCGATGTTTTCACGGCTCCGGGCCAGGAGGTAATGGCCATATCCTTAAACATGTACATGCCATCCAGCTCCTGCAGGCCCTTCATCTTGATCTCACGGATTTTCTCACCCTTCGGATCGTAGACCTCCACTTCGTGAACGAGCAGCTCGACTTGATCGATCTTTAATCGCACGCCGGAGTAAGCAGCCTGGAGGGCGGGTGGCGCGGCAAGGTCGACAATCCAGACCTTGCGCACCTGCATGTAGCTGTCCTGGCGAACAGTAGTGGCTTCCGGCCACCAGAGAAAGGCAAGGCTGAGATCGTGCCAGGTGAATGGCGCGCTCTTCAGGGATTGGGACGGCTTGAAATCCGTCTGGGGCACGAGGTCTGCGCCCGCGTAATACGTGAAACGAGTGTCGCCGGCGACCCACTGAACCTCGGCCTTTTCAATGGGCACGCCATCGAGCTCGTAAATGATGTAGCTGCCATGGGGAATGTCCGCACCGAAATCCATGAGGCTTTCGGCTTTCACCCGGCTGATCTTGTCCGGCCCGAAGCGGACACTCTTCACGGTCTTCAGCGTAGCCTGGATGTGGATCGGCTCATCGGGCAGGCGGTCGCGGACACCCTGCATCAGCGCGTTGCCATTCGGCAACACGACCCGGGGTATAACCTGATCGGCCAGCTCCTGTCCGGAGGCGACGGCGATCAGGAGCGGAAACAAGGCGCAGCGTAGAGGGTTTCTCATGAGATACTATACGGTGATGATCCGATGGATTCCACTACGCGGTGCCGGTTAACTCACACGCCTTTCAAGCGACCGATGGGCGGCAAGGGGCCCGCGAGGGGCGCTGCGTAATCGATAAAGGCCTTCGTCACGTCGTTGCCGTCTTTATTGATGTACTTGTCGGGCATGTGACGGGTTTCCTTGGCCACGCTCTTGAGCGGAACGCGCTCATAGTAGACCACATACTTTTTACCGGTCTTGCGCTTGATGGCGATACTGCCGGTCGCAAAGGCTTCGACCGAACAACGAACGGCGACCCCGGCTGAGGCCCGGGCTTCCTGCGCATCCGCTTCCGAATAGACGCCGGGAAAGGAGCGCTGGAGGTATCCGAAGGTGTCCGCGCGCACGCGTTTGATCTTGGTTTTGGCCTTGATCTCGGTGGCGAGAATATCGCCGAGAGCACCGGTTCCGCTGAGCTGGGCATTGCCGTGGGAGTCGACCTCTTTGGTCACCTTGGAAATGATCGCCACGCCCTTGCTGTCGCGAATGCCTTCGGAGACCGCGACGAGACAGCGCCCGTGCTTGGCGTAGACCGCTTTCACATCCCGCACAAACCGGGGCATGGAAAACGGGCGTTCGGGCAGGTATACCAGGTGCGGCCCATCATCCGGGTACCGACGACCAAGCGCGGCGGCGGCGGTAAGAAAACCCGCGTCGCGACCCATCACGATATTGATCTTCACGCCTTGCAGGGCGCGGTTGTCCAGGTTGTCACCCATGAAGGCGCTGGCCACGAACTTGGCACTGCTGCCGAAGCCTGGGGTGTGGTCGTTCTGACGGAGGTCGTTGTCGATCGTCTTCGGAATATGGAAGCAGCGGAATTCATACTTCTGCTTGCGGGCCTCTTCGTTGATGATGTGCGTGGTTTCGGCGGTGTCGTTTCCGCCGATGTAGAAGAAGTACCGCACGCCGTATGCCTGAAGGACCTGAAAGATTTTAGCGCAGTCATCCGGGGTGGGCTTTTTGCGAACGGAGCCGAGCGCCGACGAAGGCGTCAGGGCAACGGCTTCGAGGTTGCTGTTGGATTCCTTTTGCAGCTCGACGAAGTTTTCGTCGAGAATGCCCTGGATGCCGTGGAGGGCGCCGTAGATTTTTTTGATGCTCTTCTGTTTTTTTGCTTCGAGCACCGCACCCACCAGGCTCTGGTTGATTACGACAGTGGGTCCACCGCTCTGGGCAATCATCATATTGCCAACGAGCTCTTTTGGTTTCTTTGTTTTTGCAGCCATAGGTCTTCCGTTGAGTTAGATTAAAATGGATTTCAGCTCCCGCAGAAGCCGTTGATTTGACTAGCAGGATGGCCGTATCTTTCAACCATCGATTTTGAGATAAGCGCCGGATGCCGGGCTGGCAGCCTGCTACCGCAGCAAGCTTGCCCAGGTATATGCACGGCTGCCCAGCTGCCCTTCGGCCGGCGGTGGCAACTTGGTATTGGGCCAGAAGACGGCAACGAGCTGAAGGAGCATCAGCGGAATCACGCAGAGCTCCAGCCACTTCCCGTGTGAGGTGCCGATGACGCTGGGTTTGAACGGGGGATGACCGAGGCCCATGGCGGAGAAGAGCCAGGCCACCACCAGAAGGAGAACGCAGGCGCTCAGCATCATCAGGCCCATAAATCGAAGCGACTGCTCAATTCGGTCATCATACCCGATGACGGACTCCCATTCCGGCGTACGGGCCGCGAGATCGGCGAGCATGAGATGGTGCAGCAAGAGGCCAAAGCCCATGCAAAACACGCTGTGATGAATCAGGCTGACGTAAAAGATATAACTGAAGGGGTAAAGACCAAGCACCTCTGCACCGAAAGCCGCCCAGGTCGCGCTTATGATCGATGCCAGCAGAGTGGTTCCGACAAGCGGGGCATAGAGGCGGCGCACGCTGCGTCCGTCCGGATTGCGATAGGGGTGAGCGATCTGGCTGAGAAACCAGGCGGCAAAAAACCAGCCGGCGGCTCGAAAGGCGATGACCGGCCCCCAGACGTCACAGAGGAGATCGCCCCAAACGCTGGCAATCGCCGCGCCCCAGACCCCCGCCGGACCAAAATAAATGGCAAACACAGGGATAAAGGCTACACCGGGGTTATAGGGCACCAGGTGCGGAACGATGCTCGCCTTCGCAAAGAGGAGGCGGGGCGCAACAATCAGCAGGACCGTGATGACCAGCCAGGCCAGCATGCGGGGAGAAAGCCAGACCAGCGCGAGCGGTTTAAATTTAGATGACCAACATACAATCGCCATAGCTGTAAAACCGGTAGTGCTCCCGGATCGCTTCCTGATAACTCTGCATTATGCGTTCGTAGCCGCCGAGGGCGCAGACCATCATGATCAACGTCGACTCCGGCAAGTGAAAGTTCGTTAACATGCCGTCGATCAGCTTAAATTCATAGGGCGGATAGATAAACATCTGACTTCTCCCCGAGCCAGCCCGCACGGGAAGCCCCTGAGCCGCGACGGTCTCCAGGGTTCGAACCGACGTGCTGCCCACGGCAATCACGCGTCCACCAGCGGCACGGGTCTGGTTGATCGCATCGGCCGTGGCGGCTGACACCTCGTATCGCTCCGACTCCATGACATGATCCTCCAGCTGGTCGGTGGAGACGGGCCGAAAGGTTCCGATACCGACATGCAGGGTGATCGTGGCGGTCTGAACGCCCTTCTTAACCAGCTCCGCCAACAGCGCCGGGGTAAAATGCAGGCCCGCGGTCGGGGCGGCGACGGCACCCGGTTCACGGGCATAGACCGTCTGATAACGGTCGCGATCTCCCGGGGTTTCACCCTCCCTGCCAATGTAGGGCGGGAGCGGGGTTTCGCCATAATCGTCCATCAGCTGGTAGATATCCTGATCGCTGTGAATGCGGATCCGGCAGCGCCCGTCACCGTAATCCTCGAGTAGCTCCGCCTCGGCCTGGCCTTCGGCAAAGCGCACGAAAGTCCCGGTTTTAGGACGTCGGGAGGCCTTGAGCAGTACCTCCCACTCGGACGCACCGACCGATTCGAGGAAGAAAATCTCCACCTTCCCCCCGGAGGGCTTGTGGCCCTGCATACGTGCGGGAATGACCCGGGTGTCGTTGAGGATGAGCAAGTCGCCCGACGTGAGTTGAGCAGGCAAATCGGAAACCCGGAGATGCAGCCGTTGATCAGCGCGGCGATCAATCACCATCATACGCGCCTGCGTGCGATCCGCAGTCGGCTCCTGTGCGATGCATTCGCGCGGTAAATTATAAAAAAAATCACGTGTTTTCACGATTTAAGGATACACAAACCATTAAAATCTATTTATATTGATAGCAGTGGGTTGACCGTCTGAAGTTGATTATTTCCGGTTGTTTGGCCTGTCTGGTTTCCGAAGTATTGGATTTGTGTTTAAAACGCAAGCCCTGGCTGGGACCCACTTTCGCATGTTGTAGTAGTTACCTTTTATTAAATGGAGTGAAGTGATGAGAATTAAATGTAAATTAGCGTTCACCTTGATCGAACTGCTCGTGGTTATCGCAATTATTGCGATCCTTGCAGCGACCTTGATCCCGGTTGTAACGAGTGCACTTGATGATGCACGAGTCGCGCAGATGCGTGATACGGGTGTCGGTCTGTATAAATCCATCTTTGCTGCTGAGGTCGATGACCCGGTATTCGGCGGAAACAACGTTTCCTTCCCGAGCAATAAGGACACGGTCAAAGGCGCGGATGGGTGGGTCAGCTCCACGGAATACTTCAGGTATTTGATCGCCTCCAACGTGGTTGAGGCAGACTTCAAAATCTTCTCTGGTCCGGGCACGGCGGCCTACAGTGGTACCGATACAACCCGCTTCAGCGAAGAGCACAATGCATGGAACGTAACCCTGGATGTTGCGTCTCAAATCACCAGCACACCCTTCCTGTTCTCGCGCAATCTCGAATTAGAGGGCGATAAGCTTCCTGATGGCGATATCAAAGCGAACCTGAAGAACAGCATTAATAAAGACGGCGGCAAAGGCAAACGCGACCTGCGTTTCCATAATAAAGCCGTAGTTTCCATCAACAAAGGTGGTGCAGGCTTCATCATCAAGAAGACCGCCCTGGACGGTCCCGACACGGTGAAGAACTTTAACCCAACGTCCAACCAGTTGGACGTCGCTACCCCACTTGAAGGCGGGGGTTGATCCCGGCCAGACCTTTTTGAAAAGAGCAGACCTTCGGGTCTGCTCTTTTTTTGTGCCCTTCGCCTGACCAAAGCTTCGGTCCCGTCCCTGGGGGCCCTTCGAAGCGTATCCATGTACAAGGCCTTACCATGCTGGCTAAAGGTATGATTAATGCTAAGGCATAAAAAGTTCTCCGCGAACAGCGAAGTTCATGACCAGCAAAACCCAAATGCAATAAAGAGAAACCCATGTGTGGAATCGTAGGATATATTGGTAGTCGAGACGCCGTACCCCTCCTGATGAGCGGGCTAAGTCGTTTAGAATATAGAGGTTACGACTCCGCAGGCCTGGCCCTTAGTCGAGATGGCGAGGTCACAACCCGCCGCAGTGTGGGACGCCTCAAGAATCTCGAACAGAAACTCATGGAATCTCCACTGGTATCCACGGCGGGCATCGGCCACACCCGCTGGGCAACCCATGGCGAACCTTCCGAACGGAATTGTCATCCCCATTTCGACACTCGGGAACACATCGCCGTTGTGCATAACGGGATTATCGAAAACTATCAGGAGCTTCGGGATCAACTGTCCGCGGCCGGACACACCTTTCGATCGGATACGGATACGGAGGTGATTCCGCAACTGATTGAGGAGAAGCTCAAGCGAGGGGCTGCCGATTTTCTGACGGCTTTTCGCGAGGCGCTGCAGGAGGCTCGAGGGGCTTACGCGCTCGGCGTGGTCCACCAGGATGAGCCGGATACCGTCTACGCGGCGCGTCTGGGCAGTCCGCTCATCATTGGAATGGGGCAGGATGAATATTTTATCGCCAGTGATGTACCCGCGATTCTGAATCAGGTGGATCAGGTCATCTACCTTGAAGACGGTGAGCTCGCCGTACTCCGCCGCGACGGAGTCGAGATCTTCAAGCTGGACGGGAGTCGCGTCGAACCGACGATTCAAACCATCGACCTGAAGGACGAAGCGGCGGATAAGGCGGGATTCGAGACCTTCATGCTGAAGGAGATGCACGAGCAGCCCCGTGTCCTTCGCAATTTATTACGGAAGCATACGACCACCTTGAATGACCTGAACATCCAGGGTCTGGATCTGGATGTTCAGACCTTAAAGGACCTCAAACGCATCATTATCGTCAGTTGCGGCACCGCCTACTATGCCGGAATGTACGGGCGCCTCATCCTTGAGCACTTTACCTCCATTCCCGTAGAAACCGATGTGGCCAGCGAATTTCGGTATCGCTCGCCCAATGTCGAACCGGGCACCCTGGTCATTGCCGTGTCACAGTCCGGTGAGACCGCCGACACCCTGGCCAGCATCAAACTTGCCCGCGAAATGGGTTGTCGGATCTTCGCCATCTGCAATGTGCCGGGCAGCAGCGTGGTGCGCGAAAGTGATGCCGTCTTTTACACCGAAGCGGGCCTGGAAATTGGTGTCGCCTCGACGAAGGCCTACACGGCTCAGTTGATGGCCTTCGCCCTCTTTGCCCTGCACATGGGCCGAGTGCATGAGCGACTGAGCGTGGATAAATGCAGGGAATTGATCGGGCAACTGAAGAATGTTCCCGACTCGATTCATTATGTGATCGAACGCAAGGACCAGATCCAGGTTGTCGCGGACAAACATCACGATGGTCCGAGCGCCCTGTATCTCGGCCGCCGGTTTAACTATCCAACCGCGCTTGAGGGTGCCCTGAAGAACAAAGAAATCTCCTATCAGCACGCCGAAGCCTATGCGGCGGGCGAGATGAAGCACGGCCCCATTGCGCTCATCAACGAGTACCTGCCGGTGATCTGCGTGTGTACGCGTACCGAAGACGATGTGTACGAGAAGATGATTTCGAACATGAAAGAGGTCGAAGCCCGCAATGGCCGGATCATCGCGATCGCCACCGACGGAGACTCCCAGGTAAAAACATTCGCCGAAGACATCATTTATGTCCCGGAAACGCTCGAAATCTGGTCCCCCATGATCAACGTGGTGGCGATGCAGCTCCTGGCCTACTATGCCGCACAGGCCCGGGGAACCGACATCGACAAGCCGCGCAACCTCGCCAAGAGCGTCACCGTCGAGTAGCCGGCCCGCTGTTCAAGCAGGTTGGATCGGGTCTAGCGGAATGGGGCAATTAATTTTCTGCTTCATCCTTTCCTACCCGCCCGATCTTTCTAGGATCCCTCCATGGCACGATTTATCATTAGAGGCGGACAGGCGATCAGTGGAACCTTCACCCCGGTAGGCAATAAAAATGCAGCGCTCCCCATGATGGCGGCCTGCCTGCTGACTGAAGAGCCCATCACGCTCAATAACCTCCCCAACATCAAAGACGTACGTGTGATGCTGGAGCTCCTCGCGGACCTGGGTGTCGAGGTGAACCATCGCAAACATTCGGTCACCCTCTGTGCGAAGAATATCCGCTCCGGAAAACCGAATCCCGACCTGTGCAGACGGGTGCGCGGCAGTGTACTGGTCACGGGCCCCCTGCTCACCCGAGTCAGCAAAGTGACCCTGCCACCTCCGGGTGGTGATGTGATTGGTCAACGGCGACTGGACGCCCACTTTCACGGATTTCGGGAGCTGGGGACGACCCTGAAGAGCGGAATCCCCTACGTCCTTTCCTGCAAGCAGCTTCGCGGAGCCGACATGCTCCTCGACGAAGCCAGCGTAACCGCCACCGAAAACATCGTCATGGCGGCCACACGAGCCAAGGGTAAAACCACGATCTTCCATGCCGCCTGTGAGCCGCATGTCCAGGATCTCTGCCATCTGCTCAACAAGATGGGCGCACACATCGAAGGCATCGGCACCAATTTCCTGACCATTCGCGGGGTAAGCCGCCTGCATGGAACCTCCCATCGCATTGCTCCCGATTATATCGAGGCGGGCAGTTATCTTGCGGCCGCGGCGGCGACCGGGGGACAGCTAACCGTGAAAGGGATGAGCCAGAAAGGCGTATTGCCTATTTTACAGCATGGCTTTGGTCGACTGGGCGTAACCTGGGAACTCGAAGGCAACAATTGGGTACTCCCCGCGAGAAAGCGCTTCACCATTCGGGACGATCTCGGGCTTGTGGTTCCGAAGATCGAGGATGGGATCTGGCCTTCTTTTCCCTCCGACCTGATGAGCGTCGCCATCGTCTTGGCCACCCAGGCCCACGGCGGAGTGCTCTTCTTCGAGAAGATGTTCGAGAGTCGCATGTACTTCGTTGATCGACTGATTGAGATGGGCGCCAAGATTGTGCAGTGCGATCCCCACCGGGTGATGGTGGTCGGTCCTGCGCGCCTGCATGGATCCCTGCTGACGAGTCCCGATATACGCGCAGGTATGGCCCTGATTATTGCGGCCTTAAGTGCGAAGGGGCAAAGCATCATCGACAATGCCCAGATGATTGACCGGGGATACGAGGACATCGATGAACGCCTGCGCGCCCTGGGGGCCGACATCGAACGGGAGCGTTAAGCCGTACGTTGTGCTTTGAGCAACTGGTCGATCAGACCAGCACGTCGATCAGCACGAAGCCGAACAAGGCGGGGAGATAAATGATCGAAGCCTTCAGGAGGTCGCGGGCACTTTTGCGGGTGTGGGTCTTGATGAAGGCCAGGCTGAAGTAGATGAAATAAAGGCCCAGAACGATTGCGCCGAACAAGTACACCTTGCCCGCCATGCCCAAGCCTACGGGAATCACCGAGATTGCCAGGAGCAGCAGCGCGTACAGGATCACCTGGAGAAAGAGGCGATAGCCGGCCTGATCGACGACGGACAACATTTTGAACCCGGCCTTTTCGTAGTCGTCTTTGTACATCCAGGCGATGGCATAGAAATGCGGATGCTGCCAGCAGAACATGATGGCGAAGAGGAGCCAGGCACCGAGACCGAATTCGCCGGTGGAAGCCACCCATCCGCAGGCCATCGGCATGGCGCCGGGTACGGCACCGATCGAGGTATTCAACCAGGTCTTGCGCTTGAGCGGGGTGTAAATAAGGACGTAGGTAAAGGCGGTCATCAAGACCAGAAAGGCGGTCAGGAGATTCACAAAAAGGATCAACAGCCCGGTACCCATGAACACGAGGAGAATGCCGAAGCCCAGCGCATTTTCGGGACTGACCTTACCCGTCGGCAACTCCCGGGCCGCGGTTCGCCCCATGAGGCCATCGATGTCGCGCTCGAGGAAATTATTGAGCACGGAGGAACCGGCCGACGCCAGACCAATGGCCAACACGCTGAGGAGCAAGTGGCCGATCGATTGAACACCATGACCACCCATCACGTAGCCAAGAGCGGCCGTGATCATCACCATGCGGGTGATGCCCGGCTTGGAAAGCCTGAGGTAATTTTGGCGTGATTCGGCGGTTAACATGGCGAGACCCCGCTTAGTGACTCGCCTGGGTTTCCTGAATCCAGCCACGCTCAACGGGCACCCACTTGCGACCTTCAATGTCAGAAACCAGGAAGGTTAAGAGAACCGCGAGGAAGAGGAATCCACAGATCGCGATCAAGCGAATAAGTTTAGAAGCCTCTTTGAGGTGCATGAAAAAGATCAATACGAAAGATGCTTTTACACATGCAATGAGCATGGCGACGGCGATGTTCGCATGGCCGCCAAAATCGACCAGCGAAGCAAGATAGGTAATGATAGTCCCGACAATGAGGACCAGCAGAATCATCGTGTACCCTTTCAGGGACATATGACCGTGTTCTTCGTGATGAGCGTCTTCTGACATGAGCGTAGTTCCTTAGATCAAGTACAAGAGCGGGAAGAGGAAAATCCAGACGATATCGACAAAGTGCCAGTACAGACCGAAGTATTCAATCTGTGGGTGGTAGGCCGGGCTGAAGCGCCCCCGCAAGATGCAAATCAACAGCCAAATCGCAATGCCTTCACCGATGATCATGTGGAGGGCGTGCGTACCGGTCATTGCAAAATAGAGCGCGAAGTAGAGCGGTGTGCCTTTCGGAGCCTTGGCACCTGCCGGAACCGGATGGGCATCCCCGGAATGATCGCCACTGTCGCCTTTTGCTCCGTGGGCGCCGTCCTTCTTCTCGTGGGCATCGCCTTTTCCGTGGGTGGTATTTGAACCGGGTTCTTCGGCATGATCACCACTATGATCCGCGGCTCCAGCACGTGCCGCCTGATAGTCACGCACCCAGCCGTTTTCCGGGAAGCGAGACATCTTCTCAACGGCCTTGTCGTCCTTGATCATACTAGCGACGACGTAATGATCGTCGAAGTGCTTACCTGGAACGAGCTTGTGATCAAACTTGGCTTTGTATTCGACCACCTTTACGCCGAGGAACGCCGCACCCAGGATCATGGTCGCAACCATCCAGATCGCCATGGCATTTTTCTTACCCTCGCGGGCGGCATGCACCATCAGCACGACGGTGTACGAGCTGCCGATCAGGACGAGGGTGTTCATGAAGCCAAGAAACACATCAAGGGTTTCGGCACTGGCGGCATACGCAGCGGGATAGGTATACCGGTACGCGGTATAGGCTCCAAACAGCCCGCCAAAGAACATGATTTCCTGGGCCATAAACAGCCAGATGCCCATCATGGATGCCTGGTTCTGTTGAACCATGCTCTCGAAGTAGTGCTTCTGGTAAGGGGGGTGATCGTGGTGTTCGCTAGACATGACTCAGTCCGTCTCCTGGAGTATACAAACTCTCATCGGTGTAATCGTATGCTTCCCGGGTAACGACCGGGTCTTCAGCAAAGTTATGTGATATGGGTGGACTATCCGCATGCGTCCACTCCAACCCGGCTGCATACCAGGGATTCTTGGGAGATTTGGCGCCCATGAACCAGCTATGCGTAAAGTAGAGAAAGCAGATGATGTAGCCAAATGCCATGATGGTCGCGCCTGCTGTCGACATGATGTGGAAGACTTGAAACTCCTCAGGATACACGTGGTATCGACGCGGCATTCCCATGTAACCCATGATGAACTGCGGGAAGAACGTGAAGTTGAACCCGAAGAAGACGAGGATGGCTGCCATGCGAGACCAGAACTCGGAGTAGAGTCGGCCGGTCATCTTCGGCCACCAGAAATGCATGCCACTGAGCCAGGCCATCATCATGCCGCCCACCATCACATAATGGAAGTGCGCCACCACGAAGTACGTGTCGTGGAGGTGGACATCGGTCGCCATGGTGGACAGGTAAAGTCCCGTCAAACCCCCAATGAGAAACAAGCCGATGAACCCCAGGGAATACAGCATCGGGGCGGTGAGCCAGACCGACCCTTTATACATGGTGGCGGTCCAGTTAAAGATTTTGATCGCGGTGGGAATTCCGACGAAGAAGGTGAGGAAGGAGAACACCATACCTGCATAGGCCGACTGGCTGCTCACGAACATGTGGTGGCCCCAGACGAAGAATCCGATGATGCCGATGGCCATACTGGACATGGCCACAAACTCATACCCGTAAACCCGTTTGCGGGAGAAGCAGGCGATGACTTCGCTCACGACGCCGAAGCCGGGGAGAATCATGATGTACACCGCCGGGTGAGAGTAGAACCAGAACAGGTGCTGGAAGAGCACGGGGTCACCACCCAGCTTGGGATCAAAGATGCCGATGCCCAGACCGCGCTCCAGGATGAGCATTAACAGGGTAATCGCCAGAACCGGAGTACCGAGCACCATAAGAATACTCGTCGAGTACTGCGCCCAGATGAACAGTGGCAAACGGAACCAGGTCAACCCGGGGCAACGCATCTTGTGGATGGTCACAATGAAGTTCAACCCGGTCAGGATGGAGGAGAACCCGGTAATGAAGACCCCCATCGCGGCGAGAATCACATTGGTGTTCGCATAGGTTGAGCTGTAGGGCGTGTAGAAAGTCCACCCGGTATCCACTCCGCCCAAAAGGACGGCGGCCAGCGTGAAACTTGCGCCGATCATGAAAATGTACCAGCTGGCGAGGTTCAAACGCGGAAAGGCGACATCCTTTGCCCCGAGCATCAGGGGCAGGACAAAGTTCCCCAATACCGCCGGCACGGAAGGCACGAGGAAGAAGAAGATCATGATGACCCCGTGCATGGTGAACAGCTTGTTGTAGGTCTCGTGGCTGAGCAAGTCGGCCTGTGGCGTAGTCAGATCGAGTCGAAACAAGGCCGCTGCGGTTCCTCCAATCAGGAAGAAGAAGGTAATCGCAAACAGGTATAGCAACCCAATTCGCTTGTGGTCGACCGTGAGGAGCCAAGACTTGATGGTCTTGCCGTCGGTCAAATAACTTTCGTGGTGTTCAGACATGATTAACTACCTGCGTTTCCGCTTTGCTTAGCGGTATCATCGCTTGCTTTGAGGGACTTGATATATTCGATCAGATGAAAAATCTGCTGCTCAGTCAGTTGACCGCCCATCATAGGCATCTGCACATTGGTAAATCCTTTTACGATATCCGCAGCGGGATTCATGATGGAGCGGTGGAGATAATCCTCATCGACCATAATTTTTTCGCCGGTCTTCATCTCCTCTTCGCGGCCAAACAAACCCACCATACTCGGACCGGTCTTGATGACGCTTTCCGATTCGGAGCCGTTGTGATGGCAGCTCGCACAGTTTACAGCAAAGAGGGCTTCGCCGGCCTCTACCGGAGAGACATTCGCCAGGCCGGATTCGCCACTCACCCAGTCTTCGTATTCGGACGCGGGCATGATGTACACCGTGCCCACCATCTTGGAATGCTCGGTGCCGCAGTACTCGGCGCAGAAGAGATGGGAGTTTCCGGTTTTATCGGCATTAAACCAGATGCGGGTATACCGGCCAAAGAGCACATCGGCCTTGATCCGTAAATTGGGGATGAAGAAACTGTGGATCACGTCCTCGGAGGTCATGGTCAGTTTGATCGGAACCCCGACCGGCACGTGCAGCTCGTTGATTTCTTTGCGGCCGTTCGGATGTTGAATTTTCCACATCCACTGCTTGCCGGTCACCAGGATTTCCATGGCGTCTTCCGGGGGCACCCGATGGTTGAAATACAATTTGGTTCCCCAGACAAACATCACCATAATCAGGAAGAACGGCACAACCGATCCCACGATTTCCAGCATGAAGCCTTCATGCTTCCACGGAACGCGATCGTCCTGACTTTTCCGCTTAAACTTCACGGCAAAAACAATGATCAGCACCATAACGAGTACGCAGAACACCAGTGAGACGATGTTCAAGTACGCATACAGCCAATCAACCTGCTCCGCATACTGCGACTGAGCTTCAGGAAATGTTCGAAAACTGGTTTTCATTTTAGTTTACTGTCCTGGGTCTGTTTCAAAATCTTTTCCTCGTCGTCCTTGTGCAACTCGACGTCTTTGCGGAACAGCACAAAAAGGAATCCGCCAAGGATACCTACCGTGGCCAGGCAGGCGTAACGAACGGCATTATTTATGGCCCGGGTATATTTCCCGGTAGTCGGATCAAACTGGTAACACAAGAGGAACAGCTTATCGCTCAAACTACCGATAGCGCCTTTGGACGTTTCAACCAGACCAAAATGAAATTCGCGCTGCGGGTAGCGGGTTCCGGGAAGATAGCGGGAAACCCGACCTTCCGGCGTGATCAGCATCAGGCCTGATCCGTGGGCAAATTCATCGGTTTTCGGGTCGTGTTTAAAACCAAAGCCCACCGTTTCGCACAGCGCGAGAATCTGTTCCTGGCTTTCGCAGGTCAGGAAGTGCACGCCTTCAACGGCCTTGTCGCGGCCGTAATCATCGAGGAACTTGGACCGATTTTGATCGGCCAGCACGTAGGTTTCTTCGTGGTCGAAGCTGAGCGCCATCACCTGGTAATCCTGGCCGCAGGTTAGCTTGGTATTCTGCTTCATGGCATCGAGCAGGCCGTTCAACACCAGGCCGCACAACATCGGGCACTCGTAGTACACGAGGGCGAGAACCGCAGGCTTATTATTCAGCAGCTCGCCCAAGGGCATGACTTTGCCCGCGGTCGTGCGAATCTCCATATCCAAGGGGAGCTGAGCACCCATCTTCTGCTGGATACCCACTTCGAGAAATGCCTGTGCACGCGGGTCCTGGGACGCGCCGGGAACGGCTTGCCCAAAGACGCCACCTGCCTGAGCAAACAGTAGCATTCCTAAAGATATGAGAGCGATGCGCATGAAATATCCGACTTACTTGTCGTCCGCTTTCTTGGGTCCGAGCGAGAATACGTAATCCAACAGGGCATCCAGATCCGCGCCTTGAATGTCCGGACGCGGGGGCATCAAGGGGCTTCCGCCATACTTGATCGTGCCATTGGCCATAATGTTTTTGAGGTCGACCCGGGAGCCGATCACACCGTCTTTATCGGTGTCGTAAACGAATACGCCCTCGGAAAAACTGCGGGGCTTGGGGTTTAAAGCCACGGCCGCGGGGCCGTCCCCTTTACCGGTGGGTCCATGGCAGGCGAAGCATGCGCCGATACCCATGTAGATGCCTTTACCTTTTTCGATCGATGCTTCATCAGCCGAAACAAATGAAACGAGACCTAAAACCATCAGTGCTATTGTGAAATTTTTCATCATGCTTCCTTTTTAATTATTCAGCTTTCATCGCCTGAAGAAACTTAACCAGGTTCTCGAGTTCTTCCCCTGCGATATC
>JBLIND010000079.1:0-19224 GCA_047639095.1 Candidatus Omnitrophota bacterium | reverse complement strand
TCTCGCCGCACAGCGCATCCGGCTCGCGTATGAACGCGGGGCCATTCTATGCACCGCCTGCGCGGAGTTTGACCACTCGCACACGGGAATCATCAGTCCAGCCGCACGTGCCATGATGTTGAACCTGGAGAAGTGCGACCGTCCGGGCGAGGTTCGGAATACGCGAACCAGTCCGGAGCAGGCCAAGGAAATTGCCGCGCATATGAGTCGCTTCATGGAGTTCCACATGGAGACGAGCCTGCGTTCCCAGCACCTGGCCACCGAGATCATGATGCGCCATACCCCCGTAAGCCGCGGAGCAGCCTAAGTAGGCAATCAGGTCCGACCGAATTTTTTCTTCAACTCGTTAAACCCCATGAAGATCAGCGTTGGTCGACCATGCGGGCAAGTATACGGCATATCCGTACGGGCAAGGTCCTGGACCAGCTGGTCGATTTCCGGGCGGGACAGCTCGTCCCTCGCCCGCACACAGGCGTGCACGGCGGTTTTGGCAATCTGTTCGCGCACCCATTCACCCGCCGCCTGCTTGCCACCGCTTTCCAGGGAGGTCGCGATGTCGCCGAGGATGGAGCCGGCCGTGATATCCCCGAGCGCGGCCGGGATAGCATCGATGATAAAGGTGTCGCCGCCGAAATCAGAAATACTGAAACCCATGATCTCAAAGGACTCCTGATTTTTCCGCACGGCCAGGGCCTCGCGCGGGCCAAGTGAAACCGTTTCCGGATGTAGCAAGGCCTGAGAGAGTGCCACCTGATCACGTACCTTGCGCAGCATCCGATCGAACATGACGCGTTCATGCGCGGCCTGTGGATCCATGATCACCAGGCCATCTTCGGTTTCGAGCAACACAAACAGCTCGCCGATGCGTGAAATGACGCGGCACCAGGCCCAGGGACTGCCTTCCGGTAGCGGCTCGGATGGAGGTGCATCCGGAGGTGGTTCATCGATCAGTTCCTGGCTGGGCAGCGGCATGCGCGGATAATCGAAGGTATTTCGTGAGCGAGACCCCGGCAGGTCAAAGCGGGTCTGCGAGCGCGACTGGGGCACGGGTACTGCAGCAGGCGTAGGGAAAGGAGCAGCTGTCGACGGTTCGGACGGTGAAGTTACACCGCCCGGATGTAAAGGACTGGACCCCGGCCCTCGGCTGTCCGGATTCAAGGCTTTCTGCAGGGCGTTAATCACCGTATCGCGAACCGTATGGCCCTGTCTAAATCGGACCTCTCGCTTCGCGGGATGGACATTCACATCCACCATCCCGGGCTCAACATCGATGAAGAGAAACAGAACCGGGTATTTGTTTTTGGCCAAGGTGCCCTGATAGCCCTGGTTGATGGCATAATGCACGAGCGCGGCAGAGGCCGGGCGACGGTTCACAAAGATATACTGATCGCGACGATCGTTTCGTGCGAACTGAGGCAGCCCGATATATCCCGAAATATGCACGCCCAGATTCTCCAGGTTGACCGGGCAGAGTTGATCGAGCAGACTCGAATCAAAAACATCCGCCACCCGTTCTTCCAGAGAGATGGCCGGGGGCAGATTATAGATTTCACGGTCATCCGAAACGAGCTTCAACCCGACTTCAGGATGGGCCAGGGCGGTTACCAGAAAAGTCTGCCGGATGTTGGTGAGCTCGGTTTGCTCGGCTTTCAAAAATTTTCGTCGCGCGGGTACATTGAAGAACAGATTGCGCACCGCAACGGAGGTGCCGGGCGGACAGCCCGCCTCGTTGACCTCCAGAATTTTGCCTCCAGAGATCAGAATCTCGGTGCCGCTCAGGGCATCATGTTTTCGCGTGGTGAGCGTGAAGCGACTCACCGAGGCGATAGACGGGATGGCTTCCCCCCGGAAACCCAAGGTGGAAACCTCTTCGATGTCATCCACATCGCGAATTTTACTGGTGGCGTGCCGTTCAAGACAGAGAAGCGCTTCGTCGGGTGTCATGCCGCTACCATTATCCGAAACTATTACGGACTTGCGCCCGCCCATAATGACTTCGACATCGATTTGCGTCGCACCGGCATCGATGGAATTCTCCACCAGCTCCTTAAACACAGAAGCAGGACGTTCAACGACCTCCCCTGCGGCAATTTTATTTGCAACATGGTCGGAAAGTACCCGGATGGTTGGAGCGTCAGACACAGGTGTTTTCTACGCCACCGAATCCACGTAGTCAAAAAGAAGAAGCAGCCGGTAAATTCCCTCGCCACGAAAAGGCGTGCGAGCGGGGATGGGCGTTACGGTCAAACCAGGACGGAGACGGCCTGAGACCTCGCTTTTGAAAGCGAGGCCCCGCAATCAGTCTGCGCTGATAATCGAGAACTTGTTCAAGCCTGCCTGGGTGCACATGTCCAACAGCTCGATCAGCTTGGCATGCGGCGAATTGGCGGTCGGCTGAATGATTACCGTCTGATTGGGATCCAGATCCGACATACGGAAAAGAATATTGAGCAGCGACTCCTTGCTGACCACGCGACCATTAATGGTATAGCCATCGGGAAAAACGTTGATCCGAACGACCTCTGGCTGCGTATCGGTTGTGGCGCTTTTATCAGCAGCCGGTCGATAAACCTCAAGGTGGGCAAAGATGTCAATCGGCTCGAACGTGAAAACAAAGTAGATGAGTAGCTGGAACACCACATCGATCATCGGCGTCAATGGGATGTCCTCCATCTTAGGCGGCGGACGCTTATTTTTCTTGCGGGCATTTGGCATGTCAGCTCCCCTTCTTCTGGATAGCGGAGAAATTAATGCGCCAGATACCGGTCTTTGAAACCACATCCATCACCCGACGTACATGCCGGTGTTCAGCGTATCCGTCACCATGGATAACCACGGGAATGTTCTGCCCATGAATCGACATGGCTTTCTTCAACATGCCAGCGAGAAACGCGTCGCTCGGGAGAGGCGTTGTGCCGATGTAAACCGTGCCGTTCCGCTTGACTTGCAAATAGATGGTCGCAGGTTCAGGCTTGGCTTCGGACGCATGCGGGGCCTCTGGAATGGACATTTCCTTGTCGAATTTATCTTTATCCAGATCGACCGTGGTGATGAAGAAGATAATCATCTGGAAGACGATATCAATCATCGGGGTCAAGTTGACCGGTTCAATTTCCTGGGTCTTTCGCATAGCTTCCGTGGCCTCGTTAAGGGTTCAAACTCCAGTCGAGTTCTAGTCCTCTACGACCTCCACATTCCGAAGAATTTTAATTTCATCCATGGTCAGGCCTTCCATGTGCAGAATAATATTCGTTGCACGATTTCGGAAGAAGTAGAAGAACGCCAAGGCAGGCACCGCGATGAACAGGCCGAACAGCGTCGTATAGAGCGCTTGCGAGATGGCCAGGGCGAGGAGAGATGCGGCTGCGGCACCGGCATCCGCCAGAGTCTTAAAGGCCACGATCATACCTTGAACCGTACCCATCAGACCGAGCATCGGGGCCAGGTTACCGACGACGTTCAGGTAATTCACCCGCTGAAGGAGTCGTTCAGATTCCAGATCCGCGGCAATACCTACCGCTTCCTGAATGACTTCATATCCTTCTTCGACGTTCGAGAAACCAGCCGAGAGAATGTTCGCCAGGGGACCCGGTTCCGCTTCGCAATGCTTGAGGGACTTCATCACGTCCCCCTGCTCCATGGCAGCCTTCACATTGGCAACCAGTTCGTCCGGCATAATGCGCGAAGGCTTGATCGTGAGGAAGGAGTCGACGATCAAGGCCATGCCCGCGATCGACGTAAGCAGCAGCATTAACCAGAGAACAATCCCAAGAAACCCGCCGCCCATGACGACCTGGATAAATCCGGTTTTTACCTGAGCCGCCTCTTCAGCGACAACCACTTCACCTGCGGGAGCGGCAACTTCCTGGGCGAGCGCGGGCTGTTGCAGACTTAATCCCAGCAGCACGATCATGAGGGCAAACAGGCGTTTAAATGTATGGGTGAGCATCGGGTTTCTCCTTCGAGGAATGTTTAGTTGGTTTAAAGTTACTTGCCGGCGACTTCCGCAGCATAGGAGCTTTCGGGATATTCGCTGGTCAGCCGGTTAAAAAATTCGGCGGCACGCTTGGTGTTCTGCATGGCTTCAAATGCTTTGCCCGCCTTATAAATCGCTTCGGGATGCACGTCTTCCATTTCTGCAAAGAAATATACGGTGCGCAAGTAGTCAAGCACAGCTTCTTTAGCTCGCTTCTGCTCCAGGCGCAGATCACCGCGTACCATCTGGGCAAAGGCCGCTCTTTCACGGTTTTTCGCATCGGCAATCACCTTGCTGAGCACGTCTTCGAGTTCGTCATGCTTGCTCCCCTGAAGGGTTTGTGCGCGCCAGGAAATGCTCTCGAGCTTCGGGAAACGATCCCAAACCTCGGTCTCGGTTTTCATGACTTTCAAATACCGGTCGACGATGGTTTTGATGGTTTGATTGGCCTCCACACCTTTTTTCTGCCGAATATAGCCTTCCGCCAGGACACTGGCTGCATGGGCATCCCACTCCAGAAAGGCCCCGCTGCGCATCGCGGCATCCGCATTACTTTTGAGCCCGGCCCAATCACTTTTGTTCAGCGAGCTGCGCGCGGCATCAAACTCCGCCGGGCGATCTCCTACGGCGCGGGTGTATTGACTAACCTTATAGGTAAATGTTCCATCGTCCGTATTGGCGGTAATGGATCCATCGCCCCGCGGGACGAGCTGGCCCACTTTGGTCTGACCGCTAGTCAGGGTTATTTCACCTGCGTGTGTGTATCCAGCGAATGAGAGGCTGGTCAAAATGGCAGTAATGATGGATCGTTTCATAATCTTACCTGTCTTGAGGAGCATCATGGCGTTCCTGCGTTTATCTTTTGTTGAAGCTGATTGCGCAACTCTCGAACCTTGGCGTTATTCTCTTTGTCCAAGGCGTAGAGGTTGATGAAGGTGGCGCAGAACTCCACGCCCGCATCATACTTACCTTCTTCGAGACACCATTGGATTGCCTGGAGGCAAGCGGGCTTGAAAATCGCCTTTTTCGCCGGCGTATTTACGTTCAGCGAAAGACGAAAAACCGTCGCGATAGCCTTTTTCACATCACCAGCAGCCGCGAAGGTGCTTGATAATTCAGCCTCCTTAACCGTTTCAGCGAGTTGAAACTCCTCTTTTCGATCGGGGTAGATCCGAATGAGATCGCCGATGTCCTTCGTCACAGCGCCGAGCATGGTGATCGCTTCGTCGTATCGCTTAAGTTCCCGCAGACTGCTGACCTTAATGAAGGTCACGTCCAACTTAAAGGGCGATGTGGGGTATTTCTCGAGCAAGCTGTCCGCGGCATCCAACGCTTCCTGATAGCGACCCCGCTTGTAGGCGGCAAGGGCCTGACCATGTAAGGCGCGCTGCAGAATTTTCTCATCGGCCTGGGCATCCGGATGTTTGCTGACGAGGCCCATGATGATTTCTGCTTCGTCATATAGTTCAAAGTCGACCAGGCGCAGTCCAATGCGAATCAACTTCTGTGCGCTGAACGGCGAGGGATCGTCGATGACCTTCTGGGAGTACGTTTTCACCAAATCCTTCAGGCCCGCCTTACCCGCGGTATCAATAATCAAATAGGTAATGTCATCGGCTCCCGGCGTCTCCGGATACTCCTTCGCGATACGCTCAAACGCGGCTACGGCATCATCTACATTGTCCAGCTTGAGGTTGATCATCCCCAGTTGCTTCAGGGCTTTGGGGGCAAACGGCGATTTGGGATACTCTTTCAGCAGCCCCTCGAATTCCGCCTTGGCTACAGCAAAAAATTTGTCGCGATTGGGAGCCCCTTCAGGAAGTTGGGCCAGACTCTGACCAAAAAAGAACATGGTCTGCTCCAGAAGCGCTTCGCTGCGAACGGCATCTTCCGGATCACCATAATACACATCCTTATTGGGTCCCGCCTTATCCAACTCTTTCTTCAAGCGGCTGAACTCCTTGATCGCATGGCGGAGCTTGCCGATTTTGGACAAAGTATTGGCCAGTTTGAACCAGCCATCGGCTTTGGTCGGGCCCGGCTGTGCAAGATCAACGTAGGTGTTAAAGTATTTTTCCGCGTTGGGATAATCACCACTATCGAAATAGAAGAAGCCCAGACGCTCCGCAGCGAGTACGGCGACTTTGTCCTTCGGATATTTTGCAATGATGGTTTCGTAGACCTGCATGGCATCGGCTTCCAGCCCGTCTTTGCGCTTAAGCTCAGCGATATTAAAGGCGGCTTTTGCGGCATTGGGATGCGAGGGGAAATTCAAGCCAAAGAGCTCCAGGATCGTCCGATACTGCTCGCTTTCCACATTGCTCCCATACTTGCTCAGGACGCGAAGTACACCTTTGGCGGCACCTTGGTCGTCTGTAAAGCGATCCGCCATGTATCTGACCGTAGCGAGGGCCGACAGATCGTCCTTCGTTTCGGTAAAACAAAGCGCCAGGTTCCCCAGGCCTTCTCCAGATGCAGGTGTTTCGGGATACTGGTTCAACACGTCAAGATACTTGGGTATGGCCTCAGCAAATTGACGCTGCTGGCGCAGGCGATCCGCCAGATCCAGGTAGCGCTTCATGATCGCCCCTTTGACACCAGGAGGAGCTTGGAGCGCGCCGAAACCATTTGCTTTGGCCCACTCGTCCATCACATTGAACATGAGGCCCGACTTATCACTGTATTCATTGCCTTGGTATTTCAAGAAGGCGTTTATGAACTCTGTAGCCGCACGCCCGATACCAGCCATAACCTTGCTTTCAGGCTCCTTGGCGGCATGAAGCTTCTTGGTGTCTTCCCAGATGACCTCTCCGGTAAGATAGCGAAGATGGCATCGCGGACTCATCCAAAGCATCCCGGGATTGCCGTCACGAATTTCATTTTCGATGGTGAGGATGTCGTTTTTGTAATTCTTAATCAGCTCCAAAGCGCCTTCGCGATCACCGCCGATGATACGAACATACGCCAGTGACACGACGGCCCGACCGAAAATGATGTCGTAATTCCACATCGCATCCCGGGCGAACTTCTCCGCCTCGGCCAGGGTCTTTTTCTGAGCATCTCCCTGCTGCTTTTTTGCCAGTTCGACCAGGGTATTTGCAGCCTCCACCATGAAGGTGCGCTTCTTATCCTTATTGGTCGACCCCTTGATAATCATCCGGTAATACTTAACGGCTTCGGCGAACTTGCCTTCACTCTTGGAGATCTCAGCCAGGGTATAAGCCGCGGTCTGGTAGGTCAGGCGGACATCGGGATCCGTGGGCAACTCGTCCTTGTAGACCGCAAAGAACTCGTCGAAAAGCTTCTGCGACTTCGCCTTTTCGCCCTGCCGATGATAGAAAATGGCGAGTTCAAGCTTAACGCCTTGGGCCTTCGGATTGCCCTCCTTGAATGATGCGACGATCTTCTCCGCGTCTTCAACCTTGCCCTGTCGAACCCGAATACGAGCGATCAAATAGTTCACCCGATCCTTCTGTCCCGGGAACTTGGTCCGTAATTGGTCAACGACGATCTCGGCGTATTCGGGAAGGCCGTATACATCCAGCAACTCAGCAGCAAATCCCCATTCGTCCGTATCAGGCGGGGGCTCACTGCTGCCTTCCTGAGCGTACCCGGCGACACAGATTCCCCAGCCGAGGATCAGGTAATAGCCATAAGTTATGAAGCGATTATACAGGGTCATCTTACACACAAACGTTGTCCATCCCGGGAGGTCTTAAACGGGCCAATGTTGTAGGCATCACGTTTATCATCGTCAATAAAAACATCATATATATAAGGGTAAGCTCTTTCCAGCCATATGTCACAGGTGGAGGTAAAAACCCGTGCTGGCCTGGATGGCCGATTTTATTTCTTCGACCACTGAGGTCTGCACCGGTTTATTGACCTTTAAGATGGCAATCGAACGGCTTCCGCAGTCGCTATGCGGGTTTCGCACGTCGTCAATGTTGATTCCGGCTCCAGCTACAGCACTGGAAATTTTGGCCAGCACCCCGGTCGCATCCGGATAGATGAAAATCAGCAGATGGCCTTTCGGTTCAAAATACAACTTATCAAAATTGTTGATACGCGACACCATGAGGTTCCCCTCGGCAACCGTTCCGCGGATGCTCACCGCATGCAATTCCTCCGAGCTCGGCCCGCCGGTCAGGTCGATGGTAATGGCCCCGCCATACCCCTTGGCCTCATCCGTATCGCGATTCTTATAGGCAACGCCCATCTCGGCCAAATAGGCCAGCGCGGCCTTCGGGTCTTTGGAGCGATCAAATTCTTCGTTCAACGCACAGACCATCGGCACCAGCAGCCAGGAATCAAACCGCTGCAAGTCTCCGTAAATGCTGGTTTCCAAAAGCTTTAATTTGGCATCTTTCTGAAAGCCGGCACGCGCCAGCCGAGCCAAGGTGAACGCCAAATCGGCATAGGCAGGATCCAAGCCTTCGGGTATGTCCCGGTTGACGACGGCGGTTGAAATGCCCCGCTCGTCCAGGTTGATCAACTGCTCTGCAGCATAGATCGCCGCATTCGTATTGGCCTCTAGCGTACTGGCGCCAAGGTGTGGGAGCATGATGTCGGCTACGTCAGTAATGCTCTTGTCGCCCGCCTCGTCCTTCGGATAGACATCATTTAGATATCGTATTTTTTTAAGCGCCTTGGCTGCACGGAGATCCTCTTCATTGATCACGCCGGATCGGGCACAGTTGATGATGGTCGCCCCTTCTTTCATGCAGGTAAACAGCTTGGCGTTGATCATCCCGCGCGTGTGCTCGTTCTCTGGAACATGCAGGGTGATGTAGTCCGAATCTTCAAAGAGCTGCTGCAGACTCACCAGACTTGCACCCAGCTCATTTGCCCGATCTTCACTGATGACCGGATCAAAAGCCAACACCTTCATCTCAAAGCCGCTCAAGCGTTTAGCAACCAGTTGGCCGATATGGCCCATACCTAAAATGCCCAGGGTCTTCCCCGTGATTTCACGGCCCATGAACGAGGATTTTTCCCAAAGGCCTGCACGACAGGAGGCATCTGCGGGGACCAGGTGGCGGGCATCCGCCAGCATAAGGGCCGCAACTTCCTCTGCAACCGCATTGGAGTTGGCCCCGGGCGTATTCATTACATCAATCCCCCGCTTGCGGGCGGCCTGGATATCGATGGTATTGTAGCCCGCTCCGGCACGGATAATCACCTTGAGATTCGGAAACGCGTCGAGGATCTCGGTGCTGATCTTTTCACTTCGTACGATCATCGCATAGGCATCTGCATGGTCCGCAGCCAGTGTCAGCAGATCAACCGCATCATCCTGATGTACGACATAGCCTCCGTGCTGCTCTAAGCGCTCCCGGGCTGCGACACTTAACTTGGTGGGAATAAGGACTTTTTTCATGCGTAAATGATTTCCTGATGCAACACGGTTTAAAAGGCGCAGACCTATAAGGTGGTAGCATGCCTGAATCAACCTCGGATCGGGGAAAACTGCAATTTCCTTGACCCTCATGGACGGAGCGACATATTCACGAGCATGAGAAGACGCCAAATCTGTTCCAATATACTCTGTATCGCAGCTCTCACGCTTGGTGGTCTGTGTGCTGCCAAGGAGCCCTATGAGCAGAACGCCCCGAAGCGTAAAGGCATGGAGGTCTTTGCCAAGCCTGCAAAGCCTACGCCTGAGGAGCAGCTGACGTATGCCCAACACCTTGAATCCTCCGGTAAACTCACGGCGGCGATCAAGCAGTACCGATTCCTCGTACTCAAATGGCCAGAGACAGCCCAGGCACCTGAAGCCCAACTGAAGCGTGCCCAGCTCCTGGAAAAGGTAGAACGCGAAGAAGATGCCTTTGATGAATACCAGCAACTCATCAATAAGTATGCGGGGCTGTTCCCCTATGAGGAGGTCCTGGCCCGTCAATTCGCTATCGCAGAAGCCCTTGAGGTGAAGCGGGGCAGTTTTCTGGGCTTCAAAACCTTCAAGGCCCCGGAGAAAGCGCTCCCCCTCTATCGGGCTATCGTGGGGAACGCCCCATCATGGGAAAAAAGCGGGCTGGCTCAGTTTAGAGTAGGTGAAATCCTATCGAAACAGAAAAAGTACGAGGAAGCCATCGAAGCCTATGAGGTGGTTGTCGCCAAATTCTCCGGTACCGAATACGACCGTAAAGCCACCTATGCTAAATCCCTGTGCCTACTGGAAATCAGCAAGGAAAACCCGCACGATGAGGCTGCGCTCAGCAATGCGTATTCGGGCTTCAACATCTTTCTTCAGAAGTTCCCGGCCAGCGAGAACAGTAAAACGGCCTTTGCGCAACGGGAAGCCCTGCTTGAGCAGCTCGCGGAATCGTACTACAACAAGGCCACGTACTACGATACGATTGCCCACAAGCCCAAGGCCGCCCTGCTGGCCTACCAGGAGCTTCTCTCACATTTCCCGACTTCAAAGTGGACGGAAAAGGCGAATTCCCGTATAGAAGCCCTATCCAAATCCGGAACCGAATGATCATGCGCTTGAATAAACGCTCCAACCCATCTCCTGCCCGATTGATGCCATCACCCTCGTTGCTGGCCGGAGCACTCATCTGCATGCTCCCCATCTTGACCGGTTGTACCGGATACCGCCTCGGATCCATGCTGCCGGACGACATTCAATCCGTTTATGTCCCAACGTTTGTTAACCAGACGTCTGAGCCTTTTGTCACGGGCGAGACGACACGGGCCGTAAAGGAAGCGATCCAGCTGGATGGCTCGCTGCAGATCACAGATGAGAAGAGCGCAGACTCCATTCTGGAAGTAACCATCAAGGCCTATGATCTTACGCCCATCGTTTACGAGAGCACATCTCGCACGACGCCGAACCAATACCGTATTAATCTGACCGCGTCGGTTGTCCTGCGCCGAACTGACAATGGCGCCATCATCGTCAATTATCCCGATGTCCGCGGTGATGCAAATGTCGATTTTGCGGGGGACCTGACCACGGCCAAACGGCAGGCTTTACCTGCGGTTTCACGCGATCTCGCTCACGACATCGTCGAGTTGATCGTCGAATACTGGAATTAGTCCCGTAGTACGGGCCTCCAGTCCGTGGGGATCGTCCATCATTCCCCACTCGTCTCCAGCATCTTAAAGTCGGATGGACCCACGGGATCCTAGAGACCCCGCCCTCTTTGCGACAATCGCGCCCCTGCTAACTGCGATCACACGCCAACCGCCAACCGTCATTCGCTACGGAGGCGCGCACGCAAAATAATAAGGCAAGCCCGAGCGAAGATCGACACCTGCTTATTCGGTACGTCGCAGTTGCAACAGGAAGTCGATCAGCTCGGACTGGATATCCGAAGGCAAGTTATGGATAATCGCATTCAGATCATTGGCGATCTTGAGCGCCTGTTCCGGTCGCCCACTTTTGGCGAAAATCTGTGCTTGATGAAAAAGGTATACCGGTTGATTTGGTACGATCGTAAGGGCCTCAAGAATCGATTTCGAGGCATCTTCGTACGCGTTCAGGCCAAATTGGACCATGGCCAGGGTGTCCCAGGCCGGCGCACTCCGCGGATTCAACTCAAGGGACTCCATGACCAAAGGAAATGCATCCTCGTAATGTCGTGTAACTGCATACACATACGCGAGGCTGTTCAAGGCCTCAGGCGTTCGCTCGCTGCGTAAACTGGCCTGATAAGAGGCGGCGGCAGCGGAAAACTTCCGCTGTTGAAACTGGATCGACCCCAGCACTTCATTCCCATATCCATTTTCGGGGTCAACATTCAACAAACGACGTACGCGTTCCTCTGCGCGAAAACGATCCCCTTCGTATACATCGATCCGCAGGAGTAACTCCCAGGCGTTGATATTGGCAGGTTCCGTCAGCGTCACCTGCTCGAGCAGGTTCAGGGCTTCGCGGTATTCCCGTTTCTGCATCAGCAATTTTCCCAGAAGCACTTTCAGATTGCCCGGAAGCGTACGATTGCGCTTTAATTTTTTAACCACCGCTTTGAATTCCTGTACGCGGTTGTCTGCAACCATCAAACTGGCCAGGGCAGACCAGGCCTGCATATTGGCCGGCTCCAATTTAACCACATTTTCAAGCAGCGGAATCGCTTCACTGTTCCGTCCCAGCATCACGTGTTGTGCCACTTCCTCCATCAATACCCCGACGTCGGTCTTATTCGCCTGCAGCTTCAGCCGGTCGAGGTATCCGGCCGCCTGCTCAAATTGACTGGTAATCAAACTGATCCGGTGCAAGCCGATCAACGCATTACGATCTTTCGGATCCTCGCTTAAGGCCTTTACCCATTCTGCTTCGGAAGCGGTGTAATCCTTCGACGTGAAATACAGGTTGGCCAACGACAGTCGCAGATTCTTGTCATCCTTCGACATTTCCATCGCCCGCTGGAGCTCTTTTATCGCCAGGCGAGGCTTACCGCTCATCGCCCAGGCATTGCCCCGCTCGAGGTAGGCATTGGCATCATAGACATACCCATAGGAACGAGAGAGCGACCAGAGATTATAGCGTCCGGCCAGGGAATTCACCAATTGGTTGTAGGCCATGAAGGCCTTCTCCGCATCGGGCAAGTCATGATTCCTCGCCAGCTCGTACATATTCAGAATAACCGAAACGTTATCCGGATCGAAGGCGCGAGCCTGAGTGTAACATTGATGTGCCCAGGTCACCTGGCCTTCCTGCTGACACAGCACACCCAGGTTATTTGCCAACTTGCTGTTGAGTCGAAAGAAGTGATGTAACTTTCCCTGAAGGGGGTTTTCTCGATAATCCTGCTTACGCAATGCCTCCATATCGAGGGTCGCCCAGAACGCACGCTGATGTTCGAAGACCGCGACAAGATCAAGTTCACCCTCTTCCCCCGGTTTGAAAACCAAATGCGCGGGCACCGGTTGATATCCAGCGGTAAACCAGAGATCCGCATAATCAACCACGACCATGTTATTTCGGGCCGCCGGATCCACCGAAACAAGCTCTTTAATCACCGCATATAAGCCAATCTGACTCAAGCGCTTGACGCGCGGGTCCTCGAACAGCGATTCCATATACGCGCGATAGGCTTTTTTCGATGCGTTCAAAACATCGAGGATCACAACGGGCTTTTGTGCCTCATGCGCGAAGACGTACATTTGATTTTCCAGTCCAGATCCCGAAACGACGTAGCCTTGATCTTGAACCTCGCTGAGCACGCTTTGCGACCAGTCAGCCGTGAAGTTCAGCAGATTTTTGTCGGTTACCCTTAAATTCTTCGCGTAAGCAAAAGCCAACAAGGTAACCAAGGCCGGCAGGTAGACCAGTCGCATCATGCTCCGGAAGCTCTTTTTTAAGGCGTTATCCCTGCGCGGAAAACGCGTGAAGACCAGCCAGCCATATCCGGCGAGGTACCCCGACCAAGCGGCCGTGAGCAGGTAGGGTGTAACCACCAGCGGTTGAAACTTAAGGATAAACCAGGGTGAAATTACGGTGCCATACAGGACGCCAATCGAAATAACCGCCAACACAAGATGCAAGACATAGGACGTCCAACCGCCGTGGTCGCGATTCGCTTTTTTCCGAATGAGTACGATAACCAGCGGCACGCTGGTACTCAGGACAACAGACAACCACCCGATTGCGGGGATCAATCCGAACAGGTTGAACTTTTGCTGGCGAAGCGCCAACAACAGGCAGTCCATGTAAGTGTTCTCAACCCGCCAGGCATTGGAGGGGTGTTTCCAGATCGAATAGGCCGTATAAAAATACAAGCTGGCGCCCAACAGCAGGAGCGCCAAAATCCGAGCCAGGATTTCTTTGTCGATTTTTCGACGGCTGACATACGCGTATCGGAGGGCGAAAAGAACAAAGGCTGGAGCAAACAGGAGAAAGGTCGCATGCTCCGCCATACCGACCCCCCAGATGAACGAAGCCACGAAAATGGGGGCCGACTTGCCCGTTCGAATCGCGGTCTGACAGAGGATAGCGACGAGGCACAAGAGGCAGATACCCAGGGCCATGGGCCAGGCGCGAGTCGATATCAGCCAGAATGGGGTGCTGAGAAGAAGGTATGCGGCACCAAAACCTGCTGATAACCATGAAGCAGCAGCCTTACTTACCAATCCATCCTTCAGCTCTTCCCGGGTCTTGTCATGGTCGACGTTCACCAGAAAGAAAAAGAGCAGGGCAACAGATAAGCCGCCAAGGAGGGCATTCAGCGCATGTACGCGCCAAGTAAGTGTCCCAAAGGGTAGACCCGCAAACCAACGAGAGATCCCACCCCATAGGGGATAGTCGAATGGCACAAATGGATGAACCCCCAAATGCGTGCTCAACGCGAGTGAAGATTCCCCCATGAAAGGGACATCACACAAATTCAGCAGGAAAAAGGCAGCAGAAAAGAGAAATACCAGGACCGCAGCGACCAGCTTAGCACGCATGTTGAACACCGAGTGGGATTAGAAGGCGACAGAACAGATGGCCGTATAATAAAGATGCCCCGCTGAAAACAGCGAGGCATCCTCAATCATTCAAACCTATGAACCGAATTACTTGTCAGAAGCTTTGCGGCGAATGAACAGTAAGAAGGCGCCCAGACCCAGCAGCGCGAAGCTGGAAGGCTCGGGAATCATAACCAAGGTTTGAATCTGACCCCCGAGCGAAGCATCAAGAATCGTAGGAGGAAGCTCGGCTCCACCAACCACAAACGCAGGTATTCCACTTTGAGCACCCTGACTGACAACGGAGGGGTCGAAAAAGGTAACTGCACCAGAACCCGAATTCCTTGGAGCCAAGTTAATAATCCGCACATAAGCGGAGATGGTCCCGGCACCTGGAAGTGGTGTATTGTTTACAGCCATCTCATATCTTTTTGTAATTGGATCGAGCGTCGCTCCAATACCCATGACAGAATCAAGTATGAGGTCATCCCCAGACGGCACACTGGGCATACCAGCATTGATTGGATCGATGACACCGTCAACCGCCCAGATCAATTGCCAGATTTCACCACCGTCCAAGGCCGAAGCAACATCAGTTGGGCCTGAAGCATCCCACTGAAGAAAACCGCCATTTCCGCTCGACCAGTTAATATTGACCGCGGCATTCAAACTCACGCCGAACGAAAGAAAGGCACCTAGTATAATCGACTTTTTCATATTAATTTTTACTCCGTATTACTCAAATATGCATATCCAAATATCTGTTTCTCAGGCAGATCAGGGATAGCTATAGGGTTTCAATTCATTCCAGACCTTATCACCCGTGCTCTGGTAGAAATAACCTTTCCCTGGTTCAAACACAAATCCGACGGGCCTCCACCCTTTGTTAAAAAAGTTGTCTACGAAATTAATGGCACCATATCCCGATGCAGGATCCCAGGAATAAATCGTGTCGCCAGGTGCCGCAACCGCATTCGTCGAGTCGACACTCGGAACGATGGCCAACGCCGTATTGTCAATCGACTGCGAAACGGGATAAGCCAAGCTCACCATCTGCAATCCGGTTACCAAGCTCACGTCCGTACCTGCAGCGGCACTGCGTGCATCAGGGACTTCCCCATGGAAGAACAGATCGTAAGACGCTTCAAGAGCAGTACTGGGAATCTGGATGAAGAAGCCACGACCACGCGGAAAAGGTGTTGCGGCAACCAGGTCAGGCTTCCAACCCTGGTTAAAGGCATTGTCCACGTAGGTGATCGACTCATAAGTCTGGCCGGGTACATCCCAGAAGAAAATGGTAGTGCTGGGCGGAAGGACATCCGTTCCGAGAATTTCAGCAATCGTCGGCGTACTGCCGTCAAACTTCTCAAATGGCGAAGCCAATAGTGAAAGCTCACCTCTATTCAGCGTCTGCTTGATGTAACCCGCCGCATTCAGGCTGGGAATATTCTGAGCGAAGGTTGCCCCCGCAATCACAAAGGTTCCAATAAATGTAAATAATTTTTTCATGACCGATTCCTTACTTGTTGAATTTATATAAATCATTCATTTAAACCGTTGTAAAGCACATCTTTAAAGATAATCTCAAAAGCATATGAGCATCAAGTATGCCACCAACTCCCTATTCCCATTCTACGCAAAACAGCCCAATTTGTAAATCAAACGTTACGCTTGTAAATGTAACGCACGATACGCAACCTTATATCATATAATACGCTTAAAACGCCCCGAACAAGACCGCATTTATGACGAATTTTCAAATTGCATCCTGCAGCCTATCCTACCTGCTGGGATCGGTCCCTTTCGGACTGATCATCGGCAAGCTTAGAGGGGTCGATATCCGAACCCAGGGAAGCGGCAATATCGGGGCAACCAACGTGTTCCGATGCGTCGGGAAACCGTGGGGTACAGCCGCATTTATCCTGGACTTTCTCAAGGGATATGGAGCAACCGCGCTGATCCCACTGCTCGTCGAAACCCTTACCCAGGAGGCTTTTTCAGTCAATCTTCGACTGGTTTGTGGCATCCTCGCCATTCTGGGACACAACTACCCGATCTTTTTGAAGTTCAAAGGAGGAAAAGGCATCGCGACCAGTGCGGGTGTACTGGCGGGTATCGCCCCGCTGGTCATCCTCCCGGCCATTGGCGCCTGGCTGCTGCTGTTTCTGACCACCCGCTACGTCTCTCTTGGCTCCATCGGTGCAGCGCTCATGGCCGCTGCAGGTGGCTGGATTTTTTATCCCGGGCAGGGAGCCATCCCCTGGGCGCTGGCCCTGCTCGGCCTCCTCGCCATCTGGCGCCACCGGTCCAACATTCAGCGCCTGTTAAAAGGCGAAGAAAATCGATTTGATTTCTCAAAGCGGAGAAAAAAAAGCCCACAGGAAGACCCAGATGAATAAAGTACGCAAAGCAACGGTTATCGGGGACGGAGGCTGGGGGACCGCCCTGGCTCTGGTTCTGCAACGAAATGGTCACGATGTGACCGTCTGGGGATACGACGAGGAGGTTGTCGAGGGCATCAAGGCGCGGCATGAAAATCATTACTACCTCCCGGGCATCCCCCTCCCTCCTGAGATTAACTGGACGTCGGACAAGGCCGCGGCCACCGAGGACAGCGACATATTCGTGATTGCCGTCCCTTCAAAATTTTATGAAGGCGTGATGAGCTCCTTCAAAGGTCTACTCAAACCCGAACATCATATTGTCAGTGTTTCCAAGGGCCTCCGCAACGATCAACGCCTCAGTACAATAGCGGAAAAAGCACTCGACCATCCGGCCATCGCCGCCCTTTCCGGGCCCAGCCATGCCGAAGAAGTCGCGAAGGGCGTCCCCTCCGCCGTAGTCGTCGCCTGCAAGGAAGCCGAACGCGCGGAAGTCCTTCAAGAGGCCTTTAACGGCAACGGATTTCGCGTCTACTCATCGGACGACATCATCGGGGTCGAAATCGGCGGAGCGATGAAAAATGTAATCGCAATTGCAGCGGGTGTAAGTGACGGCATCGGATATGGCGACAATACGAAGGCCGCGCTCATCACGCGCGGGCTGACGGAAATTGTGCGCCTGGGCACCGCGGTCGGCGGCAAGCCGCAAACGTTTTACGGCCTGAGCGGGATGGGTGATCTCATTGTAACCTGTGCCAGTAAACACAGTCGAAATCGAGGCTTCGGCGAACGCCTCGGACGAGGGGAAACCCGCGAAGAAATTGCCGCCAGCATGCGCATGGTTGCGGAAGGCGTATGGAATGCCGAAACCGCATGGCATCTTGCACAGAAACTGAATCTCGACCTGCCAATTACGCATGAGGTTTTCAAAGTCCTGTACGAAGATAAAGACCCTACCCAGGCCGTAATCGACTTGCTCTCGAGAGATCCCAAGCCTGAATAGGGGCCACGCCAGAGCTAAGGGTCTCCCCCTGGAACGGCCGTTCATCAGCCCTGTCCGCCCCATCAGATACACAAACCTTGCAATCCTGCGTACATTTATTTAATCGTGAAAGCCTCATCGAACTCGACTTTTTGGCCATGAAACATCTCGAATCCAACTTCTTTCGGTCTGCTGGGCGCAGCCAATTAAAACACCCGCTCTGCGTATACATGATCCTCACCCTGCTTTTCGGCACGGCACAAACGACCTTTGGCAAACTGGGTATTTTCTGGGCGACACAGAACGGAGGAATATTGACCTGGGACGGATCAGTCGCCCCGGACGATGGCTTAGACGGCGGAGAAATCTGGCAGCTCATCCTTACCTTAGACGGCATCATCCACCCCATCGACCCGGCAAATCCCCTCGTGCCGTCCAGCGATCAGGAAATGATCCTTGATCAAGTCACCGGGACCGGCCCCACCATTTCAAAAACCGGCGCCTATACCGCGGGCATTAATGGTGAAGTCTTCCCCGAAACGGGAACTTTTTCCGTGTACATCCGCGTCATCAATCTGGCTCCGGAAAACGCCCCGACCCATGCCTTCTCCTATTACGATCGCGGCTCGGAAGGCATCGTCCCCGTAAACGACATTTCAGGTTATCCCGCCGATGCCAGCCCCCCTCCTCCACCCAGGTCCATCGACATACTGAGCGGTCGTTCAATCGTTCATATGGTGCTCGTACGCACACCGGTAGCCATCGGCCAGCACGCCGCAGCCTCCGACGTGCCGGGAGCGATCGACCTCCGATGGAACAGCGAAATCGGCACAACCTACACCCTGCAATACTCAACCGACTATCTCTCCTGGGACGACCTGCCTGAAGCGAGCAATATCGTGGCCAGCACAGCCGAAACACTGCGCCGGGTCCAACGACCCGAGCCCTTCTTTGTCGTACGCATTAGACGGCACGACTGAGCTTCTTTTCACACCTGCTTAACCTCCACCGAACAGGGCCCTCCCGGCAAACGCCCGTATCAACCGTGACAAATCTGTCACCCCACCCGGGTTCCGATCATAGGAACGGTCGCTGAATTCCGTTCCGATGCCTGGAACGAAATATCAGAATTCTCCGATCATAGAAACGGTATTTGAGGATCGTTCCTGTCATCGGAAAAGACCCATTTTTGCACACTATCCCGTTGATTCCAAAGATGGATCCCCCTACGTTCTTTCGGGTGCCCAACGTTTTTCGTCCAATGCGTACCAGGTACAACGCCTGGTAAGTCGGACCACCAGCGGCGCAGCACCACGAATCGAGTCCGCGCCACACGTGCGCGGGGTCCTATGTTAAATGTTAAGAAGGAGCATCAACATGGCTGCACGCCGTAAAGTCAGAATGGGTATGGTTGGTGGAGGTCGCGACGCCTTCATTGGAGCGGTTCATCGCAAAGCGGCCGCCCTGGATGGTGAGATCGATTTCGT
>JBLIND010000078.1:0-19463 GCA_047639095.1 Candidatus Omnitrophota bacterium | reverse complement strand
CTCGCACGCCTGTACGTTCTGCATCATCCCCTACCGCCGCGGAGTGGAACGCAGTCGGACCCGCGAGGATATCCTGCGCGAAGTCCAGAAGCTTACCGACCAGGGCGTGCGTGAAGTCATGCTGCTCGGTCAGATCGTGGACCGATACGGATGTGATTTCGAGGAGCCCTACGATCTGGCTGACCTGCTCGCCGACGTGGCCCAAAACGAAAACCTCCTGCGCATCCGCTACCTCACCGGTCACCCCAATTACATGACCGACAAGCTCATCAAAGCGGTCCGGGATATTCCCAAGGTCTGTCCTCACTTCGAAGTGCCGGTGCAAGCAGGCAACGACAAGGTGCTTGAAGACATGCGCCGCGGCTACACCGCCCAGGAATACCGCGAGGTGGTCGCCCGCATCCGCGCAGTCCTGCCGGATGCCGCGATCAACACCGACATCATCGTGGGATTCCCCGGCGAAACCGATGACGAATTTATGGACACCTACGCGCTGCTCAAGGAGCTCGAGCTCGACAAGGTCCACCTGGCCAAATATTCGGAACGCCCCAAGACCATCGCGGCCCGGCAAATGCCGGACGATGTGAGCGAGGATGAAAAGGAACAGCGGCGTTTGAAAATTGACGAGCTGACCGAAGAAATCCTCGCGCGGCGCAATCTCCGCTACCAGGATCAGGTGGTCGAAGTCCTCGTCGAGAGCAAGGCAAAGGAGAAATGGCGGGGACGCACTCCCGACAACCGGCTCGTCTTCTTCCACGACGACCGCCATCTGCTCGGCGCCCTTGTGAACGTGACCGTCACCCAAACCGGCCCGTGGTCCCTGCAGGCCGATCAAGCGGAAATCGTCATACCCCCACATGCCCTTGCCGAACCTGTAGAAGCGATTCCCTCCTGATGACTGAGGAAGCCCCTCCGCAGAGCCCGGAAAGCGCACCCGTCGTGCCGATGCAAGCGACGGACACCCCGGCAACAAAAACCAAAAGCCGCATGCTGCCCTTCGCGCTCTCCGTGGTCATGCCGGGTGCAGGGCAATGCGCCCAGAAACGCTATGTTATGGGCGTCTTCTACATCCTCGGGATCCTGGCCGCGTTCGTCATGTCACTATTCACCATCATGCGTTCACTCGTTCACAACTGGCAATACATCTTCGGCTCGCGCTTCGAGGAGCCCACCAAAATTGATTGGAAAGAAATCGCTCTCAGCCTGCTTTTATTCATGGTGATATATGCCATCAACCTCGTGGATGTCTGGTGGGCCGAAAAACGAAGGACACCCAAAACATGATTCGAGGCCTTCTCTTCCTCAGTATTTCCCACCTCTTCCTGACCACGGCTGGCGCACGCCAGGCCACGCTCATCGATGACTTTAAAACCGCCGGGAACTGGATCCCCAGTGCGTCGGCAGCCAAGCCGGCTGCGAGTGCCTCGGGGCTGGCTTTACCCTGCCCGATGAGCCGGGTGAGCGATCGCCTGGTGTGGGATCGCAAAGGCAGTTTCGACTTCAGCGCGCAGACGAGCTTTTCGCTGTCGTTCACCTGTCCGGATCCCCAGGCCATCCGCCTCGTTGCCCTCTACTTCAAAAGTGGCGATGGCTGGTACGTGATGAACGCCCCGATCGAGCGGGCGGGCATGAACACCCTCCTGTTCACCAAGGGACGCGCCTCCACGGAAGGAAAGCCCGCGGGCTGGCATCAGATCACCCAGATCCGCCTTGCGCTCTGGAAGGGCGCCAGCACGGACACGACTTTCACCGCCCGGAACTTCAAAGGGTATACGGACCGTATATTTGTAATCCATGGCACCCGCTCGACCCGCACCTCCAGCGACCGTGCCGTCTCCCGCCAGGCCAGCGAACGCATCGATTACTGGCTGAACGATGCAGGCATTACCCATGCATGGATATCCGATGACGAAGCCGGTGCCGGGAAGCTCCGGGCTCCGGGCACCGCGATCCTCCCCTTCAATCCCCGACCCGATTCCGCAGAGCGCAAAGCCCTCGGGGCCTTCGTAAAACGCGGTGGGCAACTGATCGTATGTTACGGTGATGACCATGGCCTCGCCCAGCTCATGCAGGTCACTGTGGGTCACTATCAGAGCTCAAGTGAATTTGGACGCTTCAACCAGCAGGCCTTCACCTCCGCCGGGTTCCCGGCCATCCTCTACGATCATGCCTGGGATATCATCCCGATCACCCCGGCCAACACCTCCGGCCGGATCATTTCCACCTGGCAACGCGCCACCGGCGAAGCGCACAGCATTCCAGCCTGCGTAGAGACCCCTGCCGGGTACTGGCTTTCCAACATCCTGCGCGCCGGCGACAAGAGCGGAAAGATCCGCATGCTGACCACCATGATCGCCCGCAAGAATCCGGAAGTGATCAGCATGCATGCAACCTGGCTTCAGAACCGCGCTGCCGGACGCGCCATCCACCCGCGCCTCGCGAGCAACCCGGCCTCCGTGACCGAGCTGCTAAAGCAATGCATGAGTTTAAATCAGCAGGGCATCACCCACCTGCAAAGTGGCGCGAATGTGGATGCGCTAAACACCTACCGCATGCTCGACACCCAACAGATCTCAGCCCTCTCCATGGCCCAGCGACCAAAGCCCGGCGAATGGAGAGCGGTCTGGGACCACAACGGTACCGGCCTCTATGCGGGCGGCTGGGAGGCAACCTGTCAGGCCTTGAAAGCCAACGGGGTCACCGCAATCCTGCCGAATATGATGTGGAGTTCGAAGGCTCATTATCCGAGTAAATTCCTGCCGCCCTCCAAGACGCTCCAGCAATTCGGCGACCAGGTCGCCCAATGCACCGAAGCGGCTCGCCGCCACGGCCTCGAGGTCCATCTCTGGAAGGTCTGCTGGAAGGTCGCCCCCGGCTCCACGTTTTACAAGAGCTGCCTGAAAGCCGGGCGCCTGCAAATGCGCGCGGACGGAAGCCCCCTCCCCTGGCTAAGCCCTTCGCATCCGCATAACATCCGCTACGAGCTCGATGCACTCATGGAAGTCGCCCGCACCTATCCGCTGGATGGCCTCCATCTCGACTACATTCGTTACAATGATCGCGATGGTGATTATTCGGCAGTGGCTCGCAAGGCCTTCGAAGGGTATCTCGGCGTCAAGGTCGCCAACTGGCCCGCGGATGCCACGCCCGGCGGCAAACGTGCCGCCCAGTTTGAGCAGTTTCGCGCGCGGGAGATCAGTCGTTTCGTCGGCCAGGTGTATCGTGAGCTCAAGGCGATCAAACCACAGATGAAACTTTCCGCCGCGGTGTTTGGCAGCTACCCGGATTGCGTCAAGAGTCGCGGCCAGGATTGGGCCGCCTGGCTCCGCGAAGGCACCATCGATTTTGTCACCCCCATGAATTACACGGTGAATGCATACCAGTTCGAGGGCTGGCTCAGCGACCAACTTAAGCTGCCCAACGCCAAAGGGAAAATCTTTCCCGGTATCGGCCTAGTCGCCAACGAATCGGAACTCGCACCGGATCAGTTGTTCCAGCAGATCGAGGTCGCCCGCCGACTCGGCGCACCCGGCTACGCCTTGTTCAAACTCGACGCCCCGTTTGTGAAGCATGTGTTGCCGCTGATGAAAGCAGGCATCAACCGCTAGTGTAGGTTGGGTATCCGACCCGACGTCGGACTTCAGAGTAAACGTCGGGACGGAGTCCCAAGCTGATGCTCCTTAAACATCAGCCATAAGGTCTACGCCTCGTCGGCGATCAGCTCCCACAGATGATCTTCAAAATCGAGCGGGATCGGCTCGGTTACCTCAGTGCTCACTCGGATATCCGCTTCGAAAAGGGTTTCCAGGATGTGCTTAACCGTTTCGGGATGGGACGTCCCCACATTCAACTCGCGGTTGATCTGTAAGCTCAACTTATCGAAATTGGCCGTGCCCAGGCAGGCCCAGCCATCATACACGGCCGCTTTCACATGCGAAAATTTCGGATAGAGGAACACCCGCCCTCCGTAACGAAGCAAGGTGTTGATCGCAATCCGATTGCTGCGCTCCATGAGCTGGTGGTTTACCTTTGCGGGCATGATCACCCGCACATCCACGCCGCGCAAGCGCGCCTTGCAAAGCTCATAGATGATGCGGTCATCGGAGAAGTAGGCATTCTCGATGGAGATGGATTTCTTTGATCGGCGAATCGCCTCCAACTGGGCCTTGTAAATCTGGGCATCGGCGGGACGCGTATGCAAAAAGCGCAGCGGAACGTCACCGGGATCATCATACACCGCCTCGTGCTTTTCCCGCGGGAAGAGTCGGGCGAACTCCCCCGCGTATCCGTTGAGGTGCCAGGTTTCCTCGTAAATTTCCAGCAGGCGCCCAACCGCCTCGCCTTCGAGGCGCAACATCATGTCGTGCCAGTCGTACCGGTATTCGCGCCCGATATTCATACCACCGACAAAGGCGATGCGCCGATCGAACATGTAATTTTTTACATGGCTGCCCGCGAGCCAGACGTTGGGCAGGGTGCGGAGCTTGATATTGGTATCTTTCGCGAGAAAGCTGGAAAGATTGCGGATCGGCTGATGTTCACTCGGCAGACTGTCCGGGGCGACCATCTGGGCCAGATACGTGCCGAGCCCATCGAAGATCAGCCGCACGTCGACTTCGTCCGCCCGCTTCCGCAGGCGTTCGGCGAGGCCTTGGGCCACATCGTCATTGTCGAAAATATAGGTCTGCCAGTCGATGCGCTCCTGGGCACCATCAATCGCCTCCTCCAGTCGTCCATAGAAGGCCTCCCCCCCTACGATCAGTTCCACCTTGGCACGGTAGGTCGCCTCGCCGGTGAGCGTGTCGAGCCGACGCTCCCAGGCGACCAGATCCATCCCTTCCCGATTGGGATCGATTGCAGGAATTTTCATCGCGTCGAGCGCCGGATAGCGAAACCGAATTTCCACGCGCTTGGCGATGCCACCCGACCAATCCACGACGCGCCCACCCAGTTGCACCGTGCTCGTGACCGGACGGATGGCAATCGCCGTGGTGTGGCTGCGCAAGAGATGCAAGGGAACCCCGTTGAACACGGCAGGCACGATGCCAAACGTTTCCCGGTACTCACCAAAGGGATGATCCGACCCCACACTGGCCATACGCATGCTGGTACAACCGGATCCGAGGCAAAGAAGAATGATGAGCAAGCAGCGGGCTGTTTTCATGGACCCTGCATAGCGGATTTCAGACGATCGTACAAACATCGTACGCATCGACTATTGCGGGCCTTCAAGCAGACTGAAATCGGTCACCGCATTCCATCCCGCAAAACCCACCCGGGTGATGGACGTTAACTTCCGCTGGATCGGCATAGACATCGTCGCTTCACCTATTTTCATCACGACCTTCTGCTGGGACAGATCCACCGTGACTTCGACCTCAAAAACCGCAGCCAAGTCCCCTTTCAATTCCTGCTTGAGCCCTTTTTGAGCGGTCGTGCGTCCTTCACGGATGACCGCAATCCCCCGGACGAATTGGATCCCGCATTTGACGAGTTTGTCATCCTGAACCCCGTCGCCGAAGACCAGAAAGCCGTTCTGATAATTCGGTGGATTGGGATAGCCGGGCGAGGGCTGCATCTTAAAGCGCCAGGTGGCCTGATCGGTGATCGGCGTCTTCAACTCGTGTAAAGCAAAGGCGAGTTTGTCCTGACCTGCCGCGAGGCGGTAGCCCAGAGGCCCTTCCACCACTTTGCCGCCCAGGACCTGGCTGAAGGACCCGTTCAGATTCTTTCCCGGCACCTTGCGATTGCCGGCTCCAGGTCCGGGTCCTTTTATGGGATCCCCCCGCGCCAGACGGGTTTCTTTTATATATTCCTCGTCGCTGGCCAGCAGCACTTCCGGCAGGACTTCAACCGCTTCACCCAACTTCGAGACCAGCGCGGTTCCATCCGCGCCAAAGCTGCGGACCGAGCCGTCCTCCATGGCGAGGAACAGTCGACCATTCGCGGCAACCAGTCCGTCGAACACGGGCAAGGCATCGAGCTCATAGCTGGATACGGCCTTGCCATCTTTGGCTGAAAACGCGCTGAGCCGCACCCCGCGTTTGCCTTCAAACGCGTCCATAGAACGGACCGCATCACCGTAGGGCCCGGCCGCAAACAGGGTCCGGTTCGCGAGCACCATCGCGCGCACATGAATCGGAATTTCCTGCTGCCACTGAATGGGCGTGGTCCGATATTTTTTCCAGTCGATCCCCAGGTCACCCTTCCGGCGGCGTTCGGCATTCACACCGGCCCAATCGGGTTCCGGTCCTTCTTTTTTATCACTCGCGTAGAGGATGTATTTCTCGCCCCGACCGAATTGCGCCGAGTTCATCCCCGCGTAAAACGAACGTCCGAAGGAATAGACGGTTTCGTCGTCAAACACCATGAGACGACCGGCCGGAAGCTTGTTGGCTTCCTGCCACCAGCCGCCATAACCGCCCTTGGTATTCGAACCGTAGACCCAGGAGGTCCGATGCCACCAGTTGTCATCGAGGTAACCCGTGGGCGAGAACAAATGCGGGGCCGGATCCTGCGGCTTGAGGATCTCGGTTTCGAATCGCATGTGACGCATAAACACGGAACCGCCATCGCTGGACAGAATATCCGTGAGCGCACCCGCCATATCAAAGGACCCCTCCAGCGGAGGCTGTTTACCCGAGTCATCAAGATCGTATATTGTATAGGCGATAAGGATCTTCCCGGTTTCCGCATCCATTTTAAGCATGCGAATCCCGCCATCGAGGAAGGACGAACGACCGGCGGCGCAGAACACCGCCCCACCTTTCACCAAAACCGAGCCATGGACCGGCCAGGCGGATTCCAGGCGGCCAAAGGACATCACCCGGCGCTCACTCGGAGCCGCACGCGACCGCCAGGCGAGTGCGCCATCGTCGGCATTCACGGCATAGACGTATCCATCGGCCGAACCGAAATACACACGCCCTTCATGAATCGTCGGGGGCGAATCAACCTGGGCTCCGGCGCAGAATTGCCAGGCGGGGACGCCGCTCTCCGAAGACAGTGCCTGAACCGTGTTCCGGTTTTTCTGCGCAACCAGGACCCGTCCGCTGCCGACGGTGAGGCTGGTCAGCTCCCCCCCAATCGGCGTACGCCACAGCTGACCCAGATCCGGATCCACCTGGGCGGAAGTCCAGCCGCTGCGGCCCATGTCATGCCGATAGGTTGGCCAGTCGTCTTCACGCGCGCGGTCGACCAAAGGCCCGTCAAATGCCGGGCCTTTTTCAATCGAATCGGCTTCCGCTTTCGCGGGCGCGGTCGGCCCCGGAGCCATCGCCGTGAAGCCATTCAACTTGCCCTTGATATAACAGGCGCAGGCATGCGGGGTGGAATACAGGAGCCCGTTCGCAGGCATGATACCGTACAGGCAGGCGCCGCGAATCCAATGGTGCTCATCGTAGGACTCTTTCGAGGGATCGACATATTCCACGCCCGAGCGGGAGAGCAGCACGAAGTCTCCACTCGCTTTCGCCTTGTAACAGCGGTGATGCCCGATGCCCTGGAAAGGCGGCAGGTCGAACTGTTTTTTCACCTCACCCGACAAACGATCCCGCCCGGTGAAGGTGCCCTTGCCGCGCGCCTGCACGATGTCCATCGACCAGACGAGGTCGTTCATCAACATCACGCTCACCGGACTACGATAATCATTGGCCACCCAGGACGATTTCCACAGGGTCTTGCCATCGGCCATCGACAAGGCGGTGACCTTTTTATTCCAGGCAAAGAAAATCGCCTCCGGATGCAGGACCAGGGTCGGTGCCTCTTCCGCATTCATGGTCATCCGCTCCTTGATCGGCTCAGATTTCCACAGCTCATCGCCGCTTTTTAAGTCGAGGACCACCACGCACTCCCCGTCATGATAGGCCACCTTGTCCCCCAGGGCACCCAGGCTGAGCGGCGACACTTTCGGTCCAACGTGCGACCAAAGCTGTTTTCCGCTCGCGGCATCGTAGGCGACGATCCGTTTGGCCTTTTCATGGTCGATCAAGACACGATTCCGGCTGTCGTAAGAGAAGTGCCGGCGCTTGCGTCGCTCTGCTTCCAATTCCAGCATGTTGGATGGATCCGGATTGACCTGAACGAGCAGGGTGCCATCGACGCAAATGAATTCCTCTGCCGCGCCCGAGCCTTCGTACACCTGCAATTCCTTCCCGGTCGCCGCATCGAACTGGATTACCGGCCCATTGATATCCAGGGGCGCATAGACGTGGTCATCGACCGCCACCAGCTTGCGCGGCATCTGCGCGGGCCCGCTTTTCCATGGCCAGAAGCGGGTCAACCATTGCTTCATTGGCTTCTTCCACAAGACCACGCCGTTATGCGCATCGCGAGCGACGAGCTGCCAATCCGCCGGCAGCTGCACGGATGCCCGGGGCCCTTCGTCGATGATGTAGAACACGCGCTCATTCGCTGACACCATCGCATTCAAGCTGCTCATATTTTCATGCGAGGTGGACCAGAGCGGTGTGCCCGACCACTGAAAGCGACGCGGTAGCCCACAAGCGGTATCGTCCCCGACCATGTTGTTCGATGCGTCGAACTGATAATGTGTCCACTCCCCACGCGAATCGCGCGTCTTCACCGTCGACATCCACTCCCCGTCACGAGCGTAGACCAGCATCCCACCGGGTGCCAGGACCCGCATGGCTTCGTCGACATCCAAGTCAGTCGAGGGAGCGATCAAGACATTGACGAGGTTGTCCGCGTAGGGCAAAGCTTGGTCCTGCCAATGCTCGACGGACAGACGTTCAGCCGTCGCCAGAGTCCGGAAGCGCTCACGCGCCTGCATCACCACCTTGAGATCGCGCTCCAGTCCGTGCACAATAAAAGCGGGATAGGCTTTCGCGAGTTCCTGCATAAGCATGCCATCCCCACATGCGGCATGCGCAAGCAAACCGCCCGAAACCCCCTGCTCATCAATCAGCGCGCGGAGCGCTTTCGACGTTTGAGCAGATGCCGATACCGAGAAGACGAAGAAGATGGAAAACAGGATTGTACGCATGTACAGAGTCTGCGCGCTACCCTCGCGCGGCGCAATGATTTTCAAAGGAGGCATCCGGGTCGTTGTTGAAAAAGCAGGCTGGCTCATGGCCCCGGTCAGAGAACCAATCTACGATCCAACATCCGTGGATTTGCCGGTATGCATCCTTGCATTCCGCTGAGGTTTCATAACAATCACGCCATACATGGCGAAAAAGACACAGACCCTTAAGAAAGAGCTCGGCCTGCTCAATGTATTCATGATCGCCACGGGCACGACGCTCAGTGCGGGCTTCTTTCTGCTCCCCGGCATCGCCTTCGAGTCGGCCGGGCCGGCTATCACCCTCGCCTATATGATTGCCGCCATCCCCTTAATCCCGGCCATGCTTTCGGCGGTGGAATTATCAACCGCGATGCCGCGCGCGGGAGGCGCGTACTACTTCCTGGACCGAAGTCTTGGCCCAATGATCGGCACGATCGGTGGCATCGGCACCTGGCTGGCGCTCATGCTAAAGACGGCATTTGCCCTCATCGGCATGGGTGCGTATGTGCAGCTCTTCTTCCCCGAAATACCCGCACGCCCGATGGCTTTTGCCTTTGCGATCCTGTTCGGCCTTGTGAACATCTCGGGGTCAAAAGGTGCCGGCATCTTTCAAACCATCATGGTGACCGCGCTGCTGATCATTCTCGGTATCTTCATCGGTGGCGGATCGATGGAGATCAATATGAGCCACTTCTCCAACTATATGGGCATGGGCTCGGACAATATTCTCTCCACCGCCGGCCTGGTGTACATCTCCTATGTCGGCGTGACCAAGGTGGCCTCGGTCTCCGAAGAGATCAAAAATCCCGAACGCAACCTGCCCCTGGGCGTGTTCATGGCCCTGACCGTCGCCATCGTCGTTTACGCCCTCGGCACCTTCGTCATGGTCGGTGTGATTCCAGCCGACCAGCTGCATCATAACTACACCCCGGTCGCCACCGCGGCCGAAATCATATTCGGCCACTGGGGGAAAGTCATGGTCACCATCGCCGCGGTCTTCGCCTTCAGCTCGGTCGCCAATGCGGGCATCCTTTCCGCCTCACGCTACCCCCTGGCGATGAGCCGTGACCACCTGCTGCCGCCGATGTTCCGCAAGTTGAGCAAGAAAGGCGTGCCCGTCGTCGGTATCGTGGTCACCGTCGCCGCCATCCTGTTTATCCTCCTGCTCGACGCCAAAAAAATTGCCAAGCTGGCCTCGGCCTTCCAACTGCTGATGTTTGGCTTTCTCTGTCTCGCGGTCATTGTGATGCGTGAGAGCAACCTGGATTCCTACGACCCGGGCTACAAATCCCCCCTCTATCCCTGGATGCAGATCTTCGGCATCCTGTCCGCCATCTGGCTAATCTCCCAGATGGGGGTCTGGCCGATCCTCTTCGCTTTCGGTCTCATTATCGTGAGTCTGTGGTGGTACCGATTCTATGCGCATGGCCGCATGTCGCGCGATGGCGCGGTCTTCCATATTTTCGAACGACTCGGGCGCCGACGAGACGAAGGCCTGGACGGCGAGTTGCGCGGAATCCTCAAGGAAAAAGGCTTGCGCGATGCCGACCCATTTGACGACATCGTTGCGCGTGCACACATTATCGAAGCGGATGAGGACGAAACCTTTGAATCCATCTGCAAGGAGGCCTCCAAATGGGTGGGGGGAAAACTGGGGCTTCCACCGGATGGCATTATGAGCGGGTACATGGAAGGCACCCGCATCGGCGCCACACCCGTCGCATACGGCGCGGCCCTCCCCCACATTCGCCTGCACGGCATGGAACACCCGGAGATCGTGATCTGTCGCGTGAAGAAAGGCATCATCATCGAACGCTATGATCCGTTTGGAGCAAAGGAACCCGACGAACTCGTGTATGCGATCTTCTTTCTCTCCAGCCCCGAAGAGGATCCCGGTCAACACTTGCGCATCCTCGCCCAGATCGCTGGACGCATCGACGACGACGATTTCATGGAACAATGGCAGGGCGCCCACTCCGAGCAGGAGTTGAAGGAAACCCTCCTGCGCGATGAACGCTATATCTCGCTGCACCTCCGCGAAGGCAGCGCCGGGAGTGAGTTGATTGAACGCCCCATCGGCGAATTACCCCTCCCGGAGAGCTGCCTCGTGGCGCTGATCCGGCGCCAGGAATTCACCTTCGTCCCCCGCAGTGATGCGATACTCAAGGACCACGATCGCTTGACCATCATCGGCGACCCGGCGGGCATCAAGGAATTGTATGCCCGGTACCATCCCGAGCATCTCTAATCCAGCGCGTATGCGAGCGGGGCATTTACAGCACCCACCATCCAGCCATTGTGGTTTCAGCCTCGCGTGATAGGAAATCCGCTCAACTGGAGACATGATGCGAACAAACCAAGTACACCCGGGGCTGCTTAAAGCCTTCGTTTTATACGGCCTCTGCCTGATCCTCCCCTCAACCTGGGCCGATGTAAAACTACCGGCCGTGATCGGCAACCACATGGTCCTTCAACGCGAAAAGCCGGTCCCAATCTGGGGGCGGGCTGAAGCGGGTGAAAAAGTCACCGTAACTTTTGACGGGCAAACCAAAACGACCACCGCAAATTCCGACGGGGAATGGAAGATTCTGCTGGACCCACTCGTCGCCATCCCGGATCAGAAACCACAAAACCTCGTAGTCAGCGGAAACAACACCCTGACCCTGGAAAACATCCTCATCGGCGAAGTATGGCTCTGCTCCGGGCAGTCCAACATGGAGCAGGGCATGGGCATCGTCGATCAATCCAAGGAAGAAATTGCCGCGGCGGACCATCCGAACATCCGACTTATGCTGGTCCCTAAACGTCCTTCGGGGACCCCGCAGCCAGACGTCGATGCCATGTGGGTCCCCTGCAATCCAATGACCATTTCCCAGGGTGGCTGGGGCGGCTTCTCCGGGGTGGGCTTTTTCTTCGGGCGCAAGTTGCACGAAGAACTGAAGATTCCCATCGGCTTGATCGGAAGTTCCTGGGGCGGCACCCGAATCGAACCCTGGACCCCGCCCATTGGTTTTGCCGAAGTACCGGCACTCGCGGAACTCTCAAAAACCGTCGAGATTGCCGCGCCGGGATCGTTGAAGAGCCAGGGCCAGCCGACCGGTTTATACAACGGCATGATCCACCCACTCGTGCCCTTCGCGATACGTGGAGCCATCTGGTACCAGGGAGAAGCCAACATGGGCGAAGGCATGCTGTACCATGAAAAGATGAAGGCGCTGATCGCCGGTTGGCGATCGGTTTGGGGATACGGTGAAGCCATGCCCTTCTACTTTGTCCAGCTCGCACCCTTCCAGGGGTATGGAGAAGGCGCCCTGCCCCTGCTCTGGGAAGCCCAGACCGCGACCTTGAATGTGCCGAACACGGGCATGAGTGTGACCACCGACATCACCAGCAATATGGCCGATATTCATCCGCGCAATAAACAGGATGTCGGCAAACGGCTGGCGCTCTGGGCACTCGCAAAGACCTATAAGATGCGGGCCCTGGTCTATTCGGGGCCGCTTTACCGCTCGATGAAAATCGAAGGCAGCTCCATCCGTATCAGTTTCGCACACACGGGATCGGGTTTGAAATCACGCGATGACCAGCCGCTCACCGACTTCACCATTGCCGGTGCGGACGGCATAAGCGTACCGGCGACCGCCACCATCGAAGGGGATACCGTCCTCGTTCACGCCGATCGTGTTTCCTCCCCTACGCAGGTCACCTTCGGCTGGCATAAGCTCGCGAATCCAAACTTGTGCAACGCGGAGGGTCTGCCGGCATCGCCCTTCCGCACGGAGAACTGGAAAGGTTCTACCGGTCTTCCGCCACCACCGGCTATCGTCTACGCGGGCAAGGCCTTCGAAGTGAAAGACATGGTGTTCAAGCCGAGGGATCCCGCAGCCACATGGAGCGCGCATTTGTTCTATCGTCCGACCGGAGGCGAAGTCTTCACCAGCCTGCCCGTGCCATCATCCAAAGATCATTCCATTTCAGTCGTGATTCCCGGAACGGCAACCAAAACGCCCTTGGATTACTACCTGCAGTTCAAAGAGGATGGCCAGCTCGATCGGACCATTCCACTGGATGGCGCGGACGAACCCTTAACCGTCTTGCCGGATGTTGATGCGCCGAGCGCAATCACCGACCTGCGTTCAGGCGACATCAAAAGCTACCTCGCGACGATCAGCTGGGATGCTGCCACGGACGATCGTGAGATCGCCCGTTACGAAGTTTTTCGTGGGGACACGGATGGCTTTGCAACCACGCCCGACAACCGGATTGGCCAGGTCGCCTCACCCTCGGTCACATTCTCTGACCCGATGCCTCCCGCCGGCAAGACAAGCTGGTATGCGGTGCAAGCCATCGATGCCGTAGAACGATCCGGCCCGGTAACGTATCAACAGGTTACCGTACCTGCGAATCAAGCCCCCCAAAACGAACTGACCCTGACCGCCCTTGCCGCGAGCAATAAAGCTTTCCTGAAATGGTCAGGCGATCCGGAACCCGACGTCGTCGCGATCGATCTCTTACGGGGCGAGGGCAAGACGGGTGAGTTGAAGCTTCATCACACCCTTGATGACGCCACGACCAGATCCTACACCGATGCCGATCTCGCCAAGGATACCGTGTATCGTTATGCGATCCGACTGCGCGACCGCGGGGACCTGAACAGTGCCGTGGGCGAACCGCAAATCGTACAGACCAGTCTCTTCATCCGACGCATCAACTGTGCCGGCGAAACCTTTGCCGGGGAAGACGGGATCCCCTGGGAGGCAGACCGGGATGTCATTCGCGGCACGGGACGCTTCAACGCCAAGGGGGAAGTCAGCAGCGCCGGAGATCTCAACCCGGTGTATACGACCGAACGCTGGTCCAACACCCAGCTGAAATACACCCTCGATGCCGAGCCCGGTCGCTACGAAGTCATCCTTCACTTTGCAGAAACCAACCCTTCATTTGCCGTCGTCGGGAAACGAACCTTTGACGTCTACCTGAACGGCCAGAAGAAACATGAAAACGTAGATGTGTTCAAGGCGGGTGGCGCCCGTACGGTCTGGACGCTGGCCACACCCGTCGAGCTCGACCTGCTGGATAATAGCATTGTCGTGGAACTTAAAAAGACGGCTACGTCGAAAGTCGGCCCAGCACTGAAGGGTCTCGAGCTTCGAGAAATGCCGGACTGAGATCGTCCTGTTATAGAGAGGATTCTCCAGGCGCGTTCCTATCACAGGAAAAGGCCCCCAACAGCCGGATGATCACCTCGTACGGTTTGGTCTTTGTTCCCTGGATTGGATTCAGGTATACGATCAACCAAATATGCAGTTATCATTTTTTAAAACGCGCGTCGGTCGATTCCTCCTAAGCCTGGGCCTGGTGCTTTTGGCCGCCCGCACACAGGCATCGGTCGTCATCTCCGAATTCATGTACCATGCCATCGGCGGCAATGCCTACGAGTTCATCGAATTGCACAATCCGGGACCGGGATCCATCAACCTGAAAGGCTACGCTTTCACCGATGGCATCGCCTACACCTTTGCCGATGAACTCCTTCTCGCCGAGGGGGACTATGTGGTGGTGGTCCAGGATCGAGCCGCTTTCCAGGGGCGATACCCCGACGTGACCCAACGGGCTCCCGGCGTTTACACCGGCAAGTTGAAGGATGAAGGTGAAGTGTTAACCCTCCTCGGCCCGCAGTCCAACCAGGTCTTTTCCGTCGACTACGACAACCGGGATCCCTGGCCGGAAACGGCGGCGGGTTTTGGCTCATCGCTCGTGCTCCGGGATCCCCAGGGCGGGGTCGAGGTCGGCAATTGGGCGGCCAGTCTGGAATTCCAGGGCAGTCCCGGGCGGGCGGGCAATTTTGCTTCCCGCCGAATCCTGATCAACGAAGTACTGACCCATACCGACCCCCCCCTGGAAGATGCGATCGAGCTCTACAACCCCGGAACCAACGATGTGGATATCAGCGGGTGGTTTTTGAGTGACCAGAACACGGCGCGGAAAAAGTTCCGCATTCCCGAAGGGAGCATCGTCCCGGCTGGCGAATATGCCGTCCTCTATGAAGGAGCCTTCAACGATGCGACCAACCTGACCAACATCGCATTCGCCCTCAGCAGCAGCCTCGGTGATGAAGTCTATTTGACCTCGGCCGACACCAACGGGAATTTACTCGCCAGCGAGGACTTCGTGGCATTCGAAGCCGCAGCCAATGGGGTTTCATTTGGCCGCTATCCGGATGGCGTCGGTCCCCTGCGCACCTTGTCCACCCACAGCTTCGGGATCGACTCGCCTAACAACCCCGAAGAATTCCGCACGGGCACCGGCGTGTCGAATCACCCGCCGCTCGTCGGACCGGTGGTCATCAACGAAATCATGTATCGCCCACCCGAGCTGGATGGTCTCGATAACGAGCTCGATGAATACCTGGAACTGGTCAACATCAGTGGCACCGCCCTCCCCCTGTTCAATCCCGCCCATCCGACGAATACCTGGCTGCTGACGAATGCGGTTGATTTCGTTTTCCCAACCGGGGTGACCCTGGCCGCAGATGAAATCATCCTGATCACCAACGATGAGCCGGAGGCCTTCCGCGTGCGTAATGCCATTGCTCCGGGCATCCGTATTTTTGGCCCGTGGTCAGGAAAACTCGATAACTCATCGGACAGCTTGCGCCTCTATCGTCCGGACCATCCCGCGAATGGTTTCGCACCCCTCATCGCCATTGATCGGGTCGATTACCGGGACAGCTTCCCCTGGCCGGCCGGACCGGATGGCGGTGGCGTTTCTCTGGAGAAAAACGCCCGGGACCTGCTCGGTGATGAAGCCTCGCATTGGCACGACAGCGCACAAGGCGGAACGCCGGGTCAGCTCAACTCCCCGCACATCCCCGGCGGACGGATCATTATCTCGGAGATCCTCGCCCACAACGAAACCATCCTGACCGATGAAGACGGCGATTTTGAGGATGTGATTGAATTGTACAATCGTTCGAACGCCGTGATTGACCTGACCAGCTGGTATCTCACCGACCTGCGCGACCAGCTGACCAAGTGGGCCTTCCCCGCGAAATCGATCGCGGCGGGAGCCCGGCTGACCGTGTTTGCTTCCGGTAAAAACCGCAGCACCGCCGGGGGATTCAACCTCCATACGAATTTCCAACTGGATAGCGATGGAGAATATCTCGGCCTCGTCCGGGCCAACGGCGTGACCATCGAATTCGAGTTGGATGACTTCCCAGCCGTTCCCCCGGATGTTTCGGTGGGCTATGTGGAAACCAACTTGAACGCGGGAGTCGTGTATTTTCACGAGGCGACCCTGGGCGGATCGAATTCGTCGCCCGGGTTTGAATCCCTCGTCCCGGCACCTCAGATTTTACCCCTCCATGGAACCACAGGATCAACCGTCAATGTGAGCATAGTCGCGCCCGAAGACGCGACCGTTCACTACACCCTGGATGGAACGGAACCCACCGAATTGTCTCCCACCTACACCGTCGGCTTTACGGTCACGACACCGATCACCGTTCGGGCGCGGGCGGTACGGCCGGGACAACACGCAAGCATCCTCACCTCCCGCACGTACTTGCCGACCTTCCTTGGGATCAACGAGTTGATGGCGCGCAACATGAGCAGTTACGCGGACATCCTCGACTTCACGGACTTCGACGACTGGATCGAATTGCATCATGCCGGAACCAACGCACTAGACATTGGGGGCTACCATCTGAGTGACGATCCGGATCATCGCTTTAAGTATCGCATCCCGGACGGCACAAGGATTCCCGCGAACGGCTTTCTCCTGCTCTGGGCGGACGGCTATCACGACCAAGGCGTTTACCTGCACACCAACTTCAAGCTCGGCAGCGAAGGGGAAACCCTCGCCCTTTATGACGCCTATGGCGGCTTGCTGGATGAACTCACCTTCGGCCCGCAGGTGATCGATGTATCGATCGGACGTAAACCAGACGGCGCGGACGACTTGGTCTTTTTCGGAGAACCCACTCCACTCGCAGCGAACAGCACTGAAGGACTGGTCAACAACATCGCAAGCAGCGAGGCACCCACCTTCGACCCACCGGCCGGCTTTTACCCCACCAACCTGTTCGTGGCCCTCCAAGCCCCGGGAGCCGATATTCATTACACCGTGAATGGCGATCTCCCGACCCGGAACGATCCGCTCTACACTTCCCCGATTGAAATACGCCGGACAACCACCCTCCGCGCCCGCGCCTACGAACCAGGAAACATTCCGAGCGCCGTTCGCACGGCAAGTTACATCCTCGGCCAGGCGGATCATGGTTTGCCCATTGTCGCCATCACCGCGGATCAGGAACATTTGATGGGCGAATCGAAGGGGATCTTCACCAACCGCATCAAGGGGAAAGAAATCCCCATGCACCTGGAATGGTGGGAAGGCGTTTCGGAGCCCCGCGCCTTATCCTTCGATGCCGGCATGCGCATGTTCGGTTTCACCTTTTATCCGCAACGTCCCTTCTCGATTGCCATGCGCGACAAATACGGCATGGAAGCCTTGGGCTACCCGCTCTTCGACGACCGGAGAATCGAAGCCTTTGAGCGCTTCATCCTCCGCTCTTCCGGGGATGATTGGCCCAACGCTTTTTACAAGGACGCGCTGACGCATGAGTTGATCGGGGACCTGATGGAGAATGGCACACAAGCTTATCGCCCCGTCATCTCCTATCTGAACGGGGAGCCGTACGGCATTCTCAACCTGCGCGAGAAACTCGACGAACACTGGATCCGGGACAACTACGGCTACGAGCTGGATCAGATCGACTACTGGGAATATGAATTTGATCTGGGCTTCGCCATCGTTTCGGCCGGTGATGGGGAATCGTACGATACGCTGATCAGGAACTTGAAATTCTGGGACATCGCCGATCCCGTCAGCTACGCCAGCTTAGCCTCACGCATCGACATCGACGACTTCATGAACTGGGCCATGCTCGAATGCTATGTCGGAAACAGCGGCTGGTTTCACAATCGGAAATGGTGGAAACCCCGAACCCCGACGGGCAAGTGGCGCTGGATGATCTTCGACCTCGATCGCGGGTATGAAAGCGCGGAAATCAACGTCTTCCAGGACATGATTACGCGCTTTCACTTCTGGGAATTCCGCAAACTCATGACGAACCCGGATTTCAAGCATCGTTTTACTCAACGGGCGTCCGCTCAACTCAGCAACGTGTACTCCCCGACGCACGTGCACCAGACTCAGGATCGCGTCATCGAACGGATCACGCCCGCCATGTCGGATCATCGGGCGCTCTGGGCTCCGGAAGGTGCGCGGGATATGGCCAGCTGGATCGCCTTTAACGGTGCCTTGCACAACCTGGCGACGAATCGAAATACGATCGTGCGCGATCAGATTCGGACCCGTCTCGGCCTGGGCGATGATTGCATCGTGAGCCTCTTGCCATCCGGATCCGGCAGCGGACAAATCATGGCCAACTATGTGGTGTTAAATCCGGCCCTGGGCGAACAGATTCTCTTCCGGGATATTCCGGTTGCGCTCCGGGTCGTCCCGGATATCGGCAGTGCATTGGTCCATTGGTCCATCCAGGACGGCAGCGCAGCCGCGGTCATGCATACCAACTCCGTAGCCAACTTGTCGCCCACCAACGACCTGATCGTACAAACCGTTTTCGAGCTCAGTGGAGAGAGCCTGATTCCCCCTGCGATTACCAATGACTTCACCCTCACCGCCGCCGGATCGCCCTGGCTGGCCCGGGGCGACTGGGTGATTCATTCAAACGTCACCTGCACGGTCGAAGCCGGAGTGGAAATCCTCATGCCGGACCAGGCGAGTATTCTCGTTCATGGCGAACTGCTCGTGAATGGAACGGCTGCTGCACCGGTGGTCATCCAATCGAATCCGGCCCTGAATGCCCGCCGACCCATCTATCGCGATCCGACGGTTCACGATCCCGCCGAAATCGACCCGCGCTGGGGCTCGCTGTTCTTCGAGCACGCCACCCATACCGGTCGGCTGAATCATCTGCATATTTTCAAGGCTTCGGAAGGTCGTGATGCGGTGAACGGAAAAGGCGCCATATCGAGCTTACACTCCAATCTCGAGCTGGAGCATGTCCGGGTAGAGCAAGTCCACTTCCCGGTCTTCGTACAATACGGATCGTTCAGCATGAAGGACTCCCGGCTGCACACCGATGTCACCAGCGATCTGGTCAACGTGAAACATGCTTCATTCGCCCTGATTGAAAACTGTGACCTTGAGGGGAATCACGCGATCGATACCGATGCCATCGATTACGATAATATCGACGGCGGACTGATCCGCAGCAATCGGATCTACGGATTTCGCGGATTCAACAGTGATGGGATCGACATTGGAGAAGGCGCACAGGACATTCAAATCGTGGGGAACCATATTTACGACATCCGCGATAAAGGTATTTCCATCGGACAGGGTTCAT
>JBLIND010000077.1:0-19570 GCA_047639095.1 Candidatus Omnitrophota bacterium | reverse complement strand
TCGAGGCCTGATTCGGCCTGGAGTATCGTCGACAAGAACGTCATCAGGAGCAGGTAGGCAAGAGTACTGGGTCGCATGGTCATGCGGGTTGATTTAGGCGTTTCGATCTGTCGCGACCAGCCAGAATCTGTTTATCGCTTAAAAACTTTCGCGGATCATGGTTTTGATCCGTTGGGCAATCATCGCATCGGAAGCAAACAGGGCTCCGCCTTCGTTCATGAAGGTTGTTCCGGTGCGATTGAGCGCGAGGGGTTGCCCCTGGATGTCGCTCACCCAGCCTCGGCTCTCGCCGACGATACAGGCGGTCGCGGCGAAATCCCAGATACTGCCGCCGCCGGATTCTGGTTTCGACTGTTTGAAATAGCAGGCCGGTGCATGCTCCAGTACGTGACACGCGTTCAGGACCGCGCCGCCATTGGCCCCTTGAGCGAGCCCAGTATAGCCCAGGTCCGCAGCCAAGGTCTCCAGGCCGGACATCACGGATGCGTGTTCTGGCTGATCCAGGAAACTTCGATCATGAAAGAGGGTGAGGGTTGTGTTTTCTGTTGGAGCCTGCCAGGGGCTGCCATTGAATATCAAGCCCTGGCCTTTGATCGCCCGATACAGGACGCCTTCAACCGGATCGTAAACGACGCCGATGTGCGGTAGTCCATCGCGGGCAACCAGGGCAATCGAAACCGCGAAGCCCGGCTTGCCTTCAATAAACGACAGGGTGCCGTCCATGGGATCGATGCACCAGAAATAGTCTTTATCAAAGCGGCTTTCGTCGTCGGTGCTTTCTTCGGTCAGGAGGCCCAGGTCAAAGGCCCCGCAGGTCGGGAGGAGGGCTTCGAGGATGAGGTCCTGACTGCGTCGATCGACCTCGGTGACGACTTGCGATGCATAGGTGTGGGCGCCGGCCTTGTGTTCCACGGCCACCTCGCAGTCGCGGTATTGCATGATCAAGGCCCCCGCGGCACGTGCGGCATGGTCGGCCAGCTCGGCGAGGTTCTGCAGGTCATCAGATTGAAGTATCATAGTCGGGTTCCGTTCACCTGTGCGAGGACGGTTCGGGCTATCCGTTCACTGTAGGAATTGATTTTCCAGTGACCTGGACTCCAGCCTTTGAGGAAGCGATGGAAGTCCGTCCAGGCAAAGGGGTAGAGCGCGCGCCAGTCGGACTCCAGGGCCTCGAAATCGACGTGCTTGCCTTGTCGGGTAAGGGCTGCATTTAATTCGCTGAAATAGTCCTGCAGAATAAGCGCTTCCATCTCCTCGCAGGCTTCTTCCCGTAAGCAACTGCCGATCAGGTAGGCGAGGTCTTTCATCCCGCAGCCCCCGCCGGTGTATTGAAAATCCACGGCGGCCACCCGGTCGTCGGGTGAAAAGCAGAAGTTCGCCAGCTTGGCATCGCCATGAACGAAGGTCTGAAAGGGGCTGGCCTTGAGCACCTGGTCGATGGCGAGCGCAGCGTCTTTCAGGGCGGTATCTTTCAGGGCCGCCAGCTCATCCGGACGGGTCTCGAGGTGCCAGTAGGTGCCGGTTTCCCAGAGGTCCGTCGGTATTTCGCCGAGGAAGGTGGCGTGGAAGTTGGCCAACCAACGGACACATGATTGAAGCTGCTGGATATTGGTGGAGGAATGGCGGGTTGCGAAGCCGGCGGCATCCAGGTCTTCGAGCACCATCAGCACCTCGTCACCAAATGATTCCAGGGCGAGGCCTTGGGGAACGCGGCAGGCGTCCCCACAACGCGCGCTCCATTGCGTGTACCAGGCGGTTTCTACCTGGTAGGATGTGATTTTGCGTTCATGTGAAGTGTCGGTATTCCAGCCGCGCGGATGCCGGTCTGTCTCGGGGAAGCGCACGTGCTTGACCACGACGCTGGCGTGAACGGATCCCTCCAGGTCGTAGCGTGCGATTTCACCGTAGCCGCTCCAGAGCGCTTGAATGACCGCGCTTTTGGTGCACGACGACGCCCCGGTTGCTTTGAGCAGGATTGCGTGAAGCTGATCGATGACGTCCACGCGGATTACCGCCGGGCGCGTCTGCTGCGCCGGGCAAGCAGGAGGAGGCCGAGTCCGAGCAGACCCATGGTCGAAGGCTCTGGAATTGCTGCGGCAAAGTGCGCGGAGACGCGGGTGGCATCCAGTGGGGACGCGTAGAAGGCAACTTCATCGATCTGGCCCGTGAATCCGATGGCCAGGGTTGCCGGATCCCCACCATGGTTGGACCCGATCAGCAAGTCATTCGTGATGTCCAAGGTGTTCGCATGTGCGGCGCTTCCCAGCAGATTGCCATCCAGGTAAAAGGAGCTCGTTCCTGCATCCCGACTGATCACATAATGATGCCAGGTATTGGCGGCTGACCCGGCGGCCGTGTTTAGAAATCCGCCATGATACGCGCTCACGATATCGGCGCCCTGGCTGTTGGAATGAATGCCGAAGTCGCCACCGGTACCCTTGTATGTTAACAGGTCGCCTCGGGTCGTAATGGACGTCTGGTACCAGAGTTCGACCGCGAAATCGCCGGTCCCTAAATCGAAATCCACATGATCCGTGATTCGGACCGCCGCGCTTCCAGCAAAGTCGGCGGCCTTCCCCAGTTGACCATAGCTCGGCACACCCAGGGTCGTGTTCACATGCGCAGCATCGTGATTTGCGCCGGCGGTTGAGGTGTCGGCGGCGACGGCGCCACTGGTCTCCTCAAAGCGATAATAGGCAATGGGATTATCCGATAATACCTCCGTGATATAATCGGCATGCAGGAGCGGCATGCAGCTGAGCGAAAGAGCCAGTGTGGAGATCAATCGAAACATAGGGGTCCTCAAATTCAGGGTTGTATATACGTCCAGTATTGACGTAAAATATCGTTTCAGGCGATGTTTATCAAGCCACTAGATCGTCCGGTTTTGCTTTCGCCTCAGGTCGGGGTGCCCGTCCGTTTCAGTTCCAGGCGCCGGAGGAAATCCTTCATCACGGTTTGGTAAAGCGCTTCGCCCAGTACCTGATCCTCAACGTCGGATTCCACACTGGGGTTGTCATTGACCTCGATGACAAGCACGACATCGCCGGTCTGTTTCAAGTCGACGCCATAAAAGCCATCGCCAATCAGGTTGGCGGCTTTAAGGGCCGTTTCCACCACAATCTTCGGGGCCTCCTCCACAGACATCGTCCGCCAGGTTCCGTCCGTGGTTTCTTCGGTTCCATGGTTGTAAATCTGCCAGTGATCGGCCGCCATAAAGTACTGGCAGACGAAGAGGGGTTGCCGGTTGAGGACGCCGACCCGCCAGTCGAACTCCGTATAGGTGTACGCCTGCGCCAGGAGCAACTCGCTTTGCTTGAAGAGCGTGCGGGTCGTCTCCTCGAGTTCGTTGCGATTCTCCACTTTGGAAATCCCTCGACTGAAGGACCCGTCCGGAATCTTCAGGACGATGGGGTAGGGAATCGTGCGTTCCAGTTCGTCCAGCATGCCTGCTTGTATAATCATTTCCCGGGGCGCCGGAATACGATGGGTGCGCAACAGTTCGGACAGGTAGATTTTATTCGTGCAGCGCAGGATGGAGTCGGGATCGTCGATCACGACCATGCCTTCCCGAAAGGCTTTGCGGGCAAAGCGATAGGTGTGGTGATCCATGCCGGTCGTTTCGCGTATAAACAAGGCATCGAATTCCGCCAGGCGGGAGAAGTCACGACGGGTAACCAGTTCCGCATTGAGATCCAGATCCTTCGCCGCCTTTAAAAACTTCTGGAGAGCCGCTTCATCCGATGGGGGAAACTCCTCTGTGGGATCATGAAGAATCGCCAGATCGTACCGTTGACTCGGCCGCGGCCGCGGTTTGCTCCATCGCTTGCTCATGTAGTGTTCCAGGGCGCTCAGGAAAGTCGCTTCCTGCTCAGGCGTGAGTTGCTGAATGGCGACCGGTTTGATGGAATTCATCCGCCACGCATTATCGCGGCGAAACTCGACCTTGAAAATCGGCGTGCGGAAAAGCTCGAATAACTCGCGGACGAGTGGCTTCAGTTCCTTAAATGCACAGTTCCCGAAAATGACGATCACTTCAAATGCGGTGGTTTCAATCGCCTGGCCTCGATTCAGGATCTCCTGGAGGCTCTGGTTGATGTCCGGAGTTTCCAGGCTGTAGAGCGAACGCCGCCGCAAGTCCTGGATCGTGCGGGTTGCGGGGATGACTTTGTGCCCACGCGCTTCGGCCAGCAACGAGCAGTAATAGCCTTCTCCGAGATAACGATGTGTGCGGCAGAGATTGATGACCCGGAGGCCCCGGCGACCACTCCAGTCGGGATCGGTCAGGTATTCTTTTGCCGTGATCACCGGGTACGCGGGGAAGGAGGGCTTCCAGTGGGCTTTGTTTTCTACGAGGATGACATGTTCAGCCATAGGCCTACGGTTTCTTCTTAGGAGTTGATGTTAAGGGGTAAAGTAAAAGGGCGGCCTGCAGGCGGGCCTTGCCGTAGCGGGTCATGCGGTCAAACTGTTCACGGGGGATGGGCATGTGTACCGAATCCATTTGTGTTTCACCCGCGTCGTAATCGATGAAGGGGTCATGCGCGAAGACGAAGTGTTCGTCGATCCCCGTGACCGTGATCCAGTGGGGGAATTTTTCACCGTAGATCAGCCACGAACTGATCAGGACGACGGGAATGGCCCCGTCATCGTATGCTTTTTGCATGTCGTCGAGCGACAGGCCGCCATAGGAGATCGGGAGCTTTAACGCTGCAGCCTGTTCAAGCATGTCCTCCTGAACCAGGCGCATGACCTCCTTTTTTACGGGATCGCGTACGGAGTCCACAAATTGCACGCCGTCGTCGCTGAGGAAGATCTCGACCTCGAATCCGCGTGTTGCTGCGGCGATGGCTAGTCCGATGGGTCCACATCCGCCATGACCAGCGGTCATAAAAATGGTGGTGGCCTCCCGCCAGATCCGTAACTCCAGCTTGCGATCGAGGACCACGTCTTTGTCCAGGGCACACATGGCCATCATCAGTGAGGCCGGTCCGCAAGTGAACTCCAGCGATTGCTCAAAGAAGGGAATGTCCCGAAGGTTCGGTTTGATGTCGGGCGTGAGGTGCTTTTCATACCGGACGGCGGTCGCGTGATCCTCGTAGTAGTCGGGCCACTCGCCAATGCGCCGATAGCCCATGGACTCGAACAATCCGATGGACGCCTGGTTGTCCGTGCGTATTTCTAGGCGGATATAGGCGCGGTGATGATCCCAGACCGCCGACTCGGCTTCGCCAACCAGGCTCCGGCCGATACCGCGGCCCGCATACCCTGGATCGACGGCAATTGAATACAAACGACCCAGTGAGGTGCCGCGAGAGAAAAGAACCACAAGCGTGCCGACCAGCTGATCACCCAGTTCCGCGACGAGCACGGTCGCATTGGCCTTGCTTAGTAGATACTGGAACTGCCGGCGACTGATGCGGTCGCTCGTAAAGCAGGTGTTTTCGATCTCCACCAGCCGTGGCAGATCCTGGACTGTCGCTTCCCGAATTTGAGTCTTCTGGGTTTGATCACCCGCGTGTTTCATTCCTATGATCCTGTCGATCTGCCGATACCGGGTGACGCCTGTCTCTGACGGGTTAATGGCGCAGCGACTCTATGTCCGCCATTGGCACAGGGTAAAGCTCAAAATGTGTGAGGCCTTCTGGGACCTCTTCACACCATCTTGTAAAAATCTTCCCAACCCTTACGTGGGGGAATCGCCAGCCGGGCATTCCCTTCCTTGTTGTTGGTAATGGTTTTCGTTTTGGGATCAAACGCCAGATCGGCATTGAGGTACTGCGCGATGCAGCCGAGGGTCAAAACCTGTGTGAGCTTGGCGCTTACGCTGAACGGCGACCAGGTGTTCCCATTGCCCATGCAGGCTTGTATGAAGGACTCGCCATGATCGACTTTGACGGAGTCGACTTTGGCATCGAGCTCGGAGGATTTCTCGTAGGGGAGCAGACGCGAAGATCCTCCGTGCGAGCCACGCAAGACCATGTAATCGGCACCTTCCGGCTGGAAAAGCGTTCCCGCGCCGCCCAGCTTTGGGGCTTTGCCTTGATCCCAGAATTGCTCGGGAACCTCGGGGTGAATGTCCGCGCCATCTCGCCAGTTCATCGTCAAGGCCGGCATCCCTGGGCCGCGTTCCGGGAATTGAAACTGGATGTGTGAGGTCAGCGGGAAAATGACCTTGTTATGATCGTCTATGCGCTGGGCATTGATCCGGGTGGGTAGACCCAGATTAAGGTAGTCATGCACGAAGTCCATGATATGCGCACCCCAGTCCCCGAGCATGCCCGATCCATAGGCGTGAAACCCCCGCCAGGAGAAGGGGTGATACAGCTTGCTGAAGGGGTGAACCTCCGCCGGACCGCACCAGAGATCCCAGTCCAGGGTTTCCGGCTTCGGTTCTTCCGCAGGGTAGGTCGAGAAGCGCTGCTTGGGATCCATGAAAAAGAGGCCACTGCCTTTCCACGCATCGACGGTTTTTACATCTTTGATGATCCCCCGCTTGACCCATTCTTTGAACTGAGCCGAAGCGGTTCCGGTGTGCCCCTGGTTGCCCATTTGCGTCACCACCTTGAACTTCTTCTCCGCCTGCATCAGGAGTTCGGCTTCCTGGAAGGAGTGGGTCAGCGGTTTTTCCACGTAGACATGCTTGCCCATGGACATGGCCAGCATCGCGGCGCAGAAGTGTGAGTGATCGGGGACGACGACACTCACTGCGTCGATGTCCTTACCCATCTGCTCAAGCATGATGCGGAAGTCGGCAAACTGCTTCACATCCGGATTTGCCTTGAGATTCTTATCGGTGCTCCGGGCATTGAAATCGACATCACAGAAGGCCACCGGCTGGGCATTACCGCCGCGGGTCAAGCTGGGGACCACACCGGATGCCCGGCCACCAACGCCGATGCAGCCCAGGTTAATACGTTTGCTCGGAGGCTGTGGGTCGCCGGCGGCGCGCACACCCGTTGCCAGGTAGGAGGGGAGGACCGTAAAGCCAAAGGCTTTGCTCGCATTTTTGAGGGCCTGGCGACGTGTTTGTTTCATGAGGGGATCCCGGGTTGAGTGATTCGTAATATGTAATAGGATACGGGAGTCGATTTTGTGAGCAAGCAGGAAAAACAAAACATTCCCTGGGAGCGCGGGCATCCTGCCCGCTTGATCGATGATGCATACGGATGTGTTACACCCGGACGTTGCTTCTCAGGAATGTGCGAGGCTCACCGCTTGTTCCGTCAGGCGGGTAACTTCGTCCCAGGCCCCGGTCTTAAGCAAGTCGCCCTTCACCATCCAGCTGCCGCCGCAGGCGACGACGCAGGACATATGAAGATAGTCCTTCAGATTGCCGGGCCCGACACCCCCGGTGGGGATGAAACGCATGGTGTGGTACGGTCCGCTGAAGGCCTTGAGCGTTTGTACCCCACCCAGCGTTTCTGCGGGAAAGAATTTTACGATCTCCAGGCCGTGCTCCAGGGCCATTTCAAGGTCGCTTGGCGTGGCGATTCCGGGGAACACCGGGATCTTGTTCTCCACGCACCAGGCAACCGTGCGTGGATTAAAGCCGGGCATCACGATGAAGCGGGCACCCGCATCGACGGATGCCTTCGCTTGATCCACGCTGTGAACGGTTCCGGCACCGAGGAGAAAGTTTTCCCGATTGGCGAGCGTGCGTATGCCCGCCAGGCCGGCGTCCGTACGCAGGGTGATTTCCACGCAGGGAAGTCCGCCCGCACACAGGGCATCAGCGAGGGGGATCGCGGCGTCCGCGTCGTGCAGGGCGACGACCGGAATGATTTTCAGTTGTTCGAGTTGCTTGATCATCCCATTTCCACGACGGCTTTGATCACGCCGGTTTCCGGTTTGGTGAAGCTCTCGAATTCACCGATCATCTTGTCAAAGGTCGTGCGATGGGTGATCCAGGGTTTGGTATTAATTTCGCCGTCTTCGATGAGTTTGATGATGCGGGTAAAGTCGCTGGAGAGTGCGTTTCGACTCGCGAGGATATCGAGCTCGCGGCGGTGCAGGGCCGGTGCGTGGGGCAGGGCGAGTTCGGCTTGGGTAATGCCGACGTACACCACTCGCCCCTTGAACGCGCAGTAGTTCAAGGCATTGGCCATGGAGTGATTGCTGCCCGTGGCATCGACAACGACGTCCGCCCGATTACCATCGGTAAGGGCTTCGAGCGCTTCGATCTCGTTTCCGCTGCCCGCGAGAATGGTGTGATCCACGCCCATCTTGTCCTTACAGAAGTCGAGACGCGATTGAACCATGTCCATCACGATGGTTTTCGCGCCGGAAAGGCGTGCGAATTCCACGGCACTCAAGCCGATGGGTCCAGCGCCAATTACGAGAACGCTTTCATTCGATTTCGGGTTGCCGCGGTCAATCGCATGACAACCGATTGCGAGGGTTTCCACCAGGGCGCATTGTTCCGAGGTGAGATTGTTCGCTGGATGCATCTTGCGGGCGGGGAGAATGATTTTTTCGGTCAAGCCGCCATCGCACATCACCCCGATGGTCTGATGATGCTCGCAGCAGTTGGTGTACCCGCGGCGGCAGGAGTAGCACTTCTGGCAATTGATGTAGGGTTCCACCGAGCAGCGATCGCCCACCTTGATGTTGTCCACGCCTTCACCAATTTCCAGGATAGTCACGCCGAGCTCGTGTCCGGGAATACGCGGATAGGAGAAGAAGGGCATTTTGCCGAGGTAGCCGCCGAGGTCCGTCCCGCAGATGCCGACCGTATCAATCCGGATCAGGGCTTCACCGGGACCGGGAGCGCCAGGCTCATCGATGTCGATGACGTTAAAGTTGTGGGGCTCGGTTAATTGAATGGCTTTCATGAACACATCTTTCCGGTTGGTAATAAGGACGGGGCAGGGATCGTTTCCCGTTCTGGACGTCCATCGCACTGAAGAGAACCCCACAAAGGCTGGCAATCATAAATTCGCACCTTCTGAAGCCTGCAAGGGTACGCCCAGACCCATGTGAAATCACCCATCCTTCTTTTGATGAAAAAATCGTGTGAGGTTTTAGGGGTGGATGGCAGTATTAGGGTAAGATGGCCGAACCCAACGACAATTATGAGGCCTTTGTAGCGGTTTTCACCCGCCATGAGGCCGATTTACGTCGCTTTATCCGCTCCCTGATGCCGACCTGGCATGATGCAGATGAGGTGATGCAGCTGGTCGCCCTGGTGGCCTGGCGCAAGTTCGATCAGTTTGATCGCGATACGGGATTCATCCGTTGGGCTTGTGTGATCGCTCGCTTTGAGGCTCTGGCCTACCGGCGGAAGATGGCGAGGGATCGCCTGGTCTTTCGTGAGGACCTGCTCGCGCTGATGGCTGATGAAGCTGAAGACGAAGCGGATACGCGTCGTCTCGAGAACGAGGCCCTCGAAACCTGCCTCAAGAAGCTTCCAGACGCCCAGCGCAAACTGATTTCCCTCGCGTATACCCCGGGGATCAGCACCCGGGAACTGGCCGAGCAGGCCGGTGCAAAGCCCGGTGCGTTTTACATGCGCTTGAATCGTATTCGCAAAAGTCTGTTGCACTGCATTGAGGAAAATCTCCCAAAGGAGGGCCTTGCATGAAACGCTTTCAAGACCTGACCAAGGAAGAGCAAAGCTGGATCGAGACCTACTGCGACGAAACCATCAGCCCCGAGGCCTTTGAGCAATTCCAGGATACAATGGAACAGCAGACCGAGCTGCGGGCGGCTTTCCGTCAGTACCTGGCGTTGGATGCGCATCTACGTGACGGGACCGAATCCAAAGCCGACGCTGGTGCAGCCTGGAATGATGAGCGGGTTCAGCCCCAAGCGAAGGTCGTCACGTTTTCACGGGGCGGGTTTATCACAGCCGCGTTGGGGCTGGCGGCCATGCTTGTGTTGGGGTTCTTTCTTACCCCCCGGTTCCGCGCTCCAGAGCCGCTGGCTCAAACCGTTGAGCCCACAGCCACGGGCTTTGGCGTCGTTACGGGCCAGGACCAGGTGAAATGGACCTCGGCCAGCCTCGATGAAGGCGATCTGCTGCCTTCGGGTCTATTGGCCCTGAGCCAAGGCGTCGTACAGCTGGAATTGTTCAGCGGCGTGGCGCTGGTGATCGAAGGCGACGCGGCCTTCGAGATTCATTCCGCCATGGAAGTCACGATCACGCGCGGTAAAGTCCGCGCGCATGTGCCGGAACCCGCGCGCGGATTTCGTATGCATTTGCCGGAGGGTGAGGTCGTCGATCTCGGAACCGAATTTGCGGTGGAGGCCTCCGCTGAGCGGACCGAGATCCACGTGCTGGATGGTTCGGTGGAATGGAAGCCCCGACAGTTGGAAAAACGACTCATGCAACAGGGCGAGGCCCTGCGTCTGAACGATCATGGTCCTGCAGAAGAGCTGACGGCGACGGCTTCACAGTTTGTCGGCGTATCGGAGTTGAAACTGCGTCTGGATGGGGGGCGTGAGCAGCGGAGACAGGCCTGGTTGAAACAGGCTGACGCGCTGACGCACCATCCGGACCTTGTGGCCTACTACCCCATGAACCAACCGGGTGGATGGCAGCGCAGCCTGCAGGATATGGCGGGTGATGCGAATGGATCGATCGTCGCCGCAAAGCGAACCATCGATCGTTTTGGCGCCCCTGATGCCGCACTTGATTTCAGCCCGGCGGGTAGCCGGGTGAGGATTAACATTAAGCCCGAGCTGGAAGCCTTGACCTTGCTGACCTGGGTTCGCATCGACCGTCTGGACCGCTGGTATAACTCTCTGATGCTAACCGATGGGCATGAGTTGCAGGAACCGCACTGGCAGATCATGGATGACGGCCGAATCTTTTTCTCGGTGAAAGCCTATGAGCCTCCAGCCGGAAAGGTCCCCAAAGGATTTATGGATAAGCACGTGGTCTTCTCGCCACCGATCTGGACGCCGGCCCTGAGTGGCAAGTGGTTGCAGATTGCGACGAGCTACGATGGTGGCCGCGGTGAGGTCGTGCATTATGTGAATGGCTCGGAAGTCCATCGGGAAACCCTGCCCGAAAACATGCGGGTACCCTTGGTGAAAATTGGCGGGGCTTCCATCGGAAACTGGAGTGAACCCAAGCGGGATGAATCGCATTTTGCCGTACGAAACTTTAACGGCAGCATGGATGAATTTGCAATCTTTTCGACGGCCCTGAGTGGAGCAGCGATCGCCGACCTCTATGAAAAGGGTCGGCCCTGAAAATGTAGCTTGGCCGTCCCTGCCGAGAGGCCACAGCCATAAGCATGTAGCTTGGCCGTACCCTGCCGAGGCCACAGGAAGTATTAAAATGACTAAGAATAACCTAGCCTGCTATATCCTCACCGCCCTGGCTGTCACCTCCAGCGTTTTCGCTGCCGACCGGGACCGACACGTCGAACTCGAAGAGCTCTTCTCTCTGAAAGTGAAGCCCTTGCTCTCGAGCAAATGTTTCGGCTGTCACGGCGAGCCCGGTCAGGAGCTCAAAGGCGAATTCGACCTCACCACCCGAGAGGGATTCCTCCGCGGTGGAGAGGACTTTCCTGACGCGCTGGTACCCGGTTCCGTGGAAAAAAGCCAGGTGATGAAAATGATTACCTGGGAGGATGAAGACTATGAAATGCCGCCCAAGAAAAACGATCGACTGAACGAAGAACAGGTCGCCCTCATTCGCGACTGGATCGATGCGGGTGCGATTTGGCCCGATGATGAACGGCAGGCGGAGATTCGGCTCGCGGAGAGCAAGAAGGTGTGGACCAAAGATGGGGTCATTATCAAAACGTCCGGAGGCCTGGCCCATGAGTGGACAAACCGTCGCTATAAACCCGAAGACATCTGGGCGTTTCAACCCTTGAAAAAGGTCGACGTCCCGTCCGATCGAAAACATCCGATCGATGCCTTCATTCAAAGCAAATTAGGCCAGGTGGGGTTTGCCTCCGCCCAGCGCGCGGATCCGCGGACCTTGATCCGTCGGGCGAGCTACGATCTCATCGGTCTGCCGCCCTCGTCGAAAGAGGTGTACGACTATATTCAGGCCCATAACCAGGATCCTGAAAAAGCCTGGACCGATTTGATCGATCGTCTGCTCGCCAGCCCCCATTATGGCGAGCGCTGGGGGCAACACTGGCTGGATGTCGCGCGCTACGCCGATACCGGCGGCTATTCCAACGACTACGAACGTTCCAATGCCTGGCGCTACCGGGACTATGTGATTCGTTCCTTCAATCAGGACAAACCGTATAAGGACTTTGTCCTCGAACAGCTCGCCGGGGATGAGCTGGCCGACGCTTCCGTACGGGCGCGTTCCGGCGGGAGCGAGGAAAAGGTGCAGCAGGCCCGCATCAAAGGCGACTACACCCCAGAGGAAACGGAACAGTTGATCGCGACGGGCTTCCTCCGCATGGGTCCCTGGGATCCGGCCATGGTGAAAAATGAGGAGGCGCGGCAGCTGTACCTCGACGATGTGATCAACGCGGTGGGCCAGACCTTTCTCGCCACCACCATGCGCTGCTTTAAGTGCCATGATCACAAATTTGATCCCTTGCCCACGCGCGATTACTACCGGCTCTATGCGGCGTTTTCGACCACGCGCATGGCCGAACGCCCGGCACCCTTTTTGCCGGATGAAAATCTCGCCCACTTCGATGAAGGGCGTAAACAAGTGGAAACCCTGCTCGCCTATGCCACGCAGGAAAAAAATCGCTTAAGCCAGAAACGCGAAGCCGCCGAACGGAAATGGTATGAGGAGCATGGCAAGCCGTTCCTGTCCCCGGACAAACGCAAGTCGCTGCCCGATGCAGAGAAGCCGCCGCGGCATGCAGGATTGAACCATGTGGAGCAGGGCCAGTTGAAAGTCCGCGAGCAGGACGACTGGATCTGGTCGCGCCGTCAGGAACGGTATCGGCCCTTTACCCAGGCGGTCTACAACGGCTCTGAAGACCAGGCCCAGGGGAATAAGGCGCGCAAGCTTCGCATCGCACCGAAGAACGATATGAATTGGCGACCGGAGTCTCGGATTTTTGTTGGAGGCTCGCTCGAGGCACCGGGTGAACCCGTGACCCCGGGCGTCTTCAGCTCCGTCCCGGTTTCCGTGAATCAAGCCCCGGAGAATGATCCGTACGCCTTGCCGAAAACCCTGGATCACCGCCGACTCGAGCTCGCGAAGTGGATTGCAGATCCTCAGAACCCCCTGGCGACGCGTTCCATCGTCAACCGCATCTGGCAATATCACTTTGGCAAGCCCATCGCGGGGACGCCCAATAACTTTGGCGTAAAAGGGGGCACGCCGACCCATCCCGAGCTGTTGGATTGGCTGGCGATTCACTTCGTCGAGGGTGGGGGACGGTTTAAAGAACTCCACCGTCTGATCATGACCTCCGATGCGTACCGCCAAGCCGGCGATCATCCGGATCTGCAGAAGTTGGCAAACATCGATCCGAATAACGATCTCCTGGCGTACTTTCCCTCCCGTCGTTTGACTGCCGAGGAAGTGCGGGACAGCAGTCTCTTGATCTCCGGCGAGTTGAATCGTGCGATGGGTGGGTTGCCGGTGATGCCAGAAATCAATATGGAAGTCGCCCTGCAGCCTCGGATGATTCAATTTTCCATCGCCCCTGCTTATCAGCCTTCGCCGACGCCCGAGGAGCGGAACCGCCGGACGATTTACGCCTACCGGGTGCGCGGTATGGCGGATCCGTTCCTGGAGCTGTTCAACCAGCCGAATCCAAACGACTCCTGTGCGGTTCGGGATGCAGCCGCGGTTACACCCCAGGCCTTCTCCCTGATGAACAGTGCGACGATGGCCGACCGGGCGATTGCTTTTGCGCTGCGGGTGGAAGGCGAAGCGTCGGAGATCGGCGAGCAGGTGAAACGTGCGTTTCATACTATCTATCAGCGGAATCCCACGGCGGGCGAAGGTACCCGGCTTGCTGCGTACGTCCGCGACATGCAGGCCTATCATCGCATTCACTCGCCTGAGCCGACGACCTATCCAACCGAGATCACCCGCTCGCTGGTCGAAGAGTTTACCGGGGCGCCATTTGAATATACGGAGATCCTTCCCGCGTTTAAAAACTATGTCCGGGACAAGAAGCCCGAGGACGTCGGACCGGAGATACGCGCCCTTGCCGATCTCTGCCTGGTCCTGTTCAACTCCAACGAATTCATGTATATTTACTAAGGACGAAATGATGAAAAAACGATTCCCCTGCGGACAGACAGCACCCATGAATCGGCGCGCGTTCTTTTACGGACTCGGCGCATCATTGGGCACGGTAGCCTTTAATGACCTCCTCGCGAAGGAGTCCATGCTCGCTCCGAAAAGTTCCCTGAATACCCCCAAGGCCAAAGCGGTTATCATGCTGTTCATGGAAGGGGGGCCAAGTCAGGTCGACACCTTCGATCCCAAGCCGCAGTTGAACAAGATGCATTTGACGGAATCCAAGCGGACCGAGGGGCTTGCTGGTGGTCGTCGCTTTTATGTGGGCAGTCCGTTCGGCACCCGCAAGGTCGGCCAGTCCGGCATCGACATGTGCGATCCGTTTGTGCACCTGGCTGATCCGGAGGTTGCCGACGAGCTATGTGTTTACCGGGGTTGCCAGGCGGAATCGCTGAACCATCCCGAGGCCCTGTTCCACATGAATACCGGTAGTCGCCTGGGTGCGGATCCCGGGGTCGGGTCATGGGTCAACTACGGACTCGGTACCGAAAATCAAAATTTGCCGGGCTATGTGGTGATGACCGAGCTGGCGCTGCCGCAGGGTGGATCCAGCAATTGGACGAACGGCTTTTTACCGGCCCAGTTCCAGGGCACGCGTTTGCGCCCGGAAGGCTCACCCATTCTAGACCTCACGCCTGCCGCTCACATCAGCCGGGACCACCAACGACGCACCTTGGATGAGCTCGGTGTGTTGAACAAACAACACGCGGCCGCTCATCCGCAGCACAAAGCTCTCGAAGCGCGTATGGAAAGCTATGAGCTGGCCTATCGGATGCAGATGGAGGTTCCCGACGTGATCGGCATCGATGATGAGCCGCAGTACATCCGTGAAATGTACGGCCTCGAGCGCAAGGAGACGCAGGCCTTTGGCCGCCAGTGCCTGATGGCCCGTCGCCTGGTGGAAAAAGGCGTTCGCTTCGTTCAGATTTTTGCCGGGGGCTGGGACAGTCATGATTATCTTGAACGCGGACACTCCGCGCGCATCGCAAGTGTCGATCAACCGATCGCCGCCCTGATCAAGGATCTCAAAGCCCGCGGGATGCTCGATGATACCATCGTCATGTGGACGGGAGAGTTCGGCCGTACCCCGGACAACAATCACCGGGGAGGGGTGACCTCCCTCGGGCGTGGTCATAACGCCGATGCCATGAATATGTTCTTTGCCGGCGGCGGTACGAAGCGGGGCGCGATCGTCGGCGCGACCGATGATATTGGCGCCAAAGCGGTTGATGTCGCCCATCCCATCCGCGACGTGCATTGCACCTTGCTGCATCTCCTCGGCCTGGATGATAACAAACTGACCTACTTCCATGCGGGACGCTTCAAACAACTGTCGCAGTTTGGCGGTCAGATTATTCCCGAACTGTTGGCCTGACGAAGCGCCGCGCGTCCCTCTGGGATACGCTGGAATGCGGCTCTTGCGTGTTTTTCAACAGCCTGCTAGGAGGTTGAGAGCACGAGGGCACTATGAAAGAGGATGTCCGCATTCTGATCGAGAGTCTCCGTCTGGGGCAATACGAAAACCCGGATGAGAAGATCGGTCTGCTGGCGACCGATACGATCGTTCGTCAGTACGAGCTTGGCCTCAAGCCCAGGATCAGAGATGCCCGCAGCGGGCGTTCGACTTCGAAGGTGGGTCGGATCATCAAGGGGTACCTGGATACGTTTTTCATGGAGCCGTAGTATGGAGCACCGCTCCGTTCTACTGCCGTATTGTCCCCCCAATACACTTCCACACTTCCGCCCTGGGGCGAAGCCGTGCTCCATTCCAGGTTTAAAGCAGTGCTTGAATCGGCTTCCCTGCGAACAGGGGGAGCGGCCGACCCAGCTGGTCGGCAATCATCGTATCCTCGGGCAATCCCATCGCGGAATACGCCGTGGCCAGGATATCGCCCGGCGTACAGGCATTGTTCTTCGGCGCGGCCGCAAAGGCATCCGATTCGCCATAGACTTGTCCACCTTGAATGCCTCCTCCGGCCATAAGCACGCTGTAACAGGCCGGCCAGTGATCGCGGTGATCGTTGCGCGGGGAACGACCCATTTCACCCATCCAGATGACCAGGGTGGTGTCGAGCAGGCCGCGTTCGCTCAGGTCGGTCAGCAGGGATGAAAGCGCGGCATCGGTCTCGGGCAGATTCTTTTTCAGGGTTCTGTAATTATTGCTGTGCGTATCCCATCGATCATTGTTGATGCCCACGTTGTCGTTAATCATCACGGTTCGGACACCCGATTCCACCAGGCGTCGGGCAAGCAGATAACTCTGGCCGTACTGGTTGCGCCCGTAGCGATCACGCACCGTGTCCGGTTCGAGGTTCAGGTCGAAGGCGCGCTTGGCCTCGGTCGAGCTGAGCAGGTTGTAGGCCTGTTCGTTAAAGGCATCCATTGCCTGGGCTTGCATGGATTCACCCAGGTAGCCGAGTTGCGCCTCCAACGAGATCTTGAGCCCCATCCGGTCGCGCAAACGGGTCAGGTTGAGTTGATCATTCAAGGTTAGATTTTTGATTTGGAAATTCGCTTGCGATGGATCGTCGGTAACCATGAAGGGATTGTAGGCGCCTCCGATCATTCCCGCATGCTGACCCGGCATGATGTTCCCGACGTCGTAACAGAGCTGAGGTGCGAGCACGTAGGAGGGGAGGACATCCGCCGAAGGGGAAAAGCGACTCAAGACCGAGCCGAGCGCGGGCATATGTGAAGGGGCCGGCGTGATGTTGAGCGTGGACTTCGGCGGCTTGTGTCCGGTCAGCGCCCAGTAGGTGGCCGAAGGATGTAAGGTGTCCGTGTGCGAAACCGTTCGAACCAGCGCAAAGTCTTTCGCCCGCTTGGCAAGGGCGGGCAGGTGTTCGCAGATCTCCATTCCCGGAACGGTCGTTTTTATCGGGCGAAACGGTCCGCGAATATCCGAGGGGGCATCGGGTTTTAAATCGAAGGTGTCGAGTTGACTCGGGCCGCCGCTGCAGAAGATCAGGATGCAGGATTTCGCCCGCTTGGATGCCTGGGTTGCAGCTTCTGCCCGGAGAATCTGGGGCAGGCTCAACCCCACCGACCCGAAGGCACCGAGTTGGATGAATCGACGTCTGCCCAGTCGGTCCGGCTGCAAGGGGTCAGATATGCTGAACATGATGCTAGTTTGTTGGCCCGAGCACATTTCGTCACGCGAAAAGGATGATGTTTTTTAATGCGCCAGACCGACATACTCGAGTATTGAGCGTAGTCATGAAACGATGCTCCACCCTCCGAACACTCCGCCACCGGAAGTGCTTCCTATGATCGGACAAGTGCTCAGGAATCGTTCCGATGATCGGAACGTCTTAATCCATATTATTTCCGCTCGATCTCAACCTCGTCTTCAAAGCGGTCGCGAAAATCGGCAAACGTTTGCTCGCCGGGCTGATGGGTCACGACGGCTTGGAATTCGTGGCAGCCATTTTCGTCGCAGACCTGGGCGTACACCCGTAGCACCATTTTGAAACGGGCAAGGTCGGTGATCCGGATGGTCTGTTCGAGTTCAATTTTTCCATCGAGGACCCAATTGGGATCGAGCCCTGCGGCTTCGATTTTGTGTGGCGCAGGCTCCTTCACCGGGCCGACCAGCGCATAGCCCCTGCCGCGAAAATCAATGGTCGTGGGCAGTCCCAAACTCGGACGCTGCATACTGTAGATATGTTTGCCGGCCGGCACGTCGATGGTGACGACGCAGTGGAGGAGCTGGCCCGGTTCGATGGGCACGGCGCTCAGTAGGGCGACAGAGCTCTTGCGATCTTCTTCGCCGGGGAGCACATAGCTGACTTGCCGTTCCAAATTTTCACGCCGGACCTGGAGCATGAGTAGCTGGCCGGGCGATTTTTTGTTCAACAGGTTTTGCATTTCGCGGTAGGTGCTTACGCGCAGGTCGTCAACCGTAACAATGCGGTCGCCGATGCGCAAACCCGCTTGTTCGGCCGGGCTGGAGTCGTTGACATGGCCGACGCGCAACCCATCGTCCCGCGGGAGTTCCTGGGCAATGAAGCCCAGGTCCACACGGGGAGCTTCTTCAACTCGGGAATAATTCAAGTGCGCCTGGTTGACCATCACAAACATAGGACGGTTCTCGCGGTAGACCTCCAAGCGGAGATCCCGTCCGGCGCGACGCAGCAATTCACACCAGTGATGGAACTCCCGGACGGTTGTAAAGTTTGATTTGCCTCCGGCTCCGAGGATGATGTCGCCTTGGCGTATGCCTGCAAGATAGGTCCCGACGTTCAAGTTGCTGATGCGGAGACCAAAGTTGCGGTCTGCCAGGCTCATGGCCTCGAATTCGCCATTGGATAAAAGGTCCCCGATGAATCCGGGTGCCGGGAGGAACTTCAGCATGTGTTGGGTAAATACATTCCGAAAGCGCCAGGCGTTGTCTTTGGGGTCGCCGGTTTTCCATGCGGGCTCAAGATGGATCAGGCCCTCAATGGATGCATTCTTGCGTTGCACCTCAAACGAGAGAAAAATCGCCTCGTCCTTGCTCGATTCCAACACCGCCTGGATGTCGTAGTTGGACATGATCCTCTTTCCTTCCAATCGGTGAAGGACATCACCGACTTCCATTCCCGCCTTGCCCGCCGGCGAATCGGGAGTGACGGTTTCAATGACATGTTGCTTTGACTGATTCATGGTGATGCCGATGCGTTCCGGCAGGGGCCAGGTCCAGAACTGGTTGGGTGTCCACGTGCCGGATTCGAGTTGCAGGTAGTTGCGCGCCTCCTTCACATAGTGACAATGAATGCAGCCAGGAGCCGGTTTCATTTTTCCCTGCAGACGTTCGCTCACCAGATCGCGGACCAGCAGCGGTTCCTGTTGCTCAGGCGGCTTGGGGTTTTTCATATAGGCAGCATGGCTTACCAGGCCTTCCTGCATGATGTGAATCAGGTCATCCATATGCATGGGTGAAACGGAGGTGCGTCCACCATAGCGGTGATAGACCGTGCCGTCGGGGTGGGCGATGACGAAGGCCATGGTTAAGTCATAGTCGAAGCTGAATCGATTCAGGTCGAGCTCGTTAATGTTCGTCACCCGTACGCAGATGTAGTCCTCGGCGACCTCGATGAAATTCTGTGTGGGACGGACAACCTGCCCGTCAAAAATGCGACAGTCTATTCACGGGACGCAGCGAAAAACGATGAGCAGGGGCTTTTGTTGATCGATGGCTTCCCCGCGTGCCAATTCCAACGTGTCCATCCAGGTGAAGGACGAAGGACTTTCGTTGCCGCGGGTGAGCGGGGAGCTCAGTAGGGAGAGGCCGAACAATAGGACATATGGCGTGAGGCGCATTCGAATTCCTTTTGGTTTCGTTACCGGGAAGTGTGGCCTGTTATCCGGGTGACGCTATAAGGCGCGAGGCGGGGA
>JBLIND010000076.1:0-19695 GCA_047639095.1 Candidatus Omnitrophota bacterium | reverse complement strand
CGTGGGCATCACCCGAACCTTTCCTGGATATTTTGCGTTCAGCGCCCCCAGCAAGGTCACATAACCCGCATGTTTTTCTCTACCCAGGCGTTGCCAGGTCTCCGCAGCCAGATCGGCCTCGCTTTTGGGCGGGGTGTCCAACTGACCCAGCTGCGGCCAGGCATCGGAAAGATAAAACATCATCTCGGGATTGTATTTCAAACAGAAGCCGATCCAGCAGGCGTAGTACGCCGGTCGATCCTGGTAATACGGCCCCCACATCATGGCGTCCCACTCGCCCGTCGCAATCGCGGCCAGCAATTTCGGCCGGGGCTTACCATCAAATTGGAATATCCCGTTCTCCTGCTCCCACTTGTACCGAGCACTTCCAGTGATGCCGCCGCCCGTATGCGTCAACAGGGTCTGCTCGATCCCCGCCGCCTCACAAATCTTTGGAAAAGTGCGATAGCCGGGCGCCATAAAACTGTGACCCGTACCCACGATCCGCAACCCTTCACCGGAAGGCTTCGCAACCTGCAACAAGGCCTTCGCCCCATGCACTTTCACGTTCACCGCCTGAATCTCCTCCGGCGTTTTATAGCAGACCGCATGGTCGGGAAAGCGTGAAGCATCCCAGCCCGGATCCACCTTGAATGCGGTCGGCACGCCGGCCCGTGTACGCCTTTCTGCTCCCTGGACCTTCTGCCGATAGGCTATGGCCTCTTGTGCCGTCAGCTGACCATCCTTATTCGCATCCGCCGCGGGAAAGCGCTTCAGCCACTGATTCAACTGCGCTTCCGTCTGGGCCAGGCACGGCGCCAGACCGACAAGCAAGAACATCAACACCATATATTTCTTCATGGTTGAACCGACTCCTACGCCAGAATATCTTCGATCACATTTCCATAGACATCGGTCAGCCGGAAATCCCGACCGCCATACCCATAGGTCAGTTGTTCATGATCCAGGCCCAACAAGTGGAGGATCGTCGCGTGCAGATCGTGCACATGCATTTTTTCATCGACCGTATAAAATCCGTAGTCATCCGTCTGACCGTAACTGAATCCCGCTTTCACTCCGCCCCCGGCAAACCACATCGTAAACGCATGGGGGTTGTGATCCCGGCCATCCTTGCCCTGAATCGTCGGCGTCCGCCCGAACTCCCCACCCCACCACACCAGCGTATCGTCCAGCAAGCCGCGCTGCTTGAGATCGGTCAGCAGGCCGGCAATCGGCTGATCACAGGCATGGGCGAGTTCCCGGTGCTTCGCTTCGAGTTGGCTATGCTGATCCCAATAGCCGTGCGACACCTGGACAAAACGCACCCCGCGCTCAACCAGTCGCCGCGCCAACAGACATCGCTGACCCACCTCCGATGTTTTCGGGTCATCCAGGCCGTATAGCGCACGGGTCGCGGCGGATTCCCCCTCCAGATCCATCACCTCCGGTGCTTCGGTTTGCATCCGATACGCCAGCTCAAACGATCGAATCCGGGCATCCAGATTCGGATCCGCCGGAAAGCGTTGCGCATGCGATTGGTTCAACTCCCGCAGCAGTCGAAGCTGATGGGATTGCCGCGCCTCACTCACCGGACCGGTCACGTTCGGGATCCCCGCCCCGGCCTCTCCCGAGATCCGCGTGCCCTGGTGTTGCGCGGGCAAAAAAGCTGATGCGTAGTTGGCCGCGCCCCCGTGGCCTCCCGACGGATTCATGGTGATAAACGAGGGCAGGTTCTGGTTCTCGCTACCCAAACCGTAACTGACCCAGGAACCCATACTTGGCCGCACAAGCGAATCGGATCCGGTATGTAACTTCAGCAAGGCCCCACCATGTGCGGCGTTGGTTCCGTGTACGCTCTTGACCATGCACAGCGCGTCGGCGTGCGTCCCGACCTTTGGAAACAGATCGCTGATCATGTGCCCGCACTGGCCATACGGATGAAAATCAAATCGCGGCCGCCCGAGATTCCCGGTCTTCGCAAACTGTACCCGCGGCTTGTCAAACGGCAGCGGCTTTCCGTCGTCCTCGAAGAGCTTGGGCTTGTAATCAAAGGTGTCCACGTGGGACGGCCCGCCATGCATGAACAAAAAGATCACCCGCTTGGCCCGCGCCGGGATATGCGGCATGGGCGAAGCCTGCAACATCGCGGTCATGGCCAGATGGCCAAATCCGAGGGCACTGCTTTTTAACATGTCGCGTCGATTGATCATCAGTTCAGGGTAATAAATTCATTTGCGGCAAAAAGCACCTGGCAATAATCCGTCCAGCGCAGGAGCGCATCCGGATCCGGATGCGCTTCGAGAAAAGCCATCCCCTGTTCACGCTCCCGGGGGGTTGCGACTCGCCCGAAGACGGCCAGGTAGGCGCGGTCCATGCGGGCTGTCGGCTCGGCTTCGTGCTGGATCAACGCTTTCGCCCAGTGCCCGGCCTGCTCGGTCACCAGGGGAGCGTTCAGGAAAAACAAGGCCTGCTGCGCAACCACACTTTCCTGACGGCGACTGCAACTCACACTCGCGTTAGAAAAATCGAAGGTCGTCAGCATCGGATTCACCCGATCGCGAATCACCGGCAGGTACAGCGCCCGGCGATTCGACCCGTAGGCATCTTCTTCATTGCGCACGTAATCCGCATTCTTGAACGTCTTCACAAAGCCACCCGCCGTTCGATCCAGCTGACCACTAATCGCAAACAGACTGTCGCGAATCATCTCCGCGCTCATGCGCTTGGCCGGCATACGGCTCAGCCAGCGCGCGTCGGGATCACGCTGGGACGAGGCCTCATTCACCGGCACCGTGGACATGCGATAGGTCCGCGAGAGCGCGATCTGCCGGATCAGCGCCTTCGTCGACCAGTCAACGCGCACGAGCTCGGCCGCCAACCAGTCCAGCAGGTCCGCATGCGTCGGTGCCTCGCCGCTCGGACCGAAGTTATCCGGCTGGCGCACCAGGGCCTGACCGATCATCGTCTGCCAGATACGATTCACCCAAACCCGCGCGGTGAGCGGGTGATCCGCCAACAGCCATTCGACCAGCTCGCGCCGCCCACTCGTGTCTGCGGGTAAGGCGGTACGGGCCACGTTTGGAGATAAGGCCGCAGGAAATCCACGTGGCACGACCTCGGCTTCCCGCGCCAGGTGATCGCCCCGAACAAACACCGGCAAGGGCTTCACCGCACCATCCCGCACCGCGATCGCCATCGGCTGGAGCGGCAACACCTTCAATTGATCGCGCTCCGCTTCCAGCGCCGCGACGGCAAGCTCGTCCGCATCGGCCCAGCGTTCGCGCGAAATCGAGAGTAAACCCTTCTCGCCGTAAAGCGTCGACGCGAGCACCGGAAAGGCGGCGCCGCGCCGATCGGCTGCATTCTGTGGCTCGAAATCTTCGCGCAGAATACACCCGGTTTCGATCTCCTTGGCATGTGCCGAAGCGCGCACCTGCATTTCGACATCATCCAGCCCCCGGTTGTACATCCGAACCTGGTCCAGCAGGCCTTCTTCAAAGTAGTTATACCCATCCGCTCGCCCCCCTAAGCGCAGAGGAAAGGTATTCGCCTGGCGCGACCGCGGCACCGCAACTTCGCCCTGCTGCAGACCGTTCACCCACACGGATAGCATCCGTCCATCAAAGCGCATCGCCACGTGAACCCAGTCACCGGGTTTCACCGCGCCTTCGGCGCCCTCCACCGAAATCTGCTGCCCCTGCCCACCTTCCGGCGAGATGTACGCCCCCACCTGGCTCCCTGAAAGATACAAAGCATAATGCCCTTTCTCCCACTCGTTCTGATTCTTGTTCACCAGCCAGCGTCGATTATCCCCCTCGCTTTTCAAGGCACGATTCAGCTTCACCCGCGCCTCGATCGTAAACGTTTCCGGTTCGAGCTCCGGGCGATGCGCCACATCCACCACGGCCCGACTCGCCCCATTCATGGCGAAGCCATCGAAGCCGGGCGCAAAGCGCGAGGTCGCCTGCGCGCCCTTCAGGTCTCTCAGAAATCCCGCCAAGGCCTGCCCATCTAAAACCCGCAAGGGCGAATCGACCGCTTGATCCTCCAGCAAGACCCGCCAGGCGTTCGTATCGCCTTTTCGGGCCGCCAGCAAAGCCGCTACGCCTTCTTCCATCAAGCGATCAGACAAGGTCGCATTCGCCAACCCGATCCGTTCAGCCAGGGCCGTTTCGTTTTCTTTTTTTCGCCGCTCATGATCCACCCGCGCCTGACGCTGCTCAGCAGTGGAAATATCCGACTCATTCCACTGCGAAACAAAATCGCGATTCAACATCGTGCGGGTGCTGTGGAAAATTCCGGCCAGGGCGTAATAGTCCCGGGCGCTGATCGGATCGAACTTATGATCGTGGCAACGCGCGCAGCCGAGGGTGCTGCCGAGCATCGCGCGGCCTACGGTATCGATCTGCTCGTCGATGATATCCATGATCATCTTTTCCTTGTCCTGCTCGGCGAGGATCTTCGGACCCAGGGCGAGAAAACCGGTGGCGATAAGCCGATCATGCTGCTCCGCTTCGCTTCCGCCGGTGATCAAGTCGCCCGCGAGCTGGTGGCGAAGAAAATCATCGTAGGGTAGATCGCGATTGAAGGCCTGGACCACCCAGTCCCGATACCGCCAGGCATGCGACATGGCTTTGTTCTCGTCCTGGCCGTTGGAGTCCGCATAGCGCACGACATCCAACCACATCCGCCCCCAGCGCTCACCAAAGTGCGAAGCATTCAGCAACCGATCAACCACCCCGGCATAATCGGGCTCCCGATCTGCCAGGAAAATACGCACCTCCTCGACCGTCGGGGGCAAACCAGTCAGATCGTAGGTCACCCGCCGCAACCAATCGCTTCGCCCGGCGACACCCGCTGCTTGCAGGCCCCGTTGATCCAGCGCCGCTTTTACAAATCGATCGATGGCATGATGCCCCCACTCCGCACCTTCTACCTCAGGCGACGCCTTCGGCTGTACCGGCTGATACGCCCAATGCAGCGGCTCAGCGACAACCGAAAAAGTGCACAGCACCCCCAGGATCCACGCCCATCGCTGTCTTTGTTTTACACCACGAACCATCCCCAAGCTATACCACGGGAATTAGGTAATTTACATCCTTGATCCGCAACGGATGCACGCGGTCTAATTGAGCTATGAACCTACTTCGCTGCTCGCTGCTATTCCTGCTCCTGATCCTCCCTGCCCGGGCACAAACCGGGCCTTTACAAGCGGGGGCCTATGCCATGGACATCACCCCCACGAATTTTCCGGTCATCGTCAACGGAGGCTTTCTCTCCCGCACCGCCTCCACGGTGAGCGACCGCCTGCACGCGCGATGCGTGGTGCTCGATAACGGGCACACCCGCATCGTCCTCGTCATCGCCGACTCGTGCATGCTCCCGCGCGAACTGATCGACACCGCGAAGGCCCTCATCGAGGCCAACACGGGCATTCCGGCCGACCGGGTGATGATGTCCTCCACCCATACCCACACTGCACCTTCAGCAATGGGCGCCCTCGGCACACCTCCAGATGAAGCCTATGTGCGATGGGTCCCCGCACGTCTCGCCGAAGGCGTGGCCCGAGCCGCCAAACGGCTGGCACCCGCGGGCGTAGCCTTCCGATCCATCGATGCCGCCAATTACGTTGCGAGTCGACGCTGGATCTGGCGACCGGGCGCCATCCAGGAAGATCCGTTTGGCGAAATGACCGTACGCGCGAACATGCATCCGGGGTATCAAAATCCGGATGCCATGGGTCCCACCGGTCCGGAGGATCCGGCCTTAACCGCGATAGGGATCTTTCATGCCGACGGTCGCCCCCTCGCCCTGCTCGGAAATTTCGGCATGCATTATTTTGCCGGGGTCCCCGCCCTCTCCGCCGATTACTTTGCGCGTTATGCCGACTATGTTAAAAAAGGTCTCCAGGGCGATGACGATTTCGTCGGCATCCTGTCCAACGGGACCAGCGGCGACATGTATCGCAAGGACTACAGCCAACCCAAGCCGGAAACGGATATCTCCATCGATGACTACGCCCTGGAGCTCGCCCAAAAAACCGTGGCGGCGTTTGGACAGAACCCTAAGCTCCAGCGGGAGGTCGAATTAAACATGGCCGAAGCCCTGTTAACCCTGCAACGCCGGACTCCAGACGCCAAACGCCTCGCCTGGGCGCACGCAAAAGTTGTGGAGATGGGGGATCGCCTCCCGAAAACCAAACCCGAAGTCTACGCGAAGGAAGCACTTCACTTGCGCGAGCATCCGGAGCGGGAACTCAAGCTCCAGGCCATCCGCATCGGCGACATCCTCATCAACACCCTGCCCACGGAAACCTACGCCCTCACCGGCCTCCGCCTTAAAGCCTTGAGCCCGCTGAAAAACACCATGGTCATCAGCCTCGCCAACGGCGGCGAAGGCTACATTCCCCCGCCCGAACAATACGTGCTGGGTGGCTACAACACCTGGCCCGCCCGATCGGCCGCCCTGGAAGAAGCAGCCGAACCCAAAATCGTTGCGCAGCTGTTGGCACTGACCGAAAAGGTGTGCGGGCAGCCGACGCACGCACCCGCATCGTTCTTTCCCGATGTCCGAAGCATCCTGCCCGAAGCCCAAGGCGCCCAAGCCTGGTTTTCCCTGCATGATTTTAACGGACCCATCGCGCGCAACAGCATCCCCGGCGGACGAGATGCCACATACGAATCCGGTGTCGTGTTCTACCTGCCGGGCATGGGCATCCGGGAGCCCGCGCGGGCCGCCCACTTCGCCGGCGGAGCCCTGCGCTATGAGTTGGACAAGGCCACGACCGATGTGCGGGTCTCGTTCTGGTTCTGGAACGCGATGCCCTACCAGGCGCGCTACACGACCGGCTATCTGCTGTCCCGCGGGGATGAGAACGATTTCACCAAGGAGTATCTTGGCATTACCGGAGCTGCACCGGAGGTCCACGAATTCGGATTGGTTGATGAGGAAACCGCCGGTCGCCTGGTATTCCACCTCAACAACCCCAAGGGTCCCTATTACGTGGGCACAACCCGGATCCAGAATCGAACCTGGCACCATGTGATGTTCATCCGGAAAGGGAACGCGGTTAAGGTCTTCCTCGACCACAAACTCGAGATTGACCAGGTGACGAAACCCCAAGTTCTTGCCAAGCCCACCCGAACCCTCTACATCGGCGGCCGGAGCGATGGTGTTTATAATTTCGAAGGTAAAATCGACGAAGTCGGGATCTGGTAAAGCACGCGGGCTCGTTCCTATGATAGGAACGTCCTTTCGTGATCAGTAGGTCATCTTCAAACCGCTCACGCGCCCGTTCAAGGCTTTGCCGGGCGCCTGTTCGTCGACCGCATGAACACTGTCGTGCCCGATACAGAAATCTTCCTGGGGATGACGGTTGATCAGCGCTGCTTTTACTTCGCGGGTCTCCCCGTTCGCGATGAGGCGCATCATTCCATCCGGGGTTAACTGAGCGGAGACAAGACCGCTGACTGCGGGGACACGGATGCGATGAACGGCGTCGCTGTTGGTTCGCACCGCGAACACGATTGAACCGTCTTTGGCATACAGGGCGTAGCCCACCGCGCTGCCGCCGTGCGCCAGGATCATGCCTTCCAGCTTCTCACCTTCAACCGTGCAGTGAATCGCGAACGGCTTGTCCGAAATCTGCGGAGCCTGAGCTGCAGCAACGGTATCGCCCATCTTCAGTTTATCCCAGTCGAGGGGTTTCGTGGGAACGGATTTCGGCTTGCTCCCCCGCCTCGAGGCGGTTGGATACAGGGTGACCGGATTTTCAACCACACCCGCGGGACGCACGCCCGGTCCGGCGCTTCCACTGCCGATGTCGGCGATCATTTTTTCGGCAAGCTGCTGCAGGCGCGCGACGACTTCGGGGTATTCACTCGCCCGATTCGTGATTTCACCAATCTCCAGGTCGAGCTGATACAACCGCGGCACCACCTGCAGGTCGGCCGGTTTTTCTCTCATCCCCATGCCGATGCTTTGCGCGGTCAGCGCAAGCTTCCAGGGACCAGAACGCACGGCCTGCAAGCGGGTTCCGCTGTAATAGTACCAGGCTTCATGGGGCGATTCCTTTGCTTTGCCCAAGAGGACATCGGTGATATCCAGCCCATCTATGATGATGTCAGCACGTGGCTTTCCACCCGCGAGAGAGACAAAGGTCGGCAGGATATCGATGGTTCCGGCCATGATATCGTTCTCGCCTCCGGCCGGAATGTTGCCGGTCCAGCGCACGATGGTCGGTTCGCGTACGCCGCCTTCCAGCGTGCCACCCTTGCTACCCCGCAAGGGACCCGATACGCCACCGGCTGAGCCCTTGGAAGCCCACGGACCGTTGTCGCTGGTAAAGACGACGAGGGTGTTTTCGTCCAGGCCGTTTCGCTTCAAGGTCTCCATGACCTGGCCGACGCTCCAGTCGACTTCCTGTACCCAGTCGCCGTAGGTTCCGTTGGCCGATTTGCCGACGAAGTCCGGGTGGGGATACAAGGGCACGTGCATCGCGGTGTGCGGGAAGTATAAGAAGAAGGGCTCACGTTTGTGGGCCTCGATAAACGTTACCGCCTCTTCGGTGTAGGCCCGGGTGATCTGACGTTGCCCCTCATCGTCCACCAGTTCGGCGACTTCGAGGTCCCGCATCAACGGGTGCACCCTTCGTCCATCCACGGCACTGTTCCGCCCCATGTCATTGGAATACGGAATGCCAAAGTAGTGATCAAAGCCCTGCTTGGTGGGCAGAAAGGCTCGCTGATCCCCGAGATGCCATTTGCCGATGCAGGTCGTCGCGTATCCGAGTTCCTTCAGGTAATCGGCAATGGTCATTTCATCCGGGTTCAGGCCGTTTCGCCCGGCGGGAAAGAACACCCCAGGCACAGAAACCCGCGGCGCATAACACCCGGTCATCAACTGCGCCCGCGAGGCTGAACACACTGGAGCCGCATAAAAGCTCGTGAGCTTCGTCCCCTCTTTCGCCAGCTGATCCAGGTGAGGTGTCCGGTTGAGGGTCGAGCCGAAGGGGCCAATGTCGCCGTAGCCCATGTCATCGATAAAGATGAGGACGAAGTTGGGTTTGGCCGCCTCGGAGGATAAGAGCGGAACTGCGGTAAGGAGGATGAGGACAAGAAGTCGGGTCATTTGTTTCATATGAAGTATGCGTTTAGATTGTTCAGGAACATGGGCTTCCATGCCCGTGTTGAAGCATCGGGCTTCCCAGCCCGATCAAACAGCTGGGAAGCTGTTTGCCCCAACACGGCGTAGGTACGCATGCTCCATTTACTCGCCCGCAGCGTAGAGGGTTTGGACTTCGACCGGGGAAAGGGCGCGTTTAAAAATCATCAGATCATCGATAAGCCCGATGAGCTCGGGATCCACTTCATCCGCCGGAAGATCCACCTTGGAGCCGATGGAAAGGCGAGCGCTGTTTCCCTTCAGGGGATAGGCCAGATGAGAGGCGATGCGTTTTCCGTCGACGTACAGAACATTACCGCCATGGCGGTCGTGGGTCATCACGATGTGATACCACGTGCCCGGTTTGTAGCGAAAATCGCGCGGGGCGAACTCGAGCTCTTCGCGTCCTGCGCCCATCGCGTAGTAGAGGGTGCCGCGCGAAAATTTGATGTAAGTACCCCCGTTCTCCTCGTCGGCCGTCCAGTGGATGAGGTAGGCCCCATTGAATGCACCGGTCGCCTTCGCCCAGAGCGAAATGCTCAACTCCGCATAGTCATCCGGATCAATCTTACCCTCCAGCTCGACATGGGAGCGACCGGTGAAATAGGCGGCGTTCTTCCGCTTGCCGGCCCAGGAGAGCATGGTGTCAAACCCGGTTCCGTGATAGCCTTGCGGGCTCTTATCGACGACGTGCGGACCCAGCTCGTCAAAGGGGTAATACACGATGAGATCTTTCAGGAAATTATCCTCTGCCGGACGTGCATGGATCGGGCCGTCCGCCTGGCCGAACTGCCGGCTGCGCTCTTCACGCAGGTGCAAATTTAATGCCGAAAAAGACGCATCGAAATAGACACTGTTGCCTTGATCCAGTTCCAGTCGCCGTCGGTCGTCGGCGCGATAATACCCGCGCTTCTCCGAGCCGTCCCCGAGGACGATGCGATAAATCCGTCCGGGATAAAACTCAAGGAAGGCGGACTGCTCTCCGACCAGCTTTCCTCTCAACCACGACAGCCGCCAACGGGTGCCCGTCAGCTCATCCTGCAATTCCGCAGCGGTCAACGAGCGCGCACTTTTGCCGGGATAGAGCATGGGATGTGAATCTCTCGCCCCGGTGATGCCCGGGATGCGACCAATCTGGCTGCGCACGTACTGGGCATCCTCGATGCGACCCGCCTGGGTAAACTGTTTCACCAAGCCTTCCAGAAGTTGGGCGTATTGCTGGGCGGCCCCGGCCAGGGCGGGCTTCTCTGCGTCGTATAACCGCTGCATGCCTTCCATATAGGGCGTGCGCGAGGCCGTCACTTCCGGCGGCCCCTTGTCCTTCCTCGGCTTGAACGTCGGATCGCTGGAAAAGCGTTTGACCTCCTCCTGAATGGCGAGCACCAACTCCAGGTTGCCTGCGATCTTGGCTTGCGCTTCCGCTTGACCCAATTGCTGCAGGTAGCGCGGTCGGAGGCTGACCTGCTTGTACTCAGCGGGCGCTTTGATGGCTTGCAGGCGATAGAAGTACGCGCGTGCCGGCTCGGTGAGCTCGGGGATGTCGCGTTCCTGGGCAATGCCTGCTGGTGCAGCCAGGACCAAGATCAACCCACTTAAGACCAATGATGTTTTCAAGCGGATCAACTCATCCCTTCTTTTTCATCGAAGCCAGGTATTCGACCAGGTGAACGAGTTCCGCTTCGGTCATGGCCTGGTGCAGGCCGGGCGGCATCAACGATTGCTTCATCATTTTCCGTTCGGTGATCTCTGATTTTTTGAGCGGGATTTTCACCCCGCCGATCATAACCAGGCTCAGCTCATCATCCGTCTGGCTTGGGACGAGCCCCGAAAATTGTGCGCCATTTTTCATCGTGATCTGCCACCCTTCGAAGCCGAAACTTACGCCCGCACTCGGCTCCAATATGGCGGTGTACAGCTCGGACTTTGGCAACTTGCTACCGATCTCGGAGAGGTTCGGGCCAAAGTCGATCTGCACATCGCTGGGCAGGTGACAAACCGCACAGAGCCGTCCGTACACCTTTTTCCCTTCGCCGACATCGCCGGTTTTCTTCACCAGATGAGCGATCTCGGGCATGGGCAAGGCGGGTACGGACGCGCTCGTGACGGCTGGTGCCGCCGCCGATCCGTAGGTGGGATGTTTGATGATCCCCAGCCCTTTGTTCAGCGCTGGCGCACGTGCGGGGTCTTTAAGCCCGGCCACGATCGCGGCTTCATCGAGTTTGAGCACAAGATTCAGCGCGGTAATCCCCGCCGTGCTCGCCGGATTCTCCTGGATGATGCCGAGCAGATCGGGCACCCGGTCCTTAATATCGAATCGTTCGATGAGGCGAAAATATTCCTCCGTGCCTTTTCGCGCATCCAGGTATCGCCCCACGGCCGCCGTCGCCTTTTCGGACGACTGCAGCTTGAACGACTCCATGCGCAGCACGGTTTCGACGATGGTGACATCGGCGGGATCGAGCTCGGCCCGGATGGTACCGCTGAACGGGATCAGGAAGAGCAGAAAGGTGATGGAGAAGTGCTTCATGGCAGGGCGCAGGTACGCGATGACACCGGGGTACCCGCTTCCGCTTTCAGCTAAAAAGGCGTGAAAGACGGAAACGGTACACCGGTCAACTACAGCCCCAGAATACTGGCGAGGGCTTTATCTTTTTCCGGCCCCTTGTGGAAGTCAAAAGCCCGCATGTAGCGGGGATGCTCTTCGGCTGGGCTGGACTTCACAATTTTCGCCAACAGGTCGCAGGCATCCTTGGAGCGCGAACGCCAGACGATGTCCTTGCCTGCCGACGCATTCCACTTGTTGCCGACCTTGTTTAACCAGGCGGCGAGGCAGGCATCAGCATTCAGATCAGAGCCGATGCCGAGCGCTTCGAGGTACCAGCGATCTTTGCCATCATGCTGAGCCGCCAGCTCGGCCCAGAGGGCGGCGGAACGGGTCGTTTGATGAGCGCGCAAAGCAATGGCACCTTCACGTCGGACCTGTGCGGAGGGATCGTTGATCAACTGCTTGACGACATCGAGTTCATCGACATCCGCCAGCTGGCGCGCCAGGCGAATCGCCACGGTGCGGATATCGGAATCCTTGTCCTTGGCGGCAAGGTCCACCCATTTGGCGCCCTGTCCAGGAACCTTTCCCAGCAGCCAGATGGCTCGGGCCCGCATACGGGAGTCGGCACTGTTCAGCAGCGGGGCCAGCGCGGATTCGGCCGCCGGGCCTTTGGCATGCAAGGCGGTCCAGGCCAGGTAACGCGTCGCCGCAGTCGGGCTCATCAAGGCTTTTGCCAGTCCGGCATTGCTGCTGAAGTCCGGCTTCGCGGCGGCAGGCTTGTTGCCTTTTGGCGCGACACGGAACAGACGACCACGCTCCAACTCCTGCATGTTGTGTCCGCCGACACCGGGGTCGTACCAGTCGGCGACCATCAAGGCCCCATCGGGCATGACCGAAACATCGGACGGACGGAACCATTTATTCATGGGGGCGCCATCGAGAATATTGACCGTCTCGGCTGCGTACCCGGCCCCATCACGGGTCACCGGATAGGCACGCGTGATACTTGGTCCGGCATCGCAATGGATGATCTGACCCTGGAAGGTTTTCGGGAGGAGATTGCCTTCGTAGATGACGATGCCGGTAGGCGAACCGGCGCCGGTCTGCAGGAGGTTCGGCACGACACCGGGATCATTCAGGTGCCAATGCATCAAGGGCTTTTCCGTTTCGATGTTCGTCCGTTTCGTGTTCCAGTTCTGGCCGGTTTTTTCATCCTTGTAGCCAAAGTTTCCGAACTCCATGACGTAATTGATACGCACGCCACGATTGCCATCGTCATCGTTGTCGGATTGCCAGATCGTGCCAAAGGAGTCGACCGTCACTTCCCAGTTGTTACGAAAGTTCCAGCCGAGGGTTTCAAATGCGCTGCCGTCCAGGTTGCAACGGAAGACCATGCCTTCCTGGTAGGGCTTGCGCGAATGGTTCACCTCGTTGCCCGCCATATCGATGATGGGTTTACCATCGGCATCCTTGATTTGATTTCCGGCATTGCCGAAGTTGAAATAGAGCTTTCCATCCGGGCCGAACATGAAGGCGTGAATGCCGTGGTCATGCTGGGTGCCGGAGATCCCGGTGAACATCGCCACGGGCGGGCCATCGGCCTTGAGATCGCCGTTCTTGTCTTCGAAGCGAATCACCTTATCGCCGACGGACACGATAACCTGGCTACCCAGGACGGCGACGCCGTGTGCGGTATCGACCTCGTTGCCCTGGAAAAAGACGGTCGATTTGTCTGCTTTTCCATCGGTGTTGGTGTCTTCCAGCACGAGGATGCGATCGCCTTCCGGGCGCTTGCCCTTGTGACGGCGGTAGTTGACAACTTCGCAGACCCAGACCCGACCCTGCGCATCGACATCAATCGACGATGGATTCATTAACATGGGCTCCGCCGCCCAGAGGGTGGCTTCGAGATCGTCATGCACCTCCAGTTGCTCCACCGCGCTTGCGGCTTCGTGACTGGCCTGGCCTCCACCAGACGTTTTCGCGACCGCGGTCGCAAATTTCGGTTTTTTGGAGAACACCATGAACTGCACGGTTGAGCCGCAGCCCTGCTTGGTTCCGCCATCATCCAGGGCGCCACGAGCGGTGAGGCGCTCCGTGCCCGCAGGCAGGTCGTAAGCGATGACCGAGTTGGCGTGTACACCGAGACCGTTCGCCACGGATTTGCCGGAAACCATCATCGGCTTGCCATCGTTATTCAGATTCATCCGCACCTGGCCGTAGCCGGTCGAGGCCGATTTCCAGGAGAGGTCGGTCAATTTTTTCTGTCCGTAGGAGCCATGCAGCACCGGTTCCACCCAGTTGGCCCAGTCGCAACCGAAGCCGTCGCCGCCATCCATGGCCACGAGATAGAGTTCCTTGGCGCCCTTGAGGTTCGCTTGGATGTCTACGGACTGACCAGGCGTTTGCGCGGTGACGACCTTACTCGAGAAGAGCGCATCCTTGGGTGACGGCATGCCTGAAGGAGCCACGGCGGCACCCTTTTTCTTTGCCGCGCCGCTTACGGCTTTGCTCTGCAGCTCGGCAGGAAGGGTTTTCGGGGTCGGCACAATTTCAGGCGTCTTGCTCTTCACGCCGTCCTTGGGCACGTCGACTTTCGCAATCCAAGCCAGTGCGTTCAGCACCACTTTACGAAATTCATCGTTGGCCCAGTTTTGATGATTATGGCCGCCGGTGAAACCGAAGCCCCGTCCGCCATCCTGGCGTTCGGTCGCCCAGCCGAGGTGCTGAGGTTCGCCCGCTGCGACGGACTTGCGCACATCCGGGTTGCCGCTGTGTGCCCCATCGGAGCGTTGCATGGTCTCGGCCGGTGCCAGAGCGGAGAGAATCGGGGTGACACCAGCAAGCCCGGGACGGAAACGCATATGGAAATACCACTCATCGTTTATACTGAACGGCTTCACGCCATTGGCAATCGGGTGATTCGGGAAGGTCTTGAACTCGGCCGTCCAATGGGGATTTACAGACCAGTTGGATTCAAAGAAGCCGCCCAACCAGTCGAGGAACTTATCGCCGGGTTCGCCCTTGGGGGTCTCCACCGCGTAGTGGATACAGCAGAGGCCCACGCCCTTTTTCATGTACTTGTCAAACAGGGCCAGATTGGGATTCAACACGTGTCCCCCACCGCCATCGCAATAGATGACCACGGCATCCGCATCTTTAAAGTAGGTTTCGGGATCGCTCGGATACCCGCCGATGCAGATATCGGTTTCGATGGGCAAGCCGCTGGCTTCGAGCGCATCGGCCAGCAACTTGCACCCCTGCCAATGATTGTGTGCCATCGGACCATGGCTTTCACGACCGGCGACAAATACAATCTTCTTCTTATCAGCAGCGAACGCAGGCAAGGCGAACAGCCCGCAAAACAGGGCGACAAATAACTTCTTCATACAGGGTTCTCCAGCTTGGAAAGGGTGATTTAATAAGATACGTATAACGACAAGCATGGAACATATTTTACGAATAAATGCAATGCTCCCTCGGGCCTTGGCCTGGATGTTCCTGCTGAATTTAATCTGGCTCACTTCCTGCCAAACAACGCTCCCCGTCGCCCCTGAGTCGCGACGATCCGACACGGTGCTTGAGATCCACGGCGACCACATTCCAGACCCCTATGACTGGCTGGAAGACATGGACAGCCCGGAAACCCAGCGCTGGATCGACGCGCAGAATCGCGTGACCCAACGCTACCTTCGAACCATCCCAACCCGCGAGGCCTTAAACCACCGTCTGACCGAGCTGTGGGACTATACCAAGTACGGGACACCCTGGAAGGCGGGTGACCGCTACTTCATGAGCATCAACAACGGCCTGCAGAATCATCCGGTCCTGCACACGATGCGCTACCTCGGGGAGGAACCGCGTGTTCTGCTCGATCCCAACCGCTTCAGTCGCGATGGAACGACGGCCGTCTCCGGCACCTACACCTCGCCCGACGGGCGCTGGCTGGCCTACGCGGTTTCCGAATCGGGCTCGGACTGGAAAAAGATGTACGTGCGCAACGTCGACAGCAGCAGCGACCTGGATGATGTCATCGACTGGGTGAAATTCTCCGGTGCGGCCTGGGATCATGAAAGCAAAGGCTTTTACTATGCGCGCTACCCCGACCAGGATCTGGCCCAAAAGTTCAGTGGCTCGAATACCCTGCCGAAACTATTCTATCACCGGCTCGGCCAGCCACAGGAAGAAGACCGACTGATCTATCATCGACCTGACCATCCCACCTGGGGCTACAGTCCCAACGCCACCCGCGATGGCCGCTACCTGATCATTCATGTCTGGCAGGGCAGCAGCACCTGGAACGGGTTATTTTACATCGACCTGGATGATCCTTCGGGGCGGGTGGTTGAAATGCTGAACCAGTTCGACAGTCGCTACAGCTACCTCCACCACGAGGGACCGGTGTTCTTTTTCAGCACCGATGCCAACGCACCGCGCGGACGGGTCATCGCGATTCATAAGGACCATCCTCAACGGGAAAACTGGAAAGAAATCATTCCGGAGCAGGCCGAGACGCTGATGGACACCTCCTACCTCTCGGGGCGATTCGTCTGCCAGTACCTCCAGGATGCCAAAAGCCTGGTGCGGGTGTACGATTTAAAGGGCACCTACTTACGCGATGTCCCCCTGCCCGGGATCGGCTCGGTGAAGGGGTTTAATGGCGAGCCGACTGATCGGGAAACCTTCTACCGCTTTTCCAGCTTCACCACGCCGACCGAGACCTACCGATACGATGTGGTCACCGGCCACTCCCGCCCCTTTTTCAAACCCACCGTACAATTCGACCCGACCCTCTACGAAACCCGACAAGTTTTTTATCCCAGCAGGGATGGCACGCGCATCCCCATGTTCATCTCCCACCGGAAGGGGTTACCGCTCAACGGCAATAACCCCACCATGCTCTATGGTTACGGCGGATTTAACATCAGTCAGACGCCGCGCTTTTCACTCACCCGCCTGGCATGGATGGAGATGGGAGGCGTTTATGCGGTGGCGAATATTCGTGGGGGCGGAGAATATGGTGAAGCCTGGCATGACGCGGGCAGGAAGTTGAACAAGCAGAACGTGTTCGACGATTTCATCGCCGCAGCGGAACACCTGATCGCAAGCGGGTATACCTCGCCGCAAAAACTCGCCATCGACGGCCGAAGTAACGGAGGCCTGCTGGTCGCCGCCTGCATGCTTCAACGGCCGGAGCTCTTTGCCGCCGCCCTTCCCGGCGTGGGCGTGCTGGACATGCTGAAGTATCACACCTTCACCATCGGCTGGGCCTGGGCATCCGACTACGGAACGATTGCCGATCCGGCCGAATACCGGGCACTACGCGCGTATTCGCCTTATCACAACATCACGCCGGGCGCTCGATATCCCAGCACCCTGGTGACGACCGCGGACACGGACGACCGCGTCATCCCCGCGCACAGCTACAAATTTACCGCGGCGCTGCAGGCGGCGAATGCCAGCGAGCATCCCATCCTGATTCGCGTGGATCGAAAAGCGGGCCACGGAAGCGGCAAACCCACCGGAAAGATGATCGCCGAGATCGCCGATCGACTGGCCTTCGCGTGGAAGGCCCTGGGCATGATCGAAGAGCCTGACGTTGCCCAAGTGGAAGCCCCCGAGCGGGAACCCAAGGGCTTGCGCAGCCAACTGTAGTTAACACAGGCGGGCGAATGCCCGACGCGCGCGCTCGACCTGCGCACGAACGTGACAGCCTTCGAGGTGATCGTTCACTAAGCCCATGGCCTGCATGAAGGCATACGCCGTGGTCGGCCCGACAAAAGACCAGCCCCGATTCTTCAGGTCCTTGCTGAGCGCGCGGGACGCATCGGTCTGAGTCATCGCGACGAGCGCCTCGCGCGTAACGATGTTCGGACGCGTGGATGGATCGGGTTCAAACGACCAGAAATACGCCGCCAGCGATCCGAATTCTTTTTTCAACTGACGCGCCCGCGCCGCGTTGTTGATGGTCGACTCAATTTTACCGCGATGCCGGACGATCCCCGCATCCTGCAGCAGGCGTTCCACGTCCTGCGAGTTGAATCGCGCCACCTTCGTGAAATCAAACTGCTTGAATGCCTTGCGAAAATTTTCGCGCTTACGGAGAATGGTCAACCAGCTGAGCCCCGCTTGAAAGCCCTCCAGGCACACTTTTTCAAACAGGCGGAAGTCATCCCCCACCGACCGCCCCCATTCCCGATCGTGGTACCGAATATAGTCCGCATGCGATCCACCCCACCCGCAGCGGATCTTTCCGTCCGCGCCCTTGCACAATCCGTCTTCCGGGAGGTCCGTCATCGCCACATGCCGGGTGGGTTCATCATTTCACCTTCACCAGGTAACTCCGCACCGGACTCCGGTTGCGTCGCTCATATCCTTCGACCTTAAACGCGGAAGAGGGACCGCCATCCATATTCAGCATCCGCTCCAGGCCGGGAATCTCCTTCTGCAGGATGAGCGCCAGACGGTACAGGGAGATCCGATTGGTGGCGACAAACACGAGGGTTCCATCCATTTTCCGACCGATGAGGCAGCGCTCGGAAAGGCGACCGTTATCCGAATGAATGCCGATCTTTCCACCGGGGTCGATGACATAAGGTCGAGTCTGAAAGGCCGACCAGGCAGTGGACCAATCGTCCTGCTTCGTCAACAGATCCAAACGCCCTTCCCGGTCGAGCGTGACCACCCCGGAGAAGCTCGGGTTGACCGCGTCGTTCACCAGCTCGCCGTCCAGTTTGTACACGCCCACCGGCTTGAAATCCGTATCGAAAAAGCAGCCGTTCATCATCAGGCTGAACGTATCCTGCCAATGCTTGCCCAGGTGATCGCCTTCTTCCCGCGCCTCGACATCCAGGAGGCGAAACCCCTGATTCTCCTGCGCGGGAATTTCCAGCACGACCGCGACCAGGCCATCGGCTTTTAAGGTTCGAAGCGCCGTTTGCGCGAGAACGGACGGGATGATCAGCAGGAACAAACCCAAGCACATTATACACCTTCGCCACATGCCTTTCATCCAAGCACAGGCTGGAGCAAAAGTAAAGATTCCGGGGCCGGTGTTCGCGGCCCCGGAGCATCGATGGCTACCAATCCCACGGCGGACCGAAGTCGTACATCAGCCCCGCGCTAAACACAGAAACTTCGTCGCCATCGACATCGTAGAACTCGGCTTCGGCCCGCAAGTGCCAGCCCGCCTGGAAGTTCACCGCCAGGCCTCCACCGTAGACCAGACCGGTCCCGGAACGATCCTGGGTGCGTTGAACCGAGTCCTCACCAACCACGTCGAACCGGCTCGTCAGCTTTCGACTCCAACTGTTCGCACCGCCACGGAGAAAGACCTGCACGCCCGAAACAGGCTCGACCGCGAGCAGGATCGAGCCCACCGTACCGTTGATCTCCACCTCTGCTTCGCCCGTACCCGAACGTCCATTACGGGGATCCGAAAAATTAAACGGGACCGAAACATTTCCGAGGCCCACCCCGCCCATTTCAAATCCCACATGTGGATTGATCCAATAGCCAAAATACCATTTGCTCGCCAGGTCATCGTCCTCCGTGGTGAAGCCAAAGGCGATACCGTCTTCGCTGCGGGTGCTGTCCTTCGGCTTCACGTTGGAAATACCCGCGCCGACGCCAACATACAAGCCACGCTCAAATGCATGTCGCCCCTTCGCATTGGGAGCGCCATTGAGCTGGACGGGATCGCCCGCAACCGGCTCCGAGCGAAAGACGCCGGTGGCCTGTTCGATCACCTCAGCGCCCCCGCGTAACACGGTGGCACCCGCGTCGCCCACCCCTTCCAAAATCGTGTCCTGAGCCATCGCCTGCCAGAGCCCCAGCCATCCCATTACAGCTACTATGATACGGATCCTTTTCATTGCACGTCCTCTTTCCAATTAGGGTTCATTTCGTGTCCGTGCACCCGCAGCGGACACCCCCTCCTAATGCATGCGCCGTACCAAGTCGGGAGTCGGAATATGCAACTACCTATCAAAAAGTATCTTACACAT
>JBLIND010000075.1:0-19854 GCA_047639095.1 Candidatus Omnitrophota bacterium | reverse complement strand
CAGGAGGCAGAGCAGGAGGACAACGTAAACGGCGGTGAATCCAGCGGAGACCAGGGGGAACGGACTTTGATCGCGTTTGCGCCGCTCCAATTTGAATTTCAGGGCCGCGACGGAGAAGCCCAGTGCAATCAGGGTTACTGCGAGAAAGGTGAGGAAGTTTGCCTGGTAGTGCACCGTTTGTCCGCCCGAGGGTCCGACCATGGGCAGGAGCATACAGACGATGTAAAAAAAGACACCTGCACCTGCGGTACAGAGGTTCCCAAGAAATTCAAGTTCGAGGTAAAAGGGGGTGGCGTCCGTTGTGTCTTTGCTCATGGCGGGTAGGATTCAGGTTTGGTTAACTGGTTGGGCTTTTCAGCAGGGTTGTTACCCGACGGCGTTGACACATCATTACGGACGCTGTGACGATCCGTCTGCAGCCACGGATACAGGCGGGTTCAGCTTGTTCCGGCCAGCTGCTCGAACGTGAGGTGATCATCATCCACACGCACCTCAAGGCTCTCGCTCTTGTTGATGTTTCCGCGCAGCAGTTCCTCTGCAAGCGGATCTTCGAGGAAGCGTTCGATCGCTCGACGAAGCGGGCGCGCTCCATAGGCCGGGTCGTAGCCCTTCTCGATGAGGAAGTCCTTGGCAGGTTGCGTCAAGTTCAGCTCGATGCCTTTGGAGCTGAGTCGGGTCTTCACCTTGCTGACCTCGATCTCGAGAATCTTAAGTACATCTTCTCGCGTCAACTGACGGAACACAATGATGTCGTCAATCCGGTTGAGGAGCTCCGGTTTGAAGGCTTCTTTTGCCGCATCCATCATGACGTGCTTGAGCTTTTCATAGCCTTCGGACTCTGAATCTCCACCAAAGCCCAGGCCCGGGCCCTTGCGAACCTGCGTGGCACCTACGTTGGAGGTCATGATGATGATCGTATTCCGGAAGTCTACCGTTCGCCCAAGGCTATCCGTCAATTTACCCTCTTCCAGAATCTGGAGCAGGAGGTGCATGACATCGGGGTGGGCCTTTTCAACTTCGTCGAAGAGCACGATGGAGTAGGGGCGCCGGCGCACGCGCTCGGTTAACTGTCCGCCTTCTTCGTGGCCAATGTAGCCGGGAGGCGAGCCTACCAGGCGGGACGAAGCAAATTTTTCCATGTACTCAGACATGTCGATCTGGATCAGGGCATCCTGGTCGTTGAACATGAATTCAGCCAGTGCCTTTGCGAGCAGGGTTTTGCCGACGCCGGTTGCGCCGAGGAAGATAAACGAGCCGATGGGCCGCTTGGGATCCTTGAGGTCTGCACGCGAGCGGCGCAGGGCCTTGGAAATCGAGGCTACGGCAACGCCCTGACCGACAACGATCTCTTCCAGCTTCGATTCCATTTCGAGCAGGCGGGCCATCTCCACATCTTCCATGCGGGCCAGCGGAACGCCGGTCCATTTGGAGACGATGTACATGATGTCTTCGCTGTCGACTTCCGTGATGCACTCAGCCAGATCCTTGCGCCAGGCGGCCATGGCTTCGTCCATCTCTTCACGGGCCGAGCGTTCCTGATCGCGGAAAGCGGCGGCTTCTTCAAATTTCTGGTCGCGAATCGCGGTTTCTTTGTCCTGCTTGATCTCATCGATCTTCGCTTCCATCGCCTTCAGCTCAGGAGGGCGGGTCATCGCCTGAATGCGTGAACGCGCACCGGCTTCATCCATGATGTCGATCGCTTTGTCGGGCAGGAAGCGATCCGGCAGGTACCGTGCGGAAAGCTCTACAGACTGCTTGATCGCTTCATCCGTGAACTTGGCGTTGTGGTGCTCTTCGTAGCGGCGACGCAAGCCTTTGAGGATAAGGATGGCTTCGTCCACGGTGGGCTCGCGTACCATGACGGATTGAAAGCGGCGCTCAAGTGCGGCATCCTTTTCGATAAATTTACGGTACTCGTTCAGCGTGGTGGCTCCGATGCACTGCAACTCGCCGCGCGAAAGAGCCGGCTTGATGATGTTGCTGGCATCCATGGCGCCTTCGGCCGATCCGGCTCCCACGATGGTGTGCAGCTCGTCGATGAACAGGATGATGTTCTTCGCACGTTTGATCTCGTCCATCACTGCTTTGATCCGCTCTTCAAACTGACCGCGGTATTTCGTTCCCGCGACCATCAGTGCGAGGTCCAGTGTGATGACTTTCTTGTCTTTTAAAATTTCCGGCACGTCGTTTCCGGAGACGCATTGGGCGAGCCCTTCCGCGATCGCCGTTTTGCCTACACCGGCTTCACCCAGCAGAACCGGGTTGTTTTTGGTGCGGCGGCAGAGGATCTGAATCACGCGCTCGATTTCGCTTTCACGCCCGATGACCGGGTCCAGCTCACCCTTGGCGGCCAGCTCGGTCAGATCACGACCAAAGGTGCTCAAGGCCGGGGTCTTGGAATCGGCCGCCGACATATTTTCACTGTTCGCTTCAATCGGTTCGCCTCCGGAGTCGTCGCCCGGATCGTAGTTGGGATCCAACTCTTTCATGATTTCAACCCGGGTCTTTTCCAGGTCGACGCTCAGATTTTTGAGTACGCGTGCGGCCACGCCTTCGCCTTCGCGAAGCAGCCCGAGCAGGATGTGCTCGGTTCCGACATACGAGTGGTTCAGGTTGCGCGCTTCGCTGCCCGCGAGCGCCAGCACTTTCTTCACCCGGGGGGTGAAGGGCACGTTGCCAACCGTTTTGGTTTCCGGGCCGACGCCGACCGCTTTTTCCACTTCGAGGCGGACGGTTTCCAGGTCGACACCCATCCGTTGAAGGACGTTTACCGCAACGCCTTGGCCCAGGGCTATCAGTCCAAGGAGAAGGTGTTCGGTGCCGACATAACCATGGTTAAAACGGTCCGCTTCTTTCCTCGCGAGTTGTAGGACTTGTTGCGCTCTTGGAGTAAAATTATTCATATTTTCAGTCTACATCTGGTTTGGTATATCAGCAAGCTTAGATCGTACCAACTTGGCTCTTGCAACGTCCCTTTCGCGCGCTTTCAGATGCTTCGACTCCACCTTCTGGAGGTGTCCGGGACGGATCAATAAGGTCAGCTCATCCAATACGGCTGGGGTCACGTCTGGCAAAAGTCCTAAATCCACGCCCAAACGGAGTCCGGAGATCATATCCAGGGCTTCTTTCGAGCTGAGAATATAGGCATTTGACAAAATTCCATTGGCGCGCCCAACATGATTTCTGACCATCATTTCCTTTTTCTGCATCAGGCGCTTTCGAGCATTTTTCTCATGCTCAACAATTTCCCGCACAATTTCATTCAGATTGTGGACGACCTCGATTTCCTGCTCGCCCAGCGTAATCTGGTTTGAAATTTGGAACATATTTCCGGAGGCATCGGAGCCTTCCCCGCCCAGTCCGCGTACCGCCAGACCGATTTTCCCCAGGCCTTTGATGATGGGATTGATCTCCTCCAGCAGGACCAGGGCGGGCACGTGCACCATGACGCTTGCCCGCATCCCCGTGCCGACGTTGGAGGGGCATGCCGTGAGGTACCCGAGGCGTGAGTCGTACGCGTAGTCCACCCGGGACTCTACTTCCGAATCGAGCGCGTCGATCCGATCCCAGGCGTCCTGCAGCGCCAGTCCCGGGCTGATGGATTGGATGCGGAGGTGGTCCTCCTCGTTGACCATGATCGACATTTGCTCATCCAGAGCAACCACCAGTCCACTGCCTTTGCCTCGCTCGGAAAGTTCACGGCTGATGAGGTGTCGTTCGAACAACACCTGCTTGTCGAGATGGCTGATATCGTTCATTTCCATGGACAGGCATTCCGGCATGGCCTGCACATCGGTCAGGACGGGTTTGAGCACGTCCCAGACGCGTGAGCAGGCTTCCTCACCGCCCCAGCCCGGAAAGCGAAACGATCGCAAATTTCGCGCCAGGCGAATGCGGCTGCTCACCACGATATCCGTGTCCTTTTCGAGGGAGAGCCAGGCGCTCGGGCGATTGAGTAACTCTTCCAGATCAATCATGCCGATGCTCCATCTTCATCTTCGACGCTCGTTTCCACAGCGGCCTCTTTGGCGCCGGCCGCTTTAATTGCGGAAAGTTTTTCCTGCAGCTTCCGGACCTCGTCGCGCAGGCGGGCGGCGTCCTCAAACTTCTCACTGGCGACCGCCAACGCGAGTTCTTCCTGTAGGGTGTACAACTCATCTTCGACCTGGACCGATTTGGACAGGCGTGAAGGCCTTTTCCCCATGTGGCGATCCGCGTGATGCATGGCGCGGATCAAAGGTTCCAGTTCCTCCCGGAAAACTTCATAGCAATGCATGCAGCCCAGGCGTCCGCCTTTTTTGAAGTCCACGCGGGTTAAGTTGCAATGAGTGCACACCAACGCGACGACGTCCTGTTCCACGCCTACGGAAACCGCGGCTCCACTCGGTTCGCCGGAGCCCAGAAAAAGGTCGGTAATGGATGAACCACTTTTCGTGTCCACCCCGCTGTCCTTCGCGCAGCTTTCACACAGGTGAAGCTTTTTCACCTCCCCACCCACCACCTGCGTCAGGTGTACGGTTGCTTCATCTTTCTTACATTTTTCGCAGATCATAAGCTGATTTCGTTGTCTCGCCGTCCGGCGCGCAGTACCCCGTCAGGTAATCAGAGTCCCTGTCAGGTAATCAGAGTCCCCGTCAGGTAATCAGAGTCCCCGTTACTTTCGTGCGTTCTGTAAACATATTCGCCAATTCCCGGGTAACCTTACCCGGCTTTCCCTTGCCAATTTTTCGATGATCCACATCTACGACGGCAATAATCTCCGCGGCCGTACCGGTCAGGAATAATTCGTCCGCCGTGAAGAGATCATACCGCGACATCGACACTTCCTCAACCGCGTATCCCGCTTCTCTGGCCAATTCCATGACAAAGTTGCGCGTCAGCCCTTCCAGAATACCCGATGAGACCGAGGGCGTGAGCAGGCGTTTGTCTTTGACGACAAAAATGTTGTCCCCGGAAGCTTCGGCAACATACCCGTTATGGTTCATCATGATGCATTCGAGCACGCCGCTGTTGATGGCTTCGATCTTGGCCAGCACATTGTTCAGATAATTGAGGCTCTTGATCCGTGGATTGATCGCCTCCGGGTGATTGCGGATCGTACCGACCGTCACCACTTTCATGCCATCCTTGTACAGTTTCTCCGGGTACAGCTGAATGGTGGCAGCAATGATGATCACCTGAGGCGTCTTGCAGGTATACGGATTGAGACCCAGCGTGCCGACCCCGCGTGTGATGACGAGGCGGATATAGCCATCCGTGATCTTGTTGGCTTTGCAGGTGTCCACGACCGCCTGCATCATCGCGGCCTTGCTCATGTTGATTTTCAGGTCAATGGCCTTGGCCGAGTCATAGAGGCGGTCAACGTGTTCTTCGAGCAGGAACACCCGACCGAAATACGCCCGAATCCCTTCGAAGACGCCGTCCCCGTACAGGAGTCCGTGATCAAAAACAGAGACCACCGCTTTTTCTTCGGGGACCAATTTGCCATTAAGGAAGATCTTCATGCGACATTACTTTCCGAGTTGTATAAAAAGCGAAGCCTATCCGCTTTCGGGCCGACTTCAAGCCGGGAAAAGCGTCAAGATACTAACAGGCCGTCTTCCATCCGGACCCGGCGGTTGCACAAACCCGCGATGTCGGCATTGTGGGTAACCATGATCAGGGTTTTACCCGTTTCACGGGTCAGCCGGAAGAGGCATTCCAGCACCTGCTCGCCCATCTGTGAATCCAGGTTGCCGGTGGGCTCGTCGGCCAGAACGATATCGGGCTGGTTGATCAGCGCCCGGGCCATGGCCGCCCGCTGCTGTTCGCCACCCGATAATTCCATCGGCCGGTGGGTCAGGCGTTCAGAAAGTCCGGCCTCCTCCAGCAAGTGCTCCGCCCGCTCACGGCCCGCCCGGAGCGGAAAGCCCGCGGCCCGCAGCGGCAGGAGTACATTTTCCAGTACGGTCAGCTCGGGGAGCAGGTGGTAGGCCTGGAAGATGAAGCCGATGGTAGACCGGCGGATCTGGGTGCGCCGCGCCTCGGAGAGTTGGGTCGCATCGTCGCCGTGTATGTGAAGGCTGCCTTCATCCGGCGCGTCCAGGAGGCCGAGAATATTCAAGAGCGTGCTTTTGCCGGAACCGCTGGCACCCATGATGGACAAGGCCTCACCGGTATAGGCTTCGAATTGGATGCCCCGCAGGACCGGTACCTCATGCGCACCCATCCGGTAGGCCTTCTTGATGCCTTTGCAGGCGATGACCTCGGACTTACTCATGACGCAGCGCCTTTACCGGATGACGACGGGACGCGTAGTACGCGGGAATGATCGAGGCGAACAGGCATAACACAAATGCCGAAAGACAAATTGAAAGGAGGTCGGACGACTCGATCGTCGCGGGCAATTCGCTGAAGCCATACACCTCTTTTGGAAACAACTCAAAACTCGTGGTCCTGCGCATGAACACCAGAATGGGATTTCGGTAGGTGACAATCAAAAGCCCCAGCCCGAGCCCCAGCGAAACGCCCGCGGTTCCGATGATCGATCCGTAGAGCATAAAGGTGCGCAGGATCTGCCCGGAGCTTACGCCAATCGCCTTCTGCAGGCCGATGTCCCGCATCTTCTGGATGACGAGAATGATCAACGTCACCATGATGAAGAGCGATGCGATCATGGTGATGAACAACAACACGAAAAACATCATGTTCTTTTCCATCTCCAGGGAGTCGAAGGTGTGTTGATGCATCTGCCGCCAGGAACGCACCCAGTAGAACGGGCCGGCTACAGCTTTGACCTTTTCGATGTATCCATCGGCTTTCCAGATGTCTTCCGTGGTGACCGAAATCCCGCTGGCCTCGTCGTCATAGCCCATCAAGTCCCGACCGGTTTCCATGGTCGTGACCACATACTGCTTGTCGATCTCGTACATGCCGACGTTGAAGATGCCCGCCACGGTTAATTCGTCGGGCAGGCGAATCTCTCCGTCGGAGGCGATGCTGTTGATGGTAAACGCGACCACGGAATCCCCCACCTGAACGCCGAGGGTTCGCGCGAGGTCATACCCGATCAGGCATTCCTCCGGATCGAGCAAAAAGCGCCCGCGCACGACGCTGTTCGACACCTGTTGGATGATCTTATCCCGCCAGAGATCTGTCGCCCGAATCATGGCCGGGCTCTTATAGCGGCCATTCGCAAGCACGACCTCGGTTTCGATGTAGGGCACGGCCCCGGTGATGCCCGGGAGCGCCGCAATTTCCTCGGCCAGCTTGTCCGGCGCCGGGATCGGGTCCCCGGTCATCACGACGATATGTGGCTGGAATTTCAGGATTTTGTCCCGCCACATATCATCGAAACCCGCCATAACGGCGATAATGACAATCAAAACCGCCACCCCGATACTCACCGCAACCACGGAGAACAGATTGATCACCGTCACGATGGATCGCTTCGGCTTCAAGTACTTCAGGGTCAGGTAGATGGAGTAGGGGAGGTTCATCAGCGGTGGGTGAAAATACCTTGGTCAGCAGCCCTCGATTGCGAGGCCTTACACACCGCTTTTCGGCTTCATCTGGGGGAACAGAATCACGTCGCGGATGGATTCCGCCCCGGTGAGCATCATCACAAGACGGTCGATCCCGATGCCCATGCCGCCGGCGGGAGGCATGCCGTGCTCCAGGGCGGTAATGAAGGCTTCATCCACGGCCTGTGCTTCTGCACCCGACTGGGCTTCGAGGGCGGCCCGCTGAATCAGCGGGTCGTTCAATTCGTTGTACCCGGGGGCAATTTCGCGTCCGCCGATGATCAGTTCAAACACGTCCACATAAGCCGGATCGTCTTCGCAGGGTTTCGCCAGGGGCACCAGCTGCGCCGGCAGCCGCGTGACGAAGGTGGGGTCGATCAGCGTTTTTTCGATCAACTTTTCAAAGATTTCCTGACCGACTTCGATCGCGTTCCAGGTGTCGTCGATGTGGCAGCCCAGCTCAATGGCCCGGGCCCGCTGTTGCTCCAGCGTGAGGTCGAAGTAGTCGTCACCGGCCTTTTCCTTGATCAAGGTTTCGTACTCGACCTCGCGCCAGTTATCCAGGTTCACCGGTTCGCTTTCGGTGCCTACGGTGAGACTGCCGATGACCGTCTCCGCCAGGTGGCGAACCAGCCCTTCGACGAGCTCCGCCATGGACCGGCGATCACCGTACGCCTCGTAAATTTCGACCATGGTGAATTCTGGGTTGTGCGAACGGCTCAAGCCCTCGTTACGGAAATTCCGGTTGAGCTCATAGACTTTGTCCAGGCCGCCCACGAGCAGGCGTTTCAGGTAGAGCTCCGGTGCGATGCGCAAAAACATTTCAATACCCAGGGCATTGTAGTGCGTCGCGAACGGCGTCGCCGCCGCGCCACCCGCCTGTGACTGCATCATGGGGGTTTCGACTTCCATGAAGGCGCGGGCCTCGAGGTAATTGCGCAGCTCGCGGACGATGGCGATGCGTTGCTTGAAGACCTTGAGTGAGTCGTCATTTGAGATCAGGTCGAGGTAACGCTGGCGGTACCGCGCCTCGGTGTCGGTCAGGCCGTGAAACTTTTCCGGAAGGGGGAGCAGGGCCTTGGACAGGATCGTCCAGGAGCTGACCCGTACCGTGGGTTCACCCGTCTTGGTGGTGAACAACTCCCCTTCGACGCCGATGTGATCGCCGAGGTCGAGTTGCTTAATGCCATCGTAGGACGCCTCACCGACCAGGTCTTTTTTGAGGAAAACCTGAAAGGAGCCCGTCGCGTCCTTAAGGGTGGCAAAGGACGCCTTGCCCATGACCCGCATCGCAACGATTCGACCGGCGATCTTGACCTGCTTGCCTTCTTCAAAGCCTTCGCTGATCGCGTCCAGTCGACCCGTGCGATCAAAACGCTGACCAAAAGGGCGGTGTCCCTGGGTCTTTAAGGCTTCGAGGTTTTCGATGCGCTGGGCGCGGTATTCGTTCGCTGATATCGGTGTGTTTTCTTCGTCCATCCTGTGCTCCGTACGTGGCTTTTGCCAAACGGGCACCATAGGTATGATGCCCGACCGCGTCAAGCAGCCTGTCGGCGCGGTCTGAGTGGATTCAGATAGATCAGGGATACTGGCCCGGCCGGTCCAGACCGGTCTTCTCGGGAAAGCCGAACAGCAGGTTCATGTTCTGCAGGGCGCTTCCTGCCTGGCCCTTCATCAGGTTGTCGATATGGGCGACCACCCGAAGCCGATTCGTCCGCTCGTCCACATCGACGGTCAGGTTGCAGTAGTTTGATCCGCGTACCTGGGCGGTGCCGATGTCGGCCTTGTGATCGAAGATCCGGACGAAGGGACGGTCCGCATAAAAGGCCTGGTAGGCATCCATGACGCTCGCGCGGGACTGCCCTTCCGTAAGCGTTCCGTAACAGCAGGAGAGGATACCTCGACTCGCGGGAACGACCTGCGCGGTGAAGGTGATGCGTTGTTCCTTGCCGGACAACTTGCTCAGGTTCTGCTCAACCTCACAGACGTGTTGATGCCCGGTCAATCGGTACGCGTTCATCTGGTCGTGCCGGGCCGGAAAATGAAATCCCGGCTTCGGGCTTTTACCCGCTCCGGAGACGCCGGTTTTGCAATCGCAGATCAGGCTGCCGGGTTCGATCAAATCGTGTTGGGCCGCGGGTGCCAGACCGAGCAGGCAGCTGACGGCAAAACAGCCGGGGTTGCCGACGATGTCATGTGCGCCGATTTCCGCGAGGCCCAATTCGGGCAGACCGTAAACCGACTGGGGCAGCAGCTCGGTAGCCACGTGTTCTGTGTCCAGGCCGATGCGCCCGGCGTAGTCCGCGTAGTCCTCCGCGGCATTGAAACGAAAGTCGCCACTGTAATCAATGACGCGGGCACCTTTGGCCAGTTCATCGCCGGCGTGGCGCATACCGACCCGGTCGGGTGTGGAAAAGAATACCACGTCAAACGCCTCCTGTGCTTCGGGCGCATCGGGGGCGTGAATCATCAGGTCGCAGTAGCCGCTCAAATGGGGATACACTTGGCTGATCGGCATGCCGACGGCATCCTTTGCCACCAGGCAGGCAATGTCGACTTCGGGGTGCTGGAGCAGCAACTCCACCATACCCACGCCGCCATATCCGCCAGCGCCTACTATCTTGGCTCGTTTCATGGGCTTGATGTGACTGCAGAAATGCGAAATTTCAACCTAATTTCCCCGGTGGATCCCGCGCTGATCCGTGAAGACCGTCTGCTTGGTCTGGTGAAACGCGGTAAATCTACTTTTTAGACCTGCCCCGAAGTAGCTGGCTTCGCTCCTGCTAGTCAGAAAGCTGAGTAGACAAGAACCGACGAATGGAACCGCTTAAATATATCGCATCCTGCAGCCTGCTCGCCTTTTGTGCGGGCTGTGCCTCCACCCGCCCGCCCGTGATCCCCGAGGGATTTGTGGATATTCCGTCGACCTATATCGATGCGGCTTCCTATGACCCGACGAGTGAGACGCTGACGGTTCGCTACGAGGATACCTGTGTGCATCGCATATCCGGTGTTTCCGTGGAGAGTTATCTCCGCTTTATGAAAACCTCTGGCAAGCGCGGATACTACGACACCCATTTTCGCTATCGACCTCATGAGATCGTCCAATCCACGACGCGTCCGAAGGTGCGGACCAGGCGGGTGGTCGGGATGCGCTACAAGCCGAATGGCGAGTCCGAGGTGGTGTATCGCGGCCCACTCCAAACGGTTGAATAGGAGTGGGGGTCTCAGTCGGTGTCGGCTGCGATCAAGTGCGACTTGCGGACCTGCCCGACGTAATCGTCGATCCCGTAGGCCAGGGCATTGCTGATCGTGCTGAGGAATCCATCGTCTCTGAGCAATCCGGACTCCTCCGCATTGGATAAAAACCCGCACTCAATGAGGGTTGCCGGGCAAGGGGCATTTCGCAACACGACAAAACGTGCGCGCCGCAAGCCGCGATCCACCCGACCGGATGTTTTGATCAAGGACTGTTGAATGGCATGGCCGAGTGCGACGTTACCGACGTCATTCCGGTTGCCGGGATTTTCAATCTCGTTGGAAGCTTTCCGTCCGCTGTCGTTCGTGGATGGGTAGCCCGGGAGCGAAAGGGCAAAGGTCTCGATCCCGCTTGCATGTGGGCTGGAGCCGGAATTGCAGTGGATGCTGACGAAGAGATCCGCCTTCCAGTTTCGCGCCAGCTCACAGCGATCATCCAGCTCGATGAAGGTGTCGGTTTCCCGAGTGAGGTAGACCTTGTAGCCGAGGTTGGCGAGGTCGACCCGCAGCTTGCGCGCGATGTTCAAGGCCGTATCTTTTTCCAGCAGGGCCCCCGGTCCCACGCCGCCGCTATCCTTTCCGCCGTGGCCCGGATCGAGCACGATGGTCTGGTAGCCATAGGTGCTCAGGCAGTCGAGCGGCCGCAACAGGGGGGCGATACTCTTTTCGGCATCGGCGTCACTCATCGCCCATTTTCCGTTGAGCACCTTGGTGGGGGCATTCAGCCAGATGGTTGTGCCGTTCATGATCACTTTGCGGCTGTCGGGGATAAACGCAATCGTCGTCCATACACTGCGCAGGGTAATCGTATCCGATGTGACCTCGATCTGTTCAAAGCCGTGAGCCTTGGCCAGATGCTGAATGTAGGTATATCCCTTTGGCTTGGGCGCTTCTTCCTTGGCGCAGGCGAGCGTAATGATACCCAAAGACACCAGTCCAATCAGGAACGCACAAAATCGGGCGGCGCCCAGTGTATACGAGTGCTTTGCCATTTGCATAAAGTCGGTTACCAGATATATTTGTGTATGGCCAGCGTCAAGTAGTTTGGACCTTGACCATCTGGACTAAAACCTCGTATCACTTTAAGCCCTTTCAGGTTGGAATTGTTTTACAGGAGTTTGGCTTATGGCTGTAGTTGCGTTGGAACAGGTACCGAAAAAAGTTAAAGACCTCTACAGTCGCGCTCGCGACGCGCACAAAATCAAGAATTACGATTTCGCGATCGAACTCGCCTTGATGGCCATTGAGCTCGAGCCTTTTTTCCTCGAAGGTCGCCGCCTCTTGCGCCAGGCCGAGATCGACAAGTCGCTGAGTGGTAAAAAATCTGCCTTCAACATGGGCTTGGGAGGTGGCAAGATCAAAGGTCTCCTCAAGAAGGATCCCATGAAGGCCCTCGCCATGGCCGAAGAGGAATTGATGCGCAAAGATCCGCTCAATCCCAAGTTCATCGACACCTACGTGGACGTCGCCGATAAAGCCAAGCTGCTGGAAGCTGGTCTGATGACCATGGAGCTCGCCCGCCCACACGTCCCCGATAACCTCGACTTCATCGAGAAGCTGGGCACGCTGTATATGAAGATGGAGATGCCGCGCGAAGCGGCCGATGTGTTTCAGATCCTGAGCGACAAGCTGCCGGAAGATCTGCGCGTGAACAAGTTGCTGCGTGACGCCCAGGCGATTCGTACCATCGACCATGGCAACTGGGAGAAGGATGGCGACTTTACCGACAAGCTGCAGAATGCCGACGAGGCCCGTCAACTCGAGCAGGAGTCCAAGGCCGTATTGTCCGAAGAGGAAGTGACCGAACAGATTGCCAAAACATTGCGCCTGCATCAGCACCAGCCGGAAAACATCAACTACATCAAGCGCCTCGCCGAGCTGCATACCGAAATTGGCGATCTGCAGGCTGCCGTGGATTACTACGAAAAGGCCAACGACATGACCAAGGGGGGCGATCCCGAAATTGAGAAGGAGCTCACCAATTCCTACGTGATGATCTACGATCATAATATCTCCGTTTACGAAGAGGAGGGCGACGAGGCCAATGCCGAAGAAATGCGCCAGGAAAAACGGGACTACGAATTCACCGTCGCTGCGGATCGGGTGAAGAAATACCCCAACGATCGCGAGTACAAATTCTTCTATGGCGCGCTGGTATTCGAACGGGGTGATTATAACGAAGCCACCCGCCAGTTCCAGGAAGCCAAGCGTAATCCCAAGTACCGTTTGCAGGCGCAGTACTATCTCGGCCGCTGTTTCCGCGCCAACGGGTTGGGTGACCTTGCTGCGAATACCCTCCAGGAGGCGGCAGATGAAATTCCGATCATGGATGATACCAAGAAGGATATCATCTACGAGCTGGGCGAGATCTACGAGGAAATGGGCGAAGTGCCCAAGGCGCTATCCTACTATAAGCTGATCTATGCCGTGGATATCGGTTACCGGGACGTGGAGCAGAAAATCCAAAAAGGATACGCAAAGCCTGACTGAGCAAGGGCATTTGTGCCGGACCGCCTGCCTGGCAGCATGTGCGGTCCTTCTGTTTTGCACCGTCTCCTGCAGTCCGAGCGGGCCGGCACCCGTTTCGAATCCATTGACCTCCGCGTCAACCCTCGAGCTCCTCGTCTGGCATCTGGATGGTTATGCCACCCTGGATCGAAACGGCGATGGCCTGGCCGAAGAATTCAAATCCACCGAAAGTCGCGCTGCGATTTCCGCGCTGCTTGCGGAGACCTCCCCGGAGACCTTGGTCGTGCTCGATCTCGGCGATGACAAGGCCTTCACTGTCTTCACCAACGATCTCGCTCAGGCCGGGCTCGCTTACCCATTCGTCTACCGCCCCTTCCACGAGGCCTCCGGAAATTTTGCCCTGCTGAGTCGGCTCGCCTGCGCGTCCGGGATCGTGCATGAGGTCAGCTATACCGTGGATGGCACCCCGGCTGTCGATCGCCATCCGGTTGGCGAGGTGGTGTTCACGCCCGATACCAACACCACGATCCGCATCGTCATCGGCCACTTGCAGTCGAAGGATTTCCACCCCCTCGGCCAGTACGAGATGCGGCGCAACGAGGCGCGCCAGCTGAGCAACCTGATCAAACAGCGGGTGAATGAATCGCCGGATGACCCGCTGCTCGTCCTCGCGTGTTTGAACGACGATCGCAACAGCGCGGTGGTGCAGCAGGTGGCCGGTTCAGGGGCAGGCCTCCTGGAGGTTGCCGATCCACAGGGGGACGTCTGGACCTATGTGGATGCCGAATCGGATACCTACAGCCGCATCGATTACCTACTCGGCAACAGCAACCTCATCGAACGCATCGAGCAGGTTGACATCCTGCTAGACCCCCGCATCGCCACCGCCTCACGGCATCGGCCCATCCGGATTCGCCTCAAGCCGTAGTAGTGTAACTTGGGACTCCGCCCCGACCTGGTCCCTGGAAGCGTCGGGTCAGATACCCAACCTGCGCGTTACCCCACAAAATCGTCCAGCCGGGTGATCCCCACCACCTCCGCCAGACGGATGAGCACCTGCTGGCGGTTCACGCGGATACCGCCCGCCTTCGCCTGGCTTACATAGAAATCGCGCGTGCTGCCCGACTCCCGTAAATCGTGCACATCCGCATCGCTCAGGGTGAGATGATGCGGATCGGCCTGGTCCAGCGTGCCGAGAATGATGTAGGTGCTGGCCATGTCGAGAATGACCACGTGTCCGAGGTAATCGTCCACCGCTTTACTTGTGCTCGCCCTTGAAGTGCTGGCCCAGCAGGTCGGCTCCGAAGTCCCCATCAAAATCCCGCCAGACCGCATGCACATGATGCGCATTGTTCTGCACGTTCGCGTATTCCAACAACCAGTGCGGCGTCTGGAGTCGGTAGTAGTGCGCCTCGCCGGATTCCAATCCGCCCGCCCAGGCAAACCAGGTGGCCTCGGGGTTCGGGAGTAATTTTTTGCGCGTCACTTCCGCGACTACATCGCTGCGGTATTTGCCGGTGTAAACGGCGGTGAGCTGCTCGACCAGCTTCTGCTGCTCGGCGTTCATGTCGGAGAGAGCGATGCCGACCGGTGGGTGGTACAGGCCTTTGTTCACTTTGCGGTCCTGGGAGCTGAGAATTTCCTTGGGCGCCTTTTCCGCGAAGATCGCTTTCTTCTGCTGCTCGGCATTCAGCGATTTGATGAGCTGACGCGCCAGGTCCTCTTCCTCGGCCAGGGCACGTAAGCCCTTGAACGGCCCCTCGGTGACTTCCGCCGGATTGCTGGCGAAGAAGGACGGCGTGATGGAGTGCAGATGCCCCTTCACCAGGGTGACGTTGACCGACATGTGATGCCCTTCAAACCGCCAGGACCAGGTGTCGGTTTTGGAGGGCTTGCCAAAGATCGATACGAAGTAGCGTCGGGGGTTACGCCGCTCGCTCTTGTTTTCCAATTCGTGCAGCACCTGTTCCAGGGTCATCACGGTGGAGGCTGTGAGATAGCCGCGCTGACTCAACACGGAGTTCAGCATGTTGTAGGCGAGAATCGTCTGATGCGGCGTCATGTGTTCGATGGAAACCCCGAAGCGTCGACCCTGGGGCTTGATAAAACTGCTCGGCAGAAAATCCCAGTCGGTGCGGAGATCGTTATCCCAGGCAAACAGGGCTTCTTTCTGCTGCGCCTCGGTCAAGGAGTTGATCCAGAGACGGGTCGCATCGACCATGTCATCCGTGGCGGTATGTGCAAAAACGGAAGATGCACAGGCGAGCAATAGGAGCAGGAGTTTCTTTTTCATGCCCCGGTTTTACCTGTTGCGCGATCCGGTGCCATGAAAAAAGCATGGATTCTCCGCGTGCGGCTGTGAGGTTGGGCCAGGTACCGGGGTACGATGCTCCGTCACGGAGCGGTTTCCCCGCCTAACCCTCCGAACCAAGGTTCGGCTCCCCCCTGCCCAGCGGCCAGAGGTACAGCGCGAAGCCGATCGCGAGCACAAAGTGCATCGACGAAAACATCCAGCCCAGGGGATTCATCACCTGGGTGAACGCGCCCACAAAGGTCGTGCCGGCGTCGATAAAATGAAACACCATGCTGCCGAGGAGAAAGGTGCGCACGGCCGGGGTTACTGCTTCCGCGCGCATCCAATAGCTGATGAGTCCCAGGCAAAGCAGCGACGCGCCGACGATACGGCCCATCAACTGCCCGTCCCCGTCGAGCCCAAGTCCGAACAACGGAAACAAGAGCCCGGGCACGGCCAACATGGCCACGCCAAAGGGGACGAACAGGCAGGCGTTGATAACGAGAAAGGTTTTCAGTTCCATCGTCGCCCTACGCCGGTTCGGATTTCATCCACGGTACCGTACCTTCGACCGGCTCGGCGTCATCCGCGGTGGACGTGCGCATCGATCCGGCAACCGCCTGTACGCAGACGTAATAGAGCTCCGACGATCCGGTGTTCCACCAGGCGCGGGAGGCTGAAGGATCGACCCGAACCACCGACCCTTCGGACACGGGAAAACGCTCGCCATCGACTTCCATCTCTCCTTCTCCGGAGATGAAAATGTACAGCTCTTCGTTTTGTTTATGCCGATGATAAAAGGTCATGCCGGTGCCGGGCTCGTCCTTGTTCACCGAAACCTCCATGCCCGTGAGCTGCATGCGATCGCGTAAGAAGAGCTTCGATTCCAGGCGAATGGGCATGCCCTCGGGATCGAATACATATTGCGAGAGGTCCTTCAGAGCACCAAAATTCTGTTGTTTATGGGTTGTTTTCAGAAATACAGATATACAACTACACTTGTAAAACACAATTAAGCTTTCGTATTTATTTTCTCCGGGATGGTGCTAGGGTTGGGCATGCCGAAATCTAAAAAGGACCCCAGCCCGTTTCGATCGACCTGCCCGGTTTCCTCGATCCTCGATATTCTCGGCGACAAGTGGACTCTGCTGATCGTGCGGGACCTGCTGTTGGGTCAGTCCCGTTTCAAGGATTTCATCGCCGCCGAGGAGGGCATCACCACGAACATTTTAAGCGACCGCCTCGATCGCCTCCAGCGCTTCGGCGTGATCGAGAAAGTGATGTCGGAAGGCTATCCGAAACATCCCGAGTATCGGCTGACCAAACGAGGGGAAGAACTCTCACCGATCATCGGCGAGATGATCCGCTGGTCCCTGCGAAATCTCGAGAGCGTGGATCTCCCACCCGGCACGCCCTGGTCGAGCTGAGTCGCAGGCTCGAACGCGCTTTGAGATTTTTAATCGCGTCCGCAATGGAGGTGGATTGATGAAGATAACAAAAAATATGTGCATGGTCTTGCGTGCCGTTTATACAGACTGGCGTGCCTTTCATATCCCGTATGATGCCACCCATAAATTCATGTAGACGTGACTCCCAGGCCGGGGCGATGGCCGGTTGGCGATCCTTTGTGCTGTAGACGATGTGATAGAGCAAATGCGTGTACGACATACACAATTCATACAGAACAGCTTGGGGTGGACATTGGGTTTCGTGCGTCGCCTCAAGGGCGCGATGGATTCCGGGTGGTTGATGTCGGGGTTGAAACCCGACCTATGCGGCGCAAGCCACTCCGTGGCAAAGGGTGGTTGGATTATAGACCAATGCAGCGACAGTCACTCGTGATCCAGCAGTTGTTTGAAGCTTGATGCCTCCGACTTTATCGGCCCGCGAAACACGCGAAAAGACGCGAAAACGATGGGCCTCCTGGAAGCGCGGGGCATCCTGCCCGCTCCTATACCCGCACCCAGGAAATAGGATGTTGAGATCTGGCAACGGGCTACGGGTCGTAGAACGCTTTTGCGGAGAATAGCGTTATAATCTCCGCAATAGATACGGAGATTAAATGTATATTTACGGGCATAACCGCTGGCCGCGGCTCATCTGGGACGAAGCGAGGTTCGCCTCCCGACTGGCGGAGGTCCGGCACGAGCAGGGGATTTTGCTGGGTCGCATGGGTGCCCTGGGATTGGACGCGCAGGAGGAGGCGTCGATCCGTACGCTGACCCAGGATGCGGTGAATACGTCGCAGATTGAGGGGGAAACGCTGAGCCCCCAATCCGTGCGATCATCGCTTGCGCGTAAGCTGGGGCTGGAGGACGCGGGCGTTACGCCATCGGACCAGCGGGTCGATGGTCTGGTTGAGGTCTTGCTTGATGCCACGAGGAATCATCAGGAGCCGTTGCATGCAGAACGATTGTTCGCCTGGCATGCGGCCTTGTTCCCCACCGGATGGAATGCGATGGGCCGCATTACGATCGGCGATTGGCGTACGGATCGGAACGGGCCCATGCAGGTGGTATCGGGACGCATCGGAAATGAAAAGGTGCACTTCCAGGCGCCACCCCACGATCGGCTGGAGGAGGAAATGAAGGCCTTCATTTCCTGGTTCAATGCAGAGGAGGGGCAGGACCCGGTCCTTAAGTCGGCGCTCGCTCATTTCTACTTTCTCACCATCCATCCATTTGACGATGGAAACGGACGCATCGCGCGGGCGCTGGCTGACCTGCTGCTTGCGCGGGCTGACCGTACGCCGTTTCGATTCTACAGCATGTCGACCCAGATTCAGCGGGAGAAAAAAGCGTACTACGACACCCTTGAACAGTGTCAGAAAGGTCCGCTGGATATCTCCGTCTGGATGGAGTGGTATCTGCATGCGATGGGGAGGGCGATTGAGCGTTCGCAATCCCTGCTCGGCACGGTGTTGGTTAAGGCCGAATTCTGGAAACAACATGCCGGGGAATCCTTCCATGAGCGTCAGCGCGACATGCTCAATCAGCTACTGGATGGTTTTGAAGGAAAGCTCACGTCGACCAAGTGGGGCAAGCTCACCAGATGTTCACAGGATATGGCTCAGCGAGACATCAATGATTTGATTCGCCGCAACATCCTGGAGAAAGCATCTGCCGGTGGTTTCGCCGATATCTTCCTGCAGGTTAAAGAGTGACCAGGTGTGGTTTCGATACCGGGCCTTCCAGCCATTGAGCAGGGCACTGGTGTCCGAGTAGCTGATGCGATGGGACATGGTGAAGATCATGTCGTCCGCGTGGGCATTCTTCTCCGCAATAAAATCGGCTTGTTCCCCAGGCGAAGGCCAGCGCAGATAAGAGGCGTAGGATGGTAGGGGTGTTCTTCATGGCTGCTCACTCGGCGTACGAGGGGTAGCGTACATCTCGGATGTATCATTCATCATATTTGTACGCGGTTCAAAAGTAGAATGTAGCTGCTACACATCGTGTGGGCGTATTCCGGGCTTGCATCCGGCGCGCAGGTGCGAAAGATCCATGGTTCCGCTTCTGGCTGTTGAAAAGGATCCACTCCATGAAAAGAATACGCGCCGCACGCTGCCTGCTCCTCCGTAGGTGGCTGCTATCCCAGAAGCGACGCTAATATGAAAAACCGCTGGTTGAAAAGTTGGGTTCGAGCCGTTCTCCTCGTTGCGCTTGCTGCGGCGCCGGTACGCGTCACCGCTGCGCCCCTGGCCGAAGGTGACGTGATCAAGCTCGACCTCGGATCGGCTGGCGATACAGATGGCAACCCGGGCGTACTCGCGGACTGGAACCAGGTGAACGGCGGCGCGAATGCAAGCGTGCCTGCCGGGTCAGTCATCCGGCATGGGGATGGCGCGGTGGTCGATGGGGTCGGTATGCTTGTGGTGGGCGGAAACGGCTCGAACACAACCGGTCAGAACAATGATGTGAATGCGGCGGGTTGGAGTGGTCTGGCCACGGATCCCTGGTACAACGACGAGGCCTTAACGGACCTGGTCTTCGGCTTTAATCCGAACAGCCTGGCGGTCACGGTTTCCGGCCTGGATCCTGAGTTGAGGATCACCGCTCGGGTGTATGCGCTCATCAACGAGGCCGCGCGTGATGTTACGATATCGGTGACCGATGGCGTGGCGACGAGGAGCATGGGTCCGATCAACCGTCAGGCCTTATTTAATGAAGTGCCGCTCAGTTCAAATCTCATTTTCACGGCGGTGGCTTCGGATGCCAGCGGGGAGCTCACCCTTGAAGTTTCATCCGCCAACTTCGGCGTCACGCTCAGCGCGGTGGTGTTGGAGGTCGGCACGCCGGTCGAAATCACCAAAACCGTTACCTTGAGCGAAGCGGG
>JBLIND010000074.1:0-19862 GCA_047639095.1 Candidatus Omnitrophota bacterium | reverse complement strand
GCCTTATCGGTATACGCGACGCGGCTGATGTGGTCCGGACCCTTGTACGTAACGCCAATTTCGTTGGCCCAGAAGCGGGCTGCGCCCCGATACATATTCAGACAGGACACCCGCAAACAGAAACGCTCAAAACTGAAAAGTTCACCGGATACGTTCTTCATACGCACGGGGCAGGTGATGCGATAACGCCGATCATCCAACTCCTCTACGCTTCGCCTGGCGGAGGTCCGTAACGAAAACGCAAGCTCGCCTTCTGCGTGATCTCCAAACCAGGTATTGGATAGAATCATGCTGGGTTCTTGGAGCAGGACGACCGGTTGTGCTTCATCGGTCATGATCCGGAGCCCCAGCGGGACGCTCATAAAAAACTGCACCTTATCACCGGGCAATATGCGATACGGGGCATCGGGGCGAATGACCACGGGACGGGCGGGGAAGCAGGGCTTGATTCTTAAGCGGGCGGTGCGCTTGTCGACGGGGAACCGCTGCCAGACCAGCTCCTCGGATCGCTCGGGTGCGGCTTCATCGCGCACCCAGCGCACCTGCTGCTCTGGATCCCGGCGTATAGCAATCGACCAATCATGCGCACTGCGCTTGATCCAACAGTCCAGTGGACCCAGGCCCAGGTGCGTCAAGGGGCGGTAAACGGGTTGAAACACATCGTTGAATTCAGGAGTCATCAGAACCAGTTCAACTTTTTAAAGATCCACAACTCAAGCAGGGTAATGAGGCCGAGCAGCCCGCACACCATCCAGAAGGCGAGGTCGTTATGAGCGCCAGGCATGCCGCCTACATTGATCCCCAACAGACCCGTCAGCAATCCGAGGGGCAGGAAGATACCCGTGATGATCGAGAAGAAATACATGATCCGGTTCATCCGCTCGGCGATCCGGCTGTTGAGCTCTTCCTGGGTAACCACGGCGCGCTCACGAATGGCGTCCAGGTCTTCAATGTAGCGCGTGGTACGATCCGCGACATCGCGCAGGTACATGCGGTTGGTGTCATCCAACCAGGCCAGACGCAGGTTCATCAGGGCGGACAGGGCATCCCGCTGCGGGGCGAGATACCGTCGCACGCTAATCGCTTCGCGACGGATATCGGCGAGCTGGCTACGCAAGTCATGGCTGGCCATGGTCATCACGGTTTCTTCGAGATTATCCGCCTTCTCATCGAGATCGGCCACCACCTGCGCAATGTTATCGCACATGTGACTCCCCAGCGAGATGATCAACGAGCCCTGGTCGAGCGGACCTTTGCCTTCGGTCAACGCATCGCGAATCAGCGACGCTGACAGCAGCCGACGCTGGCGCATGGAAATGATGCAATCCGCTTCAATCCAGATGCGCAGGGAAATCATATCCTCCCGGTCTGCGCCGGGATTCTGATTCACCCCGCGCAGAATCACAATCTGACCTTCGCCATGCGGGATACAGCGCGGACGGGGTTCCGATGCCGTCAGGGCAGCAATGGCTACTTCATCGAGACCACCGACCCGGCGCAGCCAATCCTGGATACCGTCGACCGAGTAATCCAGGTGAATCCAGGTCAAGGAATCCAACTCGAGCTCGTGTCGGATCTCCGCGGAAGGGATGTCCAGGGCACCGCCCTTGCCATCCAGATTCACCGCGAAAATCAGGCCGGGGAAAGACTCCATACCGGAGTCGCTCATCGGGAAGTCCGGACCGTCATTTGAAATGGATACGTCACATCATGCATAGTAGTGATTTTGTCTCGTGGGGCAATGCCAATCCCACGGGATACAAAAAAGCCCGCCTGAAACCAGGCGGGCTGTCTTGACCGTTTCGCTTCGCTTACAGGTAGAAGCGCATGCCGAGTTTGAAGAGGATGTTCCCATCTTCCAGGGTGTCGCCCGCATCGAAGATATCATCCGATGCCCACTCGTAGGAGAGCCCCGTAGAGATCGCGATGTTCTCGCGCAGGAAGTATTTCACACCCGCTTCACCGGTGAGCAGAGCAACACTGCCCGAATCGCTGAACAGATCGCCGCCGGTACCGAAGGACACATCGGAATACGCCCAACGTGCACCTGCATTCACGTACGGCACCATGTCTCCGCCATTGGCAAAGTTATACTCAACGAATGGTCCGATGCTGTAGTTCTGAGAGGCATCCGAGGAGTTCGCGCCAAAGTTCAGGCCGACTTCCAGATGATCCTTGATGAAGGTGCCATATCCGAGGTCGAGGTAGACAAAGTAGTCCTCTCTCGTCTCAAAATCAGCAAAGCCCTGCAAGGTCAGTTCTTTGGTTCCCTGTGTCAATTGGGGCTCCGCTTGAACCGTACCCGCAGACAAAGCCGCAAGTACCAATCCCATTGTCATTCCAGTTATATTTTTACGCATTCTCTCGTTCTCCATTTTTGTTTATGTGTTTCATATTGGCTGCATGCACAGCATGCACGCCTTACCCCACATAAGGCAAGCGGCATGCCAAGAGCCACTGATTAATCCAATAAACCAACGTATTCGCCCATTTATCGGAAGGTGTGAAACAGGCGAAGCAAGCCGACATCGTCTCTGCTCGGCAAAATCGGAAACGTGGATTCCGACTCCCCCCGCTTCGACCATGTAGATTTCCGATTAGAACTTGCGCTTCCACTTCAAGCCAATGCCCCGTTTCAGTTCGCTGCTCAGGTCGCTCTCCAGACTCAAGCGAGGGGTCATCTCCACCTCAAGGCGTAAACGATTCTCTCCGCCACCCAGCTCGCTTTCGCCCTCGAGATAGACCTGATCGTTTAACGCTTTGCCGACGCGCACCTTGGCCAGGGCATCCTCACTGCCGGCCTGATCCAGCTCCAGCTCGTCAACGTCCAACCAGCTGCGCACGCGACCCATGACATCGAACGCACTGGTGCCGCCCTTCAGCGCATTACCCGCCCGGGCGATTTTTAAGGCCTGCAGCGGACTGAGTTCGCCCGCCTCTTTTCCAAACAGCAACCGGGGCAGGAGTTCATCCTGCGGAAGCGGCGGCTCGGATACGAGGCGGATCACCGGCTCCCGGGCCGTCCCGGAAATTTTCAGATAGACGAGCAGATCCCCCTTCTGTCGTTCAAGTACGAGGTCGAGGGTTGGTTGAGGTGGATACCCTCCGGCAAAGCGAACGCTACTCTCCTTCAAACGAAAGGGCTGACCGAAGAAATCGAAACGGCCCCGTCGCGGCCGGAGCTCACCCGAAATGCGTGGCTGATTATGGTCTCCAAGCATTCGAAACGTGCCCGCCCACTCCGACTGAAGGCCTCGGCCTTCAATCTGCAGACGCCCCGGGACATCCACCTGGATGTCCATGGTCAGCGGGGACGGTCGATCCGCCACGTCTGGGGACACGGCCTTTTTCACCGGTCGTTGCGGATCGATCAAGGTAAAGCCTTTGTTGGAAGGAGGAAGAAAACGCGGGACGTGCACATCCACCGGGGCCAGGGAGAGTTTACCCTTCAACGCGATGGCCTTAAACGAACCTTGCCCCTGCAGATCTCCAGAGGCGTACGCACGCAACACATCATTTTGCACCAAGCGTAGATCCTCAAGCGTTAAGCGCACATCCAGCGGGGGGCCCTCACCCGCCCCCACCCGGAAGCGACCGCCCCCACTTAAGCGCCCACCCTGCGGACCAATCGCCCGCAGGGATCGCAAATGGATCTCTTGGTCGAGCGCCTCCACTTCGAGCTGGATCTGATGCAACTGGGTGCCCAGCACATAGTGCTCAAACCACCCATCGCGCACGCTCATCCGACCTCCGAGCACGGGCTGGTCCAACTGCCCCTTCACAAGGATATCCACGTCCAGCATGCCTTCAACCCGTTGATCAAACGCAAAGGGCAACGCATTCAGCAGCCGAAGATCGATCTGGCCCTTGACCGCCGCCGCTAAGTCCCCCGTGCGATCCACCTGCACCTGAAACGGACGTATCGCGGCGTTGGCCGGAAGCGAACCGGTCACCACCAGCCGACTGTTATCCTCGTTGGCAACCACCCCCCGAACGCTTAAAGCGCGATTGGTCAAGGATCCGCTGAGCGCCAGGCGGACTGGTTTAACATCTTCAAAGGCGGGATCCGAAGATCCAAAATTCGCGATGCGGCCTTCCAGTCGCGCATTCAGGTCGTCGAGCGGACCGGACAGCAAAACCGAGACCGCGAGCTCGCCGGTCAAGGCCTGGACCGCCGGGTGGGGCAGCTGCGCAAGCGGCACCGGTTCAAGATTGAGTTCCGCATCGAGGACATCCCCCTCAAGCAGGCCCCGTGCAGCGAGTCGCGTCGCACCCCAGCGGAAGCGGCCATCGGGCACCATCAGGACCGCGGGCGTGCGATACAGCATCAAAGGCTGTTCCAGCGCAAACGATTGACCCAACACCTCCCCGGAGGCCTGTTCGAGCGCCAGGACATCCTCCACCGCCGTGTGGTGCACCGCGCCAGCAAGCCGCAGCGCCACGTTCGTTCCGGATGTCAGCTCGCCGGCAAACCCACCGGTAAAACCATTTGTTGAGAACTGACCCTGAACATCCATCGCAGGCAGAACCAACTGCTGGAATCGTGCCCGGGTGACCCGACCGGTGAGCGCCCAGGGTTTCAAGGTGTTCGATGAATCACCGATCAGGCCCAGGTGGGCGGCTTCGATCCGGACCGCATTCAGGGCGAGTTCCTCCAGGGCCAGGTCTGCGGCCACCTGAAAGCCAGCCGGGCTCATCTCCAGTTGCACCGCCGCATCCACCCGCCCGGTCACCGAACGGTTTAATAGCGACTGCCAGGCATCCAGGTGGTGAAAGGTGCCGGTAATCCGGCCGGACGTCGCCTGATGTTCCGGCGTATACGAGAGCGAGCCGCGGATCGCGTTCTGAGCGGAATCGCTCAGCCAGAGATTATTCAACAACCAGACCTCGTCCACTTTTGCAAACACCCCGCCGGCTTGCAGGGGCAGATCGCGCCAGGTTCCGCCCAGGCGAAAGCTCCCCTCCTCGCCGCCGCGCGTCTCCAACTCGACCGTGGCCGCATCAATCGCGTGTGCCTGCACACGCAGGTCCGGCAGGCGTGCGGAAAGAGCGAGAGCCGGTTCTTTCCACGTGCCGGAAAGATGCCCGGTGGCCTGCACACCAACGACGACAGACTTCCCGGAAAACACCGACAAGCGCGATAGATCGGGAAGGTCCAGAGCCCACTCTAACGCCGGATGCGCCGTGGTAAACGACCCTTGGGTAGTCAAGCGAAGCCCTTCCCCACGCACGACCAGCTGTTCAACCCGATTGGTGGCCCCGGGAACCAGCCGCAGCTGGACCCGGGGCGTCTGCCCGATCAAAGCAGAAAGATCCCCCGGCAGTCCGGTGAGTGTCTGCGGCTGCGCATCCAGCTCGATCATCAGCGGACGACCGATCGCCACGCGCGCGACCGTTCCCGTAACCACGCAACGCGTGACCTGGACCACCCCCGTTCCCAGCGGCCAGCTCAAGGCATCAAAGATCGCGTTGTAGCGGGTGTTCAGCTCGCCTTCAGCACCCAGGCGGATGGATGCGTGAGCGGAAACCCCTTGACCCTGAAGGTCTTCAACCTCCACCAACCAGGCGCCCTCCGCATCTTGATGGACATCCAGTCGGGTTTCAAAAACAGCACCGAGCAAACGTTCCAGCTCAGGCGGCAGCACCTTCGATTCGAATGCCACCTTTGGGGTCAGTTGATAACGATGTCGATCCGCGACCAAGGTACGTGTCAGCGTGCTATGCAGGGTTCCCAGATCCGCGACCGACAGATCGATCTGAACCGGCGCGGTGGGCAACTGCCGGGCCTCCAGGGTAAATACATGGGGTTCAGGCAAGGGGATGCGCCGCTGGAGCAGACTTTCACTCGCTACTTCGACACGAAGATTCCAGGAGTGGGCGGCCTGATCAAATGCACCCACTACGCGCGTGTGCGCGTCCTCGATCGTGCCTGCGAGGGTCAATCCATCCGTCGTCGCCAGCGATCCAGCAACCGCCACTTGCAGGTCGGGGTCCACCTCCGGCAGATACAAGGCGTTCACCTGGATCAGGGGTAATTCGATGCGCGGGGGCGGGCCGCCTTTCTTCTCCGTGGGTGGGGGAAGATGCCGATAGGTGAGCTCCTCAGCCGTCAGGGCATGCAGCCGAATGGGCTTCCGAAACAGGGAGGCGACATCGACCTTGGCCGATAAGCCCTTGACCTCCAGACAAAGACCCCCGGCATCCTCCATGCGAAGGTGATCGGCCTTCAGATGAACGGGCAGCCAGCCGCTCAGGCCCTGCACAACGACCTCCGCATGCAGGGCTTTCGATGCCGCCTGACTCGCCTTACCCGCCAACCAGCGACGCCCCCAGGAAGTATGCAAGGCCCCGTAAACCAGGAGGAGTAACAGCCCCCCCATTCCCAGACAGCGCAGGACCCCGCGCACATATTTTTTCCGGCGCGCCATGTTAGAACGCTTGCCCCAGGCTCAGGTAAAACTGCCAGGCGCGATCGAGATCGGGCCGGCGATCCAAGGGGAAACCCAGGTCGGCGCGAATCGGACCCAGTGGGGTCTGGTATCGCAAACCCGCGCCCACCGCCTCCTGAATACTCGCCCCTCTTCCGGGAACAGCATCGGTGCCGACGGATGCGGCGTCATAGAACAACACGCCTCCGAACGCACCTACCAGGGTGGCTCGGAGCTCGACCGATGCCTCCATCAGGCTCATCCCGCCGATGGGCGTATTCGATTCGCTGAGCGGCCCCACGGATTGAAAGCGATAGCCGCGCACGGACCCACCGCCACCGGCAAAAAATCGTTCGTTCGCAGGGATGTTCTCCAACGTCGTGCCATTCAAACTACCCACCACCATGCGCGTCGCGAGGGTGAGCGCAGGCTGCTCACGCAACGGGAAGTAGTGCCGCGCCCCCACCTGTGTTTTAAAGAAAAAAACATCTTCGGAACGCAGGTTCCAATACGGAGCGGCCTTGAGACTTATGGCATAGCCATGCCGGGGGTCGAGCAGGCTGCCGCTGGTATTCCGATCAAAGGTTGCGGGCGTCAGCACCAGCAGGAAATCACGATCCACCCCCTCCTGCTCCACCTGATTTTCCTCCAGCGCCACGCCAAGACTGGCCCGACTGCGCGGACCGAAGGGCCGGGAAAGCCCGGTGCCGAGGGTGTAGGTTTTTGAATCGAAGGCATCGGTGGACTCCTCCAGTGCATCCAACTTTCCGCTCAGGGTTTGCCGCTGCCGAATAAAATCCGGCTTACTGTATTGGTTGCGCCAGGCGAGACTGATGTCATCAATGGCCAAGCGGGTTGAAACCTGTTCGCCACGACCGAACAGGTTCAGGTGTTCGAAACCCGCATTCCCACCGACCCCACGATCCGCCTCATAGGAGACACCGGCAAACAAGGTTCGGTAGCGCAGCTCCTGGAGCTGAACCCACACCGCGGCGGATCCATCGGCATCGGGACCTTTGCCCGGGCCCACCTGCACCGAATTAAACAAACCCGTATCGACGATATCTTTCTGCAGCTCGGTGAGGCGGGAGAGGCGAAAACGTTCGCCCGGCTTCAATTTGATCTTCGATTCGATATGGTCGTGCTTCACCCGCTTGAGCCCTTCCAGATGAATCCCACCCAGATTGGCCTGGGGTCCAGGCTCTATGACGCAGGTGACCGAAAGCACGTGTCGCCCATGATCTGGCTCGAGTCGCGTATCGACCAGTCGAGCCCAGGGATAGCCCAGATTTTTCACGCCGGTGAGTACAAACTCTCCGACCGCGCGGAGGCGCGCGGTACTCGCAGCGGCACCCAGCGATGGGAGATCGGGCTCATCCGACAAACCGCTGGTCTGGATCGAACCGATCGTATAAACGGCCCCCGAGATCACCTGGAAAACGAGGCGGGCGGGTGCGGGGTCTTCCACCAGATCAAAGGCCGTATGGTAGCCAAAATGCCCTTGCGACTGGAGAACGGCGGCAAAACGTTCGAGATCCTTTTCCGCCCGTACCCGCAGAATCCGCGGCGAGACCGAACCAACGCGTTGGAGATCCACCGCGAGAGAGGCCTCGGAAAGAAGGGTGCGAAGGGGCTTGGACAAGGTGCCCTCGAAGCGAACCTCATAGCCGACCACATCCTTCCCCGCAACCACCAGAGGCAGGAGCAGCCAGGCCAGGACAAGCATGTGCAAACGGTTCACCGCACCATTTTTAAAGCAAGGCGCGTCCATGAGCAATCCTCGCACACGCCTGAATCACGCCCACCATGCCTCAATCATCCATCAGTTGTTCTTCGCGAATCTGAGCGGGATCGAGCACGACCTCTTTCAGGGTCTCCACTGTTTCGGCAACAAGGTCTGCCTCGGATGTTCGCGCGATATGGATCAAGGCTGCACCTTCATTCACCAGCGGCATCGTGGAGAGTCCGATGACAATGCCGGATGCGGAGGCGATCACTTCCTTGCGATGCTCACCAAAGATATCGGCTACGATACCAATGACATCGCCTTCCTGGACCACTTGGCCTAATTTGATTTGCGTATGGAGGATGCCACTCTGCGGTGCACGCGTCCACGAGGTCGAACGCACCACATGTGAAGCGGCCCCGCGCCGGGGCTTCTTTCGCGGGGCGATCATCCCGATCGCGCGCAGAACGTTCAGCACCCCACTTACACCCGTTCGAATCCCCAACTCGTCGAACTCAAGGGGTTCACCGGTTTCATAAACGAGCACACGGGTATTGGTTGCCCGTGCCGCATCCCTCAGCGAACCTTCACGCAAGGGCGCGTTCACAATCACCGGAGCGGCGAAGGCTTCCGCCAGGCGCACAACCTCCGGATCATCCAGGCAGGCCCGAATCTGCGGCAGGTTGGCGCGATGATCTGAACCGGTGTGGAGATCCAGTCCGTAGTCCGAGCGCGCGACGACTTCGGTCATGAAGGTATTCGCGAGGCGTGAGGTCATCGATCCGGAACCCGTTCCAGGGAAGCAGCGATTCAAGTCACGGCGATCCGGCATGTAGCGGGAATTGTCGGAGAAGCCAAAAACGTTCACCACCGGCACGCAGATTAACGTGCCCCGAAGCCCCGTCAGCTGCTTGGATGTCAGGATGCGGCGAATGATATCCACCCCATTGATTTCATCCCCATGAATCGCGGCACAGATAAAACAAACCGGACCCTCCCGCCGACCATGAATCACTTTCACGGGCATGGTGACGGTGGTATGCGTATATAAATCTGCAATGGGCAGTTCGACCGTGCTCCGAAAACCCGGACTGATCACCCCTCCCGCAATCTCAAACGATTCGCGTTTCTTGCTCACGATTTAACCTTTTCCGCGGGACTTATTGCAGTTGGGGCGCGCGTTCTTTTCGATATAGGCAATGATCTGACCCGCCACATCGGACCCCGTGCAGCCTTCGATGCCTTCGAGGCCGGGGGAAGAATTCACTTCCATGATCACCGGGCCCGTGTTGGACCGGAGGATGTCCACGCCGGCGACATTCAAGCCCATGACCTTGGCCGCTTTCACGGCGGTTGCACGCTCCTTGGGAGTGATTTTCACCAAGGCGGAGGAACCCCCACGGTGCAGGTTAGACCGGAATTCACCTTCGGCGCCGGTGCGCTTCATGGCCGCAACCACGCGGTCACCAATCACAAAACAACGAATGTCGGAGCCGCCGGCTTCCTTCACGAATTGCTGGACGAGTATATGGGCATCCAGGCCGCGGAAGGCCTCGATGACGGATTCTGCCGCCTTTTTGGTTTCGGCGAGCACGACACCGATTCCCTGGGTGCCTTCAAGCAGCTTGATCACCAGGGGCGCACCGCCCACCATCTTGATCATATCGTCCGTGTACATGGTGCTGTGGGCAAAACCCGTCACCGGAAGGCCAAGGCCCTTACGGGAAAGCAACTGCAGGCTGCGAAGCTTGTCCCGCGAGCGGGAAATGGCAACGGACTCGTTCACGCAGTATACACCCATCATCTCGAACTGCCGGAGCACGGCGGTGCCGTAGAACGTAATGGAAGCCCCGATTCGAGGGATTACCGCATCGTAGCCGGTAAGCTCCTCGCCCTTGTAGTGGATGGAAGGCTTGGCCGTGGTAATGTTCATGTAGCATTTCAACGGATCGACCACGTGAACCTCATGCCCACCTTGCTGCCCGGCCATTACCAGACGAGAGGTCGAAAAAAGTTTAGGATTTCGTGATAGTACAGCAATTTTCATAGCTCAGGTCCGTGTGATTGGCGTGTCGGTGCATGCATATCGCCGATGTATCAGGTGGCAGCGGGTAAAGCAGCTTAATTACCAGACATCCGACCCGCAACCCCTCCTCAAGCGTCATAGTACTCCTTAAGGAATTAGGGTGCGTTCACGAAATTTCTATCCAGGCAAGTTACATTTAAAACCATCCAGACCAAATTAATTCTGCATTCATGCAGCGACGCCTAAACATGTCGGACATCTTTTGACTAATCTTAAACAATGTTAAGAATGTTCGACTTGTCCTGCCTGAATGAGACCACCATCCTCCACCTATGCGCCACCGATTTGTATATTTAGTGCTCTTGTCTACCGGTTCTCCCCTCTGTCAGGCACACCAAGGCCATGTAGCGGCCTTGAGTGGACTGAATGAACGACTGGCAAGCGCACCTGCAGCTGCTGACCTGTTTGTAAAACGGGCCAGGCTGTATCTGCACGCCCAGGCGTATGGCCCGGCGACAGCCGACGCCCGAAAGGCCCTTGAGCTGGACTCGGGCCACCCTGACGCCCGACTGTGTCTGGCCCGGATCTGGTCGGAAACGGACCGCTTGCCGGAAGCCCTCGAAGTCCTGGACCGCTTGATCGCCGAGCAGTCGCGCCACTACTCCGCGCGTCTCGAACGCGCGCGGGTCCTCTCCAAACAGGGAGATCACCTGGCCGCCACGGACGAATACGATCGGCTCATCAACAGCTATCCCACGGACCTCAAACCGCTGCCAGAGCATTACGTCGAACGGGCAAAAGCCTGCGCCGCTTCCGGAAACGACCAGGTGGATCGAGCCCTCCACGGCCTCGAAGCAGGCCTCCAACGCCTGGGCCCACTGGTCAGCCTGCAATCGACCGCGCTAGATATCGAGCGCAACAGTGGACGCACGGAGGCCGTCCTGCAACGCCTCGAGACCCTGATCGCCTCCAGCGCACGCAAAGACCCGTGGCTCGTGCAACGCGGCGACTGCCTGTTCGAAGCGGGAGATGCCGACGCCGCTCGCACAGCCTATCTTGAAGCCATCTGCCACTTTAATGCCTTGCCCCGCAGCCGTCAGGCGGTGCCTGCCAATCGCGCGCACCAGCAACGCTTGCTGGCCGCGTTACAAACCGTTGCGACTCACTCGGAATGAATATGAAATACCTGATCTTTTGCCTGACCCTCAGCCTGCACCTGGCCACTGCGGCGACCACCGTGCTCGTGGAGGAAAATTCCGCCATGCGGTACCTCGCCAACGAAACCGATCCCGCCATCGGACTGACATGGACCGCAGCCGTTTTCGATGACAGCACCTGGCCCACAGGCCTATATGGCGTCGGCTATGAAACCGGCACGGGCGGTGCCGCCAGCCTGGTGCAGACCCCGGTATCCTCCGCAACCTTTTCCGTCTACACCCGCGCGGGCTTTACCATCACCGACACGGCCAACGTAACCAACCTGCTCATCGGGGCAGATTACTGCGACGGCTACGTGGCCTGGATTAACGGAGTCGAAGTGTATCGCTCCCCGGAAATGCCGGCCGGCGCACCGAATTGGAATACCGATTCCAGCTCGCACGAGTCGAGCAACGGAGCCGGACCCGATTACGGCGTCCTGGTCGACATCACGCTCGTCGGAAAACCCGCGCTGACCAACGGTGCCAACGTGCTGTCCATCGGCATCTGGAACCGCGGCGCCCCGACCAGCAGCGACCTGGTCCTCCTGCCCCGTCTTTCGATCAATGAACCCGTCATCGTCCCGGCGACCGTACTCGTCGAGCAACATGCGGCGATGACCTACCTGGCGAACCAGACCGCCTCCGGCGTTGATGCCACCTGGATGGCGGAGACCTTTGACGACAGCAGCTGGACCGCCGGCACCTACGGCATCGGCTACGACAACGGAGGCAGCGCTTCCGCCTTAAATCAGACGACGGTTCCAAACGATGTCTTCTCGGTTTTTACGCGGAGCGTTTTCTCCATCGTCGATCTGAGCACGGTTACCAACCTGTTTATCGGAGCGGATTATGATGATGGCTATGCCGCGTGGATCAACGGGGTGGAAGTCTTCCGCTCGGGGGAAATGCCGGCCGGGGCGCTGGCCTGGAATGCGGATGCGAGTTCACATGAATCCAGCAATGCTACGGTCCCTGCCTATGGGTTGCTGGCAGACATTACAACAAACGCTCTTCCCGCACTGCAGGTCGGCAACAACGTGCTGGCGGTCGGGGTGTGGAACAACGGTGCTCCCACGTCCAGCGACATGGTGCTCGTACCTCGCCTGTCGATGAACGAACCAACAGCGGTCAGCCGCGGCCCCTACCTGCACATGAACCATGAAACCGGCATCACGATTCGCTGGCGTACGATCACCGCGACCGACTCGCAGGTGAACTACGGCGACGCCCCCGGCAACCTGATTCAGTCCGTCAGTAGCGCAGCCCTGGCCACGGAACATGAGGTCGTCCTCACTGGATTAACCACCGCCACCACCTATTTCTACAGTATCGGATCGAGCACCGAGGTCCTGGCCGGAGATGATCCCGATCACTTTTTTAAGACCGCCCCCAGCGTGGGCACGTCCACCCCGACCCGCATCTGGCTGCTGGGTGACGCGGGCACAGGCAACAGCAGCGCCCGCGCGGTGCGCAACGCCTATCTCGGTCTGAACGACGGAGTATTCACCGACTTGCTCATCATGCTCGGAGACAACGCCTATGATGACGGGACCGACGCCCAGTACCAGTTGGCTTTCTTCGACATGTATCCGACCGTGCTCCGGCAGACGCCGGTCTGGAGCACCATGGGCAACCACGACGGTCGCTCGGCCGACTCCGCCACCCAGACGGGTCCGTATTATGAGAACTACACCTTCCCTACCGCAGGAGAAATTGGCGGCATGCCCTCCGGGACCGAAGCCTACTACTCCTTCGAATATGCCAACATCCATTTCATCTGCCTGGACGCCTACGAAACCGATCGATCCGTCGGCGGCGCCATGCACACCTGGATGGAACAGGATTTGATGAACGTCACCAACGAGTGGCTCATCGCGTTCTGGCACCATCCCCCGTACACCAAAGGCACCCACAACTCAGACACCGAAGGGCGACTGATCGACATGCGCGAAAACTTCGTCCCTATGCTGGAAGCCCACGGCGTGGACCTGGTCCTCTCCGGCCACAGTCACGCCTACGAACGCTCCTACTTCCTGAACGGCCACTACGGACACAGCAGCACCTTCAACGCCGGCAGCATGGTCCTGGACGGAGGCGACGGCCAGGTGGCCGGAAATGGCGCGTATACGCGGTCCAAGTTTGATATCGGCACCGTGTATACGGTCACCGGATCCGCGGGTAAAATCGGCAACGACTTCGGACTCAATCATCCGGTGATGTTTTACTCCGAAGAACGCCTCGGCTCGTTCATCCTGGATGTCGACGGGTTGACCCTGAACGCCCGCTTTCTCGACTCGACGGGCGTGGTCCGCGACACCTTCACGATCGAGAAGAACTTGACCCCGGCCGATCGTCCGGACGCCATCAGCCGCTCACCCATTACCGGTTTTCGTATCCTGGCCAGCAGTGTGGTCACCAACGACATCCCCCAGAACGGCGGCGAGCTGACGGTGATCCAGGTCAACGCTCCGAGCTCCGGCGAGGCGAGCGCTTACATGCTTGGACCGTACATCGTGTATCAACCCAACCCTGGATTTTACGGCAGCGACACCTTCACCTACGTGGTGATGGAAGCCGGCGGACTCACCTCCACCGGAACCATCACGGTCAACACCGTTACCCCGGCGGGCTTGAGCTCAAACATTACCGGCCTCAACCCGCAACCCGGCCCGGTCATCCAGGTGAGCGGTGCGGGTGTTCCCGGTCGCAGCTTCCTGATCGAATGCAGTACCGACGGAGGTGCGAGCTGGATTCCCCTCGGCACGTCAATCGCCGACGGTGTAGGTCAATTTCTGTATAACCATGCCTCCGCCCCACCCAGCGCGATTTACCGCGCCATGTTCGACACCACCCCGTGAAAAATTTAACTACGAGTACATCCCTATGAAAAAAATGATCCGCTTTTGTGCATCGGCGTCCGCCCTGATTTCCGCAAGCCATGTGATGGCCTTGCCGGTTACCGAAACCTACACGTTCAGCAGCCTCGCCGCAGTTGTTCCTGACGGAGGGGGGAGCGGCCTGGCCAACCTGCAAATCGTCAGCTCCTCCATTGTGAATATCACCGACCTCACGGTCAGCTTGTACATCGCCGGGGGCAGCTTCCCCGCCTTCACCGGCATCAACGGCGACCTGTATGCCTACGTCCAACACAGCACCGGCTTCTCAGTTCTGCTGAACCGACCCGGCATGGACGGGGGGAATACGCTGGGCTACTTCGATGCCGGCGGGATACGGGCCGACTTTAACGATGCAGGCATCAACGGAAATGCCCACACCTACCAGACCGTGCCCGGCCCCGGTGCCCCGCCGAGTGGCGTCCCGGTCGTCGGCGTCTTTCAACCCGACGGGCGGAACATCGATTCGCTTACCAGTACAGCCGCAGCCGTAGGGAGTGCGCCCTCCACCGCACTCCTCTCCTCCTTCAACGGCCTCGATGCCAACGGAGGGTGGACCTTGTATGTTGAGGACATGTTCGGCGACGGCAGCACCTTCGTCCTGAACAACTGGAGCCTCGAAATCACCGGCGACAACAGTGTCGCCGCGATTCCGGAACCCCGGGCCATGCTGCCCCTGGCCCTGCTGTTCGCCGTCGTCCTGCTGCGTCGCCGCTAAGGCAAGAATGCCGGTGGTGGCAAAAAGGCCGGTGTGAAAGGCGATGGAGCCGCCTTGAGGATTCGATATGTGTTCTGTGTAGTGGGCTTGTGTGAAGGACGGCCTCGTTTGCACGTACGATCTTTCCTTTAATCGGAAGCGCACCAAAAAGGCGTTCCTATAATCGGAAAGGCTCAGCGAAAAAAATGGGGTCGAAAAACGCCGCTAAGGCCGTAATTTTTCCTCTCGTTTTATAAGTCGTTGTGGCCCTAGAGAAACCTGTAGCCAGCGCCTAGCCAGCCATGTGAGTTTGAATGAAGTTTAGCCGCTTAGTCAGCTCACTCAAAATTTTCGGCGAAGCCTATGGGACGGAAGTTATGCTGATTTACGATCACCGTTCACTTGTGTATCTGTGCTTTGCACGTATCCCACGACATAGCTGATTCGGGCGCATCAAGCTGACAATGTTGGGAGGTCATACTTTTCCCTGCTATGTTTGGGGGGGGGTGACTCTTCCCCCTTAGGCTCAGCAGGACCTCCTGTCGTTGACATATGATAGGTTTAATTCCTGCGAAAGACTTGAACACGGCCTGCAGACACACCTTAAGCGTCAAATCCATATTTATTCTCATGTAATAACTGGAATGTATTAAGTTTGATTACGTGCGCCTTTTATCATTAAGCGCTAGTTCGCTGCTTAGGTTACTCTGGCTTGGGATGCGGATCAATCAGGAGTCCACCATGCATCAGTCAGTCAGCCTCATTATTGCATTTTTTTTAACAGGTTTCATTCATACGGCCAGTGCCGTAACCATTGAATATACTTGGACGGGTGATCCAATGTCTGATCCATCAGGGGCTCCTTTTGCCATTGGCGACTATATCACCGCCGTGATCACGGTTAACGATACCGACGTCGGCACTACGGGCAATATAACACCCTTATCAACAGTCCTGACGGTCCAAGATGCAGGAGATGCTGTAATATTCTCGCTGAATAATACCACCTCAACCGTTTTATCGAATTACATAAACTTTGGTGGCTTGACGACGCCACAGGAGTGGGGGATCGTCTTCGACGAAAACATTATTGGACCTCCAGGAACGGGCTCAGGGTTTGGAGAGACCATTACATTTTTTGATGTTTCAGTAGGTACTGATCGACAGGATGCAACCATTAACAATCCTGGCCCAAACATCGGCTACTCAAATATTGGAACCACACCGGGCGGCAGCTGGGATGTCACCTCCGTCCCCGAGCCCTCGACCGTCTTGCCGATGGCTTGCCTGGCTGCTGCGGGTTTATTTCGGCGACGCAGCAAACGCTAGGTCTCGCAAACCGACCCGGCTTGTTAAGCGCCAGTGCTGGTCACGATCCCCTGCCCGGGGAAGCCGGCCTGTTGCCGCATAAGTCTTCGGAAGTGCGCTTTTTCATTGGGCCCGAGAATGTGTGATCGCGGTTGACCACCCGACTCATCACATGGACATAATAGGCGCCGGTTTTCGGCAGGTTGCGTCTACAAGGACCCAGTGTACGACCCAGTGTACACAGAGTAGAATGGAAAGACCCAATTTCATTAAACATTTATGCTGATTTTCATCGCCACCCAACCATCTCGACGGCGTCGGGCGAGCACCCACTCGTTCCTACCATCGGAAGGCGGATTTGAAATCGTTCCTATGGTCGGAAGACCTGGAGTCGGGCAACAAGTAGACGGGTGAGCAGGTTGGGATGACACGCCGGTCCAGCTCAGGATCCACCATGCGCACGTGAGGGAGCGCCTGTTCCGGATACTCGCGCTGCAACTGCTTGAGCAGTGCCATCAGGCAATCATCGAGCGGCAGGTTTTCATACTTCAACTCGGACAGAACGCGGGCTTTTAATTGCTCTTTCAGTGTACCCGATGCGAACACCAGATTATTTGATGCGTTAAAATCGCCGAAAATATCGTTACCGAATCCGTCTGAATCATCCCCCGCAACGCCATGCCCTAAAAGACCCGCGAACAAAGTCACCACGAAAACGTGTAGTGAAAAACTACGAATCCTTCCTGCGAAAAGCAAATGCCTCATGCGGGAGTTTTATCACAACCGGCCATCGAAGCCAATCCTCAGCTAAGCCCGAGGCGTTTTGTCGTGGGGTTCCGATGATAGGGACGGACGCTACCCTGTGAAAGAGGCCAGGGTGGCGACTCTTTGGAATCTCCCCAAGCCCTCGTCCCACGCGGATTACGGAATTCATTCCGTCCCCGTGTCCCATGCCCCACGGACCAGTGGTCCATGCTACACACCTAGGGACAAACGCGCCTGCAACCACTCGGAAATCGCTTCGATCTCCTCCAGGCAAAGGGCGTGCTGCATACCGGGATAGGTGTGCCATCCGATGGCGTAGCCGTTGTCTTCGAGGGCGGCACGCCCGCGTTGAGCGAGGCTCAAGGGCACGACGGGATCGGCGGTGCCGTGTGCCATGAAGATGGGGATGGCCCGATTGCTTGCATGCCCTTCGGCGGCTTGGGCGGGGATCCCGAGGTAGGTCGACAAGGCGAGGATGCCGGCCAGCGGCTCGGAAAAGGCGAGGCCGGCGTGAAAGGCGATGGCGCCGCCTTGGGAAAAACCCGCAAGCACGATGCGGGTACTGGGAATCCCCCGCTCCATTTCGGCACGAATCAAGGCACTGATCTGGGTAGCCGATTCTTCGAAGGCGTCTTCATCGACCTCGCGGTTGATGTCCATGGCGTAGATGTCGTACCAGGCGCGCATGGGCATGCCGCCGTTGACCGTAACGGGTCGCACCGGCGCGTGCGGAAACACAAAACGGATGCAGTGATCCGACGGAAGATCCAGCTCGGGCACGAGGCTCTCGAAGTCATGGCCATCTGCACCGAGACCGTGCATCCAGATAACGGCGGCGTCCGGCGTTCCGGCCGGGTTGACTTCGACACAAGGTAAAAGGGATTCACTCATGCGGGTTGCATAACCCGTGAAGGCCCGGGACGTAAACCGTAAAGGTTCAGCCGCCGTTCATGATGTTACTCAACATCTTCATGTAGGACGATACGTAGCTGAAGATGCGCATGACCACGAGGATGGCCACCCCGAAATAGATGAGGCTCGGCACGATCAGGGCCAGGCGGTTCAAGGCGCGCGCCGCGGAATCGCGCGACAAGGTGGCCACGTGTTGCAGCGTGGAATCGAGCTGGCCCGCATGCTCGCCGGATTCGAGGATGGCCAACTGCTCCGAGCTCAACATGCGGGCATCGCGCAGGACATCGGCCAGACTCGCCGCCTCATGCTCCATGCGTGCCCGCCCAGCCTCGGCGAGACGTGACAAGGTATGACTCCCGGAGGCAGCTCCGGCGCCGGGAAGCGCACGCAACATGGGCACGCCGGCCACGAGGTAAAAATAGAGCGCCTGGCAGAAGCGCGAAGCGGCCGCCGAACGCAGCCACCGGCCCAACAGCGGGGTGCGATAGGTCACGGCTTCAAATCCCGGCACGGCTTTCAGCACTTTAAACAACAGAAACAAGACGCCAGCGAATACATACAGGCCGATAAAGCCTTCCACACAGCCGCTTATAAATTTGGCAAAGCGATGCCCTCCGGTGAACAGAATCGGCAGGTTGACCACGGGTACGGCGAGGTGCACAACGATCGCAGGCAGGATCATTCGCGCCACCGCCATCATGTGCGCGCGATACTGCTCCTCCCACTGATCGGCGAGGAGGCGCAGGCATTCCGGCAGGCGACCGGTTTGGGTTCCGGCTTTGATCATCGCCCGCTCGGGCACGCTCACGAAGGCCCGGGTAAGCGCGAGCGCTTCATCCAGATCCTGGCCGGCGCGGATGCGATCTCTCAGCTCACTTGCGAGGACCCGGGCACCGGACTGCGCGGCATGGCTCCGCTGGTGATCGAGGGATTCCTCCATGGGGATGCCGGAATCCAACAGGGTCGCCCAGGAACGGACGAACTGGGCTTTGGCGGGGCGATTCATGCAGGAGAGGGCTTACCCCTCCTCGTTCACCAGGCCGACACCCTGCGGGCCCCGGCTGATCCGGCAAACAGATCCGGCCTGGGCGAGGCGCGTGCTGATCTGATCGAGCATGACCCGAAGCTGCCCACCATAGAGCGCATCCAGCAGTTCCGATTCGGTAAACTGTTTCGACTCGTTCTGCGCAAGCCAGCTAAGGAGCGGGAGTGCGTCAGCCGGCATGGTCAGGGTCTCCTCCTTGCAGAAGACGACACCCCGACTTCGATCGATAATCAGGTCGCCGGAAAAGAGCACGGAATCCTGGGTGCGATCATATCCCGAAAGCACGTCGGAGATGCAGACACACAACTCGGGAATCGTGAAGGGCTTCATCAGGTAATCATCCGCGCCCTGCTCAAGACCGCCCACGGTATCTTCAGAATCGGTATCGTTATCGGTGAGCAGAATGATGGGCGGGGTTGTGTCCAGACCGTTGAACGCTTCCAACCCGCTGCGCGCATCAAAGGCACCGCAGAGATCCAGCAAGATGAGATCGCGTTCATGCTCCCCGGACAGCGACACGCCTTCAGCGATGGTGCCGGCGCAAGTAATGGTCGCGCCAGCGGCGTGCAGTCCCGCATGAAGCGTTTCCGAATAATCCATATCATCGTCGATCAACAGAATTCGGACACCTTCAAGAAGTTCACTCATGAAAGGAGCCTAGCAGGCTGTTGAAAAACGCGCAAGAGCGGCGTTGCGGCCCCTTTTGGATCGGAGCGGGGTACGAGACGGGTAAAATAGACGGGTAAAATAGACGGGTAAAGGAGTCGGGTCGGAGACCCAAGCTAGGTCAGGCAGGCGATCGGCGAGGCCGAGCGTTGGGGTCCCTGGGTGACGAGCGCCGGGTCAACGGGCTCATATAGAC
>JBLIND010000073.1:0-19922 GCA_047639095.1 Candidatus Omnitrophota bacterium | reverse complement strand
CCCCCCCGTAGATGCTCCGTTCAAAGCGGTTGCGGTGTACCACGCCATGCCCCTGGAACTGCGCGATGGTCATCGGCGTTCGGTCGTGCCGCAGGGATATGTGGACGTAAGCGATCTACAATCAATCAAACGGCAGGCACTCGCCGCACATAATAGTCAAAAAGAATGGCTGGATGTCACGCAGGGGATGGATTCCTACCTCCGTACCATGGAAGAAATGGATCGCCTGGTCGGGGTCCATTCAGGGCGTTTTGTTGCGGCAGAAGGTTGGTGCCGACATGATCACCGAGGATTTTCGGCGCACGATTGGCATCCCCTTGCCACGGCACTCGGCGATTCGTTTTATGAACAGGAGGAAATGGTATGACGAGGCGATTGAGTCAAGTAGCCCCCGATTGGTGGGACTATACTACGCTTGAAGATGATCTGATTCAGGATGCGGCGCGGTTAAGCGAGCAGGATCTCCGGCAGCTCTCCCGTCCGGGCTTTCGCGTCGTGATGTACGACACCCTGGAAGATTTTTATCTGGCAGAGGCCTTGGAATATATTCACGCGTGGAAATCCGCGACCTCCGATAATCCGGCCGGGATTTGCGGCCCGATCGGACCCACCGAACAACTGCCGCTGGTCGCCCGCCTGGCGAATGAGCTGGAGTTGGATCTCAACCATGCCCATTTCTGGGGCATGGACGAATGGATTGACGCTGATGGACAGGCTGTTCCCACCTCGCATCCGCTTTCATTCGAGCGTGCCGACCGCGCCCTCTGCTTTGATCGCCTGAGCCAACCTATTCCTGAAGCAAACCTGCATTTTCCCACGGCCGATGTGCAGTCGTACATCGAAAGCTGGGAAGGGGTTCGATGCGCGGTCATGCAGGGCGGGCAGGGTGATGTGAAGCATTGGGCCTTTAACGATCCGTTTCGACGGGCGGGTGCGTATGTCGATGCGCCGCCAAGTCCGGACGAGTATCGCGCCCTTCGTACCCGGATCGTGGAGCTCCATCCCATTACGCTTTCCCAGAATGCACGGACCTCGGGTGGCGGCAATGTGACTTTGGTGCCACAACGCGCGGTTACCGTAGGCCCACGCGAAACCTGGCGCGCGGAGAAGGTTTCCATCTGGCAGGCTGGCACACATGATAATCCGCTAGGCCAGCGATTGACCGCCTTGATGATCGCGAAGGGAATCGAAGATTCCGCCGTGCCGATGTCGCTGCTCGCCTCACATCCGAATGTGCAATTCAACTACTACCGGGGCGGGCTGGGTTCCTGCCAGATCGAAATGCATTAAGCCGTTCGCCGGGTAAATAAAAACGGCGACCGAAGGGCCGCCGTTTCATATACTCGCGTCTTGTGCAGACTACTTCAAGTCGGAGACCTTGAGGCCCTTGTCTTTCCAGAAGTCGCCTTTGTTAAACCCGAAGAAGGTGGGTTTGAAGGGGCCGACAAAGTCGATGTTCAGGTCGGGCTTGATCTGATTTTCCATGCCCAGGCCCCAGTAGACGCCATTGATGACAATGCGACGAAGGCCTTCATGGACGAAATCGACGGATGACCCCATCGTGGATGCAACGACCCGTGCAGGCTTGCCGCCCTCGGCTGTGTAGGTGCGGGTCCAGACGACCGGCATCATGGGGTCATTCTTTTTGTTGGTTACCGGGTTGCTGTCCGGCTTCATGTTCTCCAGGACGGCTCCGAGGACCAGGAAGTCTGCGCCGCGTTCTTTCAGACGATCAATTTTCACCGTGTACACATCGCTCGGGGCGAAGATGTCCTTTACGCCACGTAAAATCGGATGATCTTTTTTCTCTTCGATAATAATGCCTCGGCAGGCTTCGCTTTTGTGTCCACCGTGGTGAGCAACCCAGCCTTCACCCAGGATGGGCGGGCCGAAGCTGAACTTTCCGCCGCTGAATCCATGGGTGGCCGTGCGCAAGCCCATCATCGGCTTCCCGGTTTTGGAGAAGTCGATCAGGTGCTGCGCCTGATCATCCGGCAATTTGCGGAATCGCGTCGCGCAGATAAACATGTCGGACATGGCAAGAATTTCGAGGCCAGGGGTATTGCCTGAGAAATTGGGGTCAACAAAGTTCCCGTCCGGATTGATGGAAAACAGGACCCGGCAGTCAAAGCCGTGACGCTCGGATAGCAGGCGCGCCAGCATCGGCATCGTTTCTTCAGAGCGGTACTCCTCATCACCCGCCATTAGCGTGATGTGTTTGCCGCTTCCGGGAAGATCGGCCTTGCCCTTGTAGTCGAGCCAGAGGTCATTTTCGTGATGCGCACCAAAGGTAGGCAGGAGGCAGAGGGTAAATAACAGGGAGAGGATAAATTTCATAGTACGATCCTTTTGGTTTTCGATTAAGACGAAGTAATGATGCTCAACATTCACAGTCTTTTATCAAGTATTTACGTCTCCAATTCCGATGCGGAGCGGAATGCCCGGGGCATCAACCCATGGGGTATTTCAATTCCTGGCTGACCGCATCGATTTTCGCCAGTACCGTACCATCGAGATTTAAGTCCGCCGCTTTGAAAATGGGATCGAGCTGCTCGACGGTTGTTGCGCCGACGATGGTGGAAGCGACATAGTCATGTTGCTTGCTCCAGGCGGTTGCGAGCGTAATGACGTGCATGCCTGCTTCGTCGGCAATCGCCTGAAAACGTTCGGTCGAAGCAATCGCCGCATCGTTCACAAAGCGTTGGGCCATCTTCACCTGGCGTTCATTCCCGGCGGTCAGGTAATGTGAAAAACGTGCACCTGCGGGTCGGTTCCCTTGGTTGTATTTCCCTGACAGGACCCCGCCCGCGAGGGGGGAGTAGGGGAGGAGGCTGACCTTTTCGTGGCGGCATACCTGGGCCAGCTCGTCTTCGAAGCGCCGGCTGTTCAGGCTGAAATTGTTTTGAATCGTATCGTAACGCGCGAATCCATGCATATCGGACGTCCACAAATTCTTCATCAGGCCATACGACGTTTCGTTGCTGCAGCCGATCACCCGCACTTTACCGCTCTGAACCAGCTCGTCCAAGGCGCCCATTGTATCCTCGGGCCGCATATCGTGATCGGGCCAATGCGTTTGATACAGATCCAGGTAGTCGGTCTGCAGGCGCTGCAGGCTGGCTTCCACGGCGCGGACGATCTGATGCCGGTCCAGGGTCGTTTTCCCATGGCGCACCGGGGGGACAAACCAGCCGTGACCCGGACCCGTCACCTTGCTGGCAATGATCAGCGAATCGCGGGGTTTGGTTTTCATCCACTTGCCGAGAATGACTTCGGTGATGCCATACTTTTCCTCGGTAGGGGGCACCGGATACATTTCGGCCGCATCAAAAAAATCGATTCCAGCCTCATAAGCCTTATCCAGGATCTCGAAGGAGAGTTTCTCATCACATCGCTCGCCAAAGGTCATGGTGCCCATGCAGATTTCTGAAACCACAACGCCGCTCTTACCCAATCGATTTCTTTTCATGGCGAGACTCTAAAAGGACCTCGTCCGCTTTGGAATGTTAAAATGGGACCGAAAAGCCCAGGCTCGTACGCTGATGAATAGCTCACATCTCCTGTTGTATCCCTCTTCGATTGCAGGCAGGTTTATGTGATGCTCGGCGATTTGTTCAACCGTTCTGCGCGCTTCCTGTGTGCGGTACTTGCAGGATCCAGCCTTTCCGCTGGCGAACCCCTGCGCTTTAATCAGGACATTCGACCGATCCTCTCCGATCATTGTTTTGCCTGCCATGGCTTCGATGCCAAAAAGCGCAAGGCAGATTTACGGTTGGACGTCGCCGAAAGCGCCTTTGCCGACCACGATGGCGTGCGTGCAATTGTGCCTGGCAAGGTGGAGGAGAGTGCGCTCTGGGAACGGATTCAGTCGAGCGATGATGACGACATCATGCCGCCACCCGATTTCCACAAGCCCTTGAGCCCGACGGAAAAAGCGACGCTCAAGCAATGGATCGGTGAAGGCGCACCGTACGAAGCGCATTGGGCTTTCGTGAAACCCCGCAAAGCCGATGTCCCACAGCGCCCCGGCGTTATCCATTCCATTGATGCCTTTCTTCAGGCGCGCCTTGAGCGGGAAGGTCTTGCTCCGGCTCCGCCAGCCGATCGGGAGACGCTCATTCGCCGGGCCACGCTGGATCTTACCGGCCTGCCGCCGACCCTTGCGGAGATCGACGCATTTCTGGCCGACACCCGACCGGACGCGTGGTCTCGCCTCATCGATGAGTTGATGACTCGCCCGACCTACGGCGAACACATGGCCCGGTACTGGCTCGATCTTGCTCGCTATGCCGACACCCATGGCATGCACCTCGACAACAAACGGTCGATGTGGCCGTATCGCGATTGGGTCGTCCGCGCGTATAACAAAAATCTGCCGTTCGACGAGTTTACCCGCTGGCAGCTTGCGGGGGACCTGCTGCCCGAGCCCACCCTCGATCAACGCGTCGCCTCTGGCTTCAACCGCTGCAACGTCACCACCGGCGAGGGCGGGAGCATTAATGAAGAATGGATCTATCGCTATGCGGTCGACCGCACCTCCACGGCTGCAGAAGTCTGGATGGGACTTACCGCGGGTTGCGCGGTTTGCCACGACCATAAGTTCGATCCACTTTCAACCCGGGAATTTTATTCGCTCTATGCCTTTTTTAACAGTGCCGCCGATCCGGCCATGGACGGAAACCGCGAGGATACCCCGCCCATCCTGCATATTCCCCGTGAAGAGGATGAAAGCCGCATCAAAGAGTTGGATGCCCAGGTCGTCGCCATTGATAAGCGTATCGCTGAGACCGTTGGCAACATCGTCTACGAGGACCCCGCCGAACAGAATCCACTGCCGCCTCCTCAGACGACGGAAACGATTTGGTTCGATGATGGCTTCCCCTCGGATGGTAGCCTATCTACCACGGGCCCTGCCATCCAACTGACCAATGCCGAACAAGGACCGGTGTACAGAGGCGCGCTGGCGCTGACGAGGATCGCAGAAAATATTACCGGCCAGGATGTCTATCAGGAGGGGCCGGCTCGCATCATTCCCCAGGACGCGGTCTTTTTCGTATACGCCTACCTGGATCCCGATAACCCGCCGGAATCCATCATGCTGCAATGGCATGTGAAAGGTTGGAGTCACCGGGCCGCCTGGGGGGCACATGATAAAATAGGCTGGGGGAAGCCCAAGACGCACGAGCGAGTCGACATGGGACCCTTGCCCAAAACCGGCGAGTGGGTTCGCCTCGAAGTTCCGGCTAAGGACGTGGGCTTGACCGCGGGTACGAAGGTTACGGGTTTCGCTCTGACGCAGTTCTCCGGGAAAATGCATTGGGATCACTTCGGTTTTACATCGACGGTGGAAAAAGCGACGGATCCACAGTGGTCCTGGGCGGTTTGGAAACAGCAAAACGCCGGCAAGAACGTGAAGTCGCTTCCAGAAGACCTGCGCAAATGGGTGAAAAGCCACCGCGTGGAAACCTGGACCGATGAACAGCATCAAAAGCTCTACAGTCACTGGCTGGAACACACCTACGCGGGATCGAGGGCGATTCTTGCGTCGCTGGTCAGCGAGAAAGCCCCGATCGCCGAAGAGAAAAACAAGATCGAAAAGAATACGCCCTATACCTTCGTGATGGCGGACCTTCCGAAGCCGCGCGAGAGTTTCGTGATGATTCGCGGCCAATACGACAAGCCCGGTGAAAAGGTACATCGGATCACACCCGCTTTTCTTCCCCCCATGGCGGAGCGACCAGCGGATCGTGATTACAACCGCCTCGATCTCGCGAACTGGTTGGTCAACAAGGAGCATCCATTGACCGCGCGTGTGGCCGTGAATCGTCTCTGGCAGCAGTTCTTTGGCACTGGCCTGGTTAAGACCAGTGCCGATTTCGGTTCGCAAGGGGCACCGCCCAGCCATCCGGAGTTGCTGGATTGGCTGGCCTGCCAGTTCATGGAAGATGGGTGGGATGTTCAGGCCTTTGTGAAGCATTTGTTGACGAGTCACGCCTATCGTCAAAACGCCTCCGCAAATCCCGAGCTTTTGAATCGTGACCCGGAGAATCGCTTGCTGGCCCGTGGGCCGCGCATTCGATTGGATGCAGAAATCCTCCGCGATCAGGCCTTGTACATGAGCGGGTTACTCGTGCCGACGATCGGAGGCCCGGGCGTTCGTCCCTATCAGCCTCCAAATATCTGGGAGCCGGTGGCCTTTGGCGGCAGCAATACCCGGTATTACAAACAGGACAGCGGGGAGGGGCTCTATCGACGGAGCCTCTACACTTTTTTTAAGCGCACCGCGCCACCGCCGTTTATGAGCACCTTCGATGCACCGAATCGTGAACAGAGTTGTGCCGGGCGCGGACGCAGCAATACGCCGCTGCAAGCCTTGCAGTTGATGAACGATATTCAGCACGTCGAAGCGGCGCGAAATTTTGCCCAACGCATACTGAACGAGTCCGGCGAAACGGACGACCAGCGTCTGAGTTGGGCCTGGCGTACCGTGAGCGGTCGAATGCCCGCCGAAGATGAAGTGGAGGTCGTCCGGGGTTTGTTACATGAGCAGAAAACGCGTTATGCTGCCGATGCTGAATCGGCTAAAGCCCTGATCGCCTACGGAGAAAGCAAGCCCGACCCGGCCTTGGATCCGGTCGAGTTGGCCAGCTGGACCCTCGTCGCAAATCTTCTATTTAATCTCGATGAAGTCGTTAGCAAAAACTGAGCGAGTTGTCTGAATCCTCTTCCAAAATGAACCCTGCATCCGAATTCCACCGCATCCAAACCCGCCGCAACTTCTTTGAAGGTGCCGGATTGAAAATAGGCGGCGTAGCCCTGGCCCAACTGCTTGGCCAGCAAGCCCACGCATCCAGCAGCGTTCACCCCGCCTTGCCGGGCTTTCCGCACCATGCCCCCCGGGCCAAGCATCTCATTTATCTCCACATGAACGGGGCGCCGTCACAGATCGATCTCTTCGACTACAAACCGAAACTCCACGATCACTTCGGCCAGGAGCTGCCCGATTCCATTCGCCAGGGGCAGCGGATCACCACCATGACCAGCGGTCAGACCAGCCTGCCCGTAGCGCCGAGTAAGTTTGCTTTTCGCCAATGCGGGAACGCCGGTATCTGGATGAGCGAACTCGTTCCTCACATGCAGACCATCGCGGATGAGTTGACGATGATCAAATCGGTCCACACCGAAGCCATTAATCACGATCCCGCGTGCACCTTTGTGATGACGGGGAGCGAGCAACCCGGCAAACCCAGCCTGGGGTCCTGGTTGTCGTACGGACTCGGCAGCGTGAGTCAGAATCTTCCGGCCTTTGTCGTCTTCACCCCGACTTTCCCTAAAGACAGCCAGGCGCAAGCCCTGTTTACGCGCATGTGGAGCAGTGGATTTCTACCCAGCAAATTCGACGGCGTCGCTATGCGCGGGGTGGGGGATCCGGTGCTGTATGTGAAGAATCCACCGGGCGTGAATCCCACGGATCGACGCGCCATGTTGGATGCCTTGAACGTGCTCAATCAGAAGTCCTGGCAACGCTTTGGCGACCCAGAAACGCAAACCCGCATCGCGCAATATGAGATGGCTTTTCGCATGCAGTCGAGCGTGCCCGAATTGACCGACCTCGGTTCCGAGAGCAAGGCCACTCTGGAAATGTACGGGCCCAATGTCGAGAAGCCGGGTACCTATGCGCACTCCGCCCTGCTCACGCGACGACTCATCGAACGCGGCGTCCGGACGGTTCAGATTCTTCATCGCGGTTGGGATCAACACGGACGGTTGCCGAAGTTAATCAAGGATCAATGCATGGATGTCGATCAACCGACCGCCGCCCTCGTCAAGGACCTCAAGGCGCGCGGCCTGCTCGATGACACGCTCATCGTTTTCGGCGGCGAATTTGGACGCACCGTCTATTCGCAGGGCGAGTTGACCAAAGAAAATTACGGTCGGGATCATCACCCTCGGAACTTCTGCATGTGGCTGGCTGGCGGGGGCGTCAAAGGCGGCTTCTCCCTCGGCGCCACCGATGACTTCAGCTACAACATCACCGAAGCTCCCGTGCATCTGAACGATCTCAATGCCACGATCCTGCACAGCATGGGGGTCGACAGCAATCGCTTCTCTTTCCCCTTCCAGGGCCTCGACCAACGCTTGACCGGAGTCGAAGCGGCACGCGTTGTTCACGAAATCCTCGCCTGAGCAGGCTGCCGTTTCGTATCATGGAGCACCGCTCCGTTTTCACCCGATTTAAATTCTATCAGGCTGAGTAAACGCGTCGACGTGGTCAGCAGACCAACGAAAAGGATATAGTGTCATAATGAAATGCACGTTTTTCGTATTTTCTCTGTGTCCGGAAATTGTGTCCGGAAATTATTAGCAAAAGTTGGGCGTGGGAAAGAGGTTGAGAATCCGTACATAATGACAAATGTTGAACGCAGAATAACGAGCTTCCAGGGCATCGCTAGAGACGGAGTCGCGAATGTTTGATGCAGAGATGCTGGTTGTTCCTGTTGCAGGCCTTGCTTTCGGAATACTATTACTTTTTTGGGGTAAAACGTTTCGCGATGGCGTGAAAGTCTCGGCTGTTTCTGCTCTGATTCTTTAGGCTCTATTTCATTATCTTGAGTATTCCGCATCAAATGACTTCAGCCTTGTTTTCGATGTCATCATTTTGCTGGTAACATCAGGACTTGAATTTGTACTTTGTGGTGTTGCGGTATATGCAATGTGGCGGCGCAGGTGAACGAAGTATCCGATCCAACAAAAGGGGGGCGAAGTGAGCACGGTAAAAATTGTTTTGGCATTTTCATTCTGGTTGGCGAATAGCTTCTACGCTTCGGCGACAGATCAAGAATTGGATCGAATTTCGATTGATGGCGTTTCGACCTTTACCATCGACCATCCAATGAGCCCTTTGCTTAATTCGAAAGGCATAAAGTTTAAGCCTTCCTCAACATCGAACTACTCCGGGTACAGTGCGGTGTGGAAGATCGAGGATGATATCTTACTGCTTGAGCGACTCGATTTGCATCAGAATAAAATGCCTCGCGAATTGAAACCATACGCTCCAAGCAAAGGCGTATCGCGGCCTGCGGTTTGGTATACTGGTGAAATCCGCATACCGCAAGGTGACCATTTGGCGTTTGACCTTACTTTTCAGCCCATATTTAGCAAAACTCTTATCTTGGAGATTGAAAAAGGTGTCGTCGTTACCCGGCACACCACAATTAGCACCGTTACAACAGTTGATGAGAAGTCCGGAGGAGAGGGCAAATAGCCTCATTCCTGATTCTCAATTCGCGGCTGAGGACAGCCACGGTACGCTAGATGCCCCGGCTGCTCGGCCGTCTAGTCGACGAGCTCGACGCGGTAGTACCAGCGATGGGCGAGTGGGATGGGATCCACCTGTTGGGTTTCAATGTCTGATGCGGTTCCGAAGGAGATTGCTGACCACGGCGCGGATTGCGCCTGCAGGTCCGTCGCGCGCCAGAGGCGGTAATTTTTGCCCGGCACACTTTGCCAATTCACCTCCAGGTTACTGGCATTGGCGTTGATCCTGAGTGCGAGTCGTGAGGCCGGGTCGTTTGGATTCGTGCCCGCTTTGTATTCGGCAAGGTTGCTCATGCCATCGTTGTCGCGGTCGCCGCTTCCGCCATTCAGGCTCAGCCCATCGAGCGGATCGATGCTCTCCTGGATTTCCCACCAGTCGGGCAAGCCGTCGTTGTCGTCATCCCAATCGGTGAAGTCACTATCGCCATCGTTGTCGTTGTCGGCGACGGTGCTTCCGATGTCCACCAGCTTGAGGTAAAGCGCTTGTGCACCCGCGAAGCCATCTCCATTGAGATGGACCTGCAAGCCATTTGCGATGAGGGTCGCGCCGGTCATGTTGTTCGTGACATAGGCATTGGGATCCGATGCGAGCAGGTTGCGGAAGTTGTACGTGGCTCCGGGGTCGATGCCGAAATAGTTCGCGCCACCGAACGGCGCATCCAACGTAAAGCGTGCGTTCTGGTTGGCCGTATATTGGTTGTTCACAAACACCAGCACCACGTCCTGTACCGTGGCCGAAACCCCGGGGTCCTCCACTTTGCCTACAGCGAAAATATCTCCATCGAATTGACCGGAGTCCGTGCGTGAAAGAAAGTAGTTGTTAGGGCTGCGCAGGGCCGGTGACGCCAGACGAGCGTTGCCCACCCGTCCATACAGGCCTTGCAGATCCCAGTCTCGATTGGCCCATACGTTCTGCATGTGATTGTACTTCTTGAAGTTCGGAATCGATTTCCCGAAGTTGGTTTCGTAGCGGCCGAAGTTGTGGTCGGCATTGGGCACGCCTCCCTGGACCGCGCCATTGTTCTGCAAGCCCGCCTCCTGACCGTAGAACAGCATGGGGACGCCATCCACCGCGGAGAGCTGAGTATACGCGTAGAGCAGCTGATACGGGTCATCACTCGGAAGGACTTCATCGTGGCTGGTCAAGTTGAGCAGCAAGGGGCAGACATCGAACGCATTGCGACGAAGATCCAGCGCGCTGAACGTGGCACCCGTGTTCGGGTTTGGGTTAGAAGGGTCATTGTCCCCACCTGGACCCTGATAGGGATAGTTGAAAAAGTTATTGCGCCAGTAGAACACCAGATTTTCGTTCAGAATATCAAAGTGCCGTGCCGAGCGATAACCGACCCCGTGGCGGCGGCTGCCGTTAACCTCAATTGATCCGTCCAGCGATTCGGCCATGAAGAGAAAGTTCCATTTCACCGAGCGGGTTTTGTTGATGCAGTATTCCCAGAATTGGCTGGGCAAGCCCTGGGCAAAATCACAACGCAATCCATCGATGCCTTTGTGGGATTCGCTTTTTGGGGTGCCGACCGGATGCCCGGTTTGCTCCAGCCAGTAGGTCGGGTAGTAGGCGAAGTACTCCCAGATTTCCCGGGTAAAGCTGTCGTGCCCATAAAAACGATCCTCTTCGCGGAGGAATTCCTGGCGGTGCTGATCGGTGGTGCCCTTTACGAGGGTGTCATAGCTGCCGAAGTACAGGTCGCGCACATCGGTCCATGAACCGAAGTCGATGCGGTCCGGTGCGAGGGCGATGTCGGTATCGAGCTCGTTCTGGTAATAGCTCGCGTGCTCGCCGGGACTGCCCGATTTGGAAAACCATTGCGGGCGGATGTCTCGAAGTTTGGCGGCGGAATTGTTGGCCCAGGGGAACAGGTCGCTCGCGCCCTGACCGAGTATTGCATCCGGTGAACAGTGGTTGAAGGTGCCGTCCATCATGATGCCCACCCCAGTTGCATCCAATGCCGCGACGAAGGACTGGAATTCCTGCAAGGCACCGGCCGCGGTGTTGTCCGCGCCGAGCACCGGGTTGACCGACCAATAGTCCCGCACCGCGTAGGGACTGCCCGGGTCAAAGGCGGATCCGGTTTCGACGTCGGTGTCCCGGCCTTCGATTCCGATAGGATGGATGGGCTGGAGCCAGAGCATGTTCACGCCGATTCCGGAGTAGTGGAGGGTATTCAGGAAGTCCGGACGATCGACATTCACGAGATGTAGGTCGCGAAAGGTGCTCCGCCCTGCGAAGGTGTCGCTGGTCGCTTCAACCGTCATCGGATTCACCTCGTACATGACCGCTTCGTGTACGCTACTCGGCGAGACCACGACCGCACAATCACGGCGCAAGCCGTGATCCGTATAGTACACCCATGCGCCACCATTCACCCGGTAACGGGCGTTGATGCGGTAGGCGCCGCAACGCTTGACCGGTACATCCAGTGTCCAGGTCCCGGGCATGGATGGGGTCATCGGGATCGCCTTGAAGTAACTGCTGGCACTGTTGGCGGTGACGGTTTCCAGGTCCTCTTCGAGCACCGCGAAGTCGCGACGGTTCAGGTTGGTGATCAACTCAATCTGGGTGACCGTATCAGCCGGATCCAGATTGGGGGATACGTTCACGGTGATGGTTTCTTCATCGCCTGCGAGCTCGTTGATGAAGAATCGCCGCAGGTCGAAATTGGCATCACGGGCATTGCCGTTAACCACCGTTTCCATACTGGGCTGGCCGCCATCAAAGTAGCCGTCAAGGTCTTCATCTCGAATCGAAGCGAGTTCCACCGGCTGCATTTCTGTGATTTGGATGTCCTGATCACTTTGCCAGGCCGCGGGTGCCTGAGCGTTGATCCCATCGTTGTCCGATGTACCATAGGCAATGGCCGTGAAATAGAGCGTGTCCGGAAGGTAGCCAAAAACGTCCACCAGATTGAGTTCCCCTTCGAGTGCCGCGCCACCGGGCCCGTGGGCCGAGCGTCCGAGGCCACCACCGTTCGTGAATGCGTTATAGCCGCCATTGGATTCACCCGCGAGGTAGGGTTTCGTGGTCTTATCGAAATAGATCACCCCCGCTTTTCCCCAGGTCGCCGGGGTAGAGGGCGAAAAGGTGTCGCTCACCAGGAGAAAGTGATCGCTGCCACCCCCGTTGGCGGACCAGGTCGCTGCATAGAGTTGGTCACCCTTGCAGGCCGCATAGATTACCATGCCGTTGTCGACGATCTTGTAGTGTGCACTCTCGAACTGGCCATCCATGTTGAAGACGTTGGTCGCCCCACCGATACAGGGTGTCACCGCGACGCTGTAATTGCCGCCGCCGTTGTTGTCAAAAATCGTTCCGGCCGCATCCTGAAACCAGAAGCTGACCGAGGTGTCGTTGGTGGCGATGGCATAGATGTGTTCCCAGGTGCCGGGCGTGGTTTGAACCATGTCGGCGAGGCCGCTGCCCAGGATGCCCACGCGAATGGGCGAGACGCCCTCGAGCGGCCCTTCGTTCGGGTTGTAGGTCAGCGTGAGCGTAGACCCGCTGCAGTTGTCCGGCGCTTGCGGAGACCCGACGATTTGGGCCGGTACGTCCCCTTGGCTGGTACAGGTCGGCGGCTTACTGTCGCCGTTGTAGATATCGTAAAGGTAGGCGTTGCCTTGTTCCAGAAAGCCCTGGCGAACTTCGCACAGGTTGCTGAAGCCATCGTTGTCCCAGTCTTCATCCCCGTCCCAGGAGTTGTTATAGAAGGTGTCATGATTTAAGGGGTTCAGGCGGCCCCAGGATTCGCCATTATTGGGGATCATGTCCTGGTTGGTATCGCCCGGATGGGTCTGCGAAGGGGGAAGGCCACCCGAATAGCCGGGCACTTCGACATCGTCGGGAATGCCATCGCCATCCGAGTCGATCTGGTTACTGCCATACAGATTGAAGTACACCGTGCGTGCGACCACCGATGTGCCACTGGCGGATTCAAGTACCGCTTCAAAAAAGTGGGTCCCGTTTACAAACGCGCCATAGAGGGTTTGCTCCACACCACCGGATACATAGCGACCGTCGAAAAAATGATCGTAGGGTCCACTGCCCATCAGCCCGGCCATTTCATAACCGTCCCAATACAGGGTAACCGTTCCGGGATCGGCGGTAATCGTCGTCTGGAAAAAGGGCAGGGAGATCGTACTGCCCTCGTTATGGTTGAGGGCAATCGATGGGCCACTCGTCGATACGCTGAAGCTTCGGGTCAAAGTGCTGCTGTTAATCTCCGTTGCCGGTGAGCCGTGATCAAATTCCTTCGCGCGGATTTCAATGCTGTGCGCGCCTGCGCTCAGGCCTGTGAGCGCAAATTTCCACACCCCACGCATCCACTTGTGTGCGGGCTGAAAGCCATTGCCATCCAGGTTGATTTCGATTTCCGCGGCAGTGAGATCGTCGTTGCGCAGGACCAAAACCCGATCGCCGGGAACGGTTGTTCCGGCGTCCAGGTTGTCGATCGCCAGTGAAGGTCCGGTGCGGTCGACATAGACCGAGGTCGAGAAGGTCTGAAAGATGGCGGGCAGGCCCGGGCGATCGTTGAACAGACGCGCTTTAACCACGTGCAGGCCCTCCGGCACATTGGTAAGATCGGCCGTGAGGCGCCAGACCCCATCGCCGGGAATAAAGGTCGCTTGTTCGAAACCACCCTTGATCACGCTGGTTTCTGTGAAGTCGGTTGCGGCGGCGTTCAGGTCGCGCCCGAGACCCCACTTGATCACGGTATCGGCAACCGTACTGCCGAGCGGGTTGCTAAAGTGCACATCGATGTCGACCAGGTCGCTTGTGATTCTCGGCAGGGTGCGCGGTTTGTCGGGCGCGTCCCGTCCACCGGGTATCGTCCAGTTCATGGTTCCGCTGCCGGTAAAGCGAATCGGTTCACCACTGCCACTCGCGTTATACGGGGCGTAACAGACAAATCCCTGGCCGCCTCGGCCGGGAACGGTAAGGCTCACCTGCCCGCCACTGACCGTGACATTGTTGCCGTTATTCCCGGTATAATCCTTGAGTTGTGTTCCATTTGGGAAGCTGGTCGGGAACGAACGCGTCTGGTCGAAACCCGAATCATTCAAGGCGACCAGAAGCACCGCTTCGCCGTTGTCGGGTTGACTGTTGGTATTCTGATCCACATAGCGCTCGAAGGCGTAGTAATCGTTTTCGCTCCAACGGCCCCATTCGCGTCCACGGGCAAATTGATTGTGGATATAGACCAGATTCGGGACAACCCCGTTGTAATCGCCCAGGGCCGGTCCGTACCCGGGGAGCACCCAGGTTCGCGTGCCGAGATCGGCATCGGAAATGTTGTTCCCGGAAAAATACACGACGGGTATGCCCACATGCGTGAGCAGATACGCGTAGGCCAGTTCCAGTTTGTTCGGTCCGGGCTGGTCGTGGCTGGCCGCGAACATCATGCCTTCGGTAGGATCCAGACTCACACCGAGCGAGGCGAGGCTGGCGAGGTTGCCATTGTTAAAGGCGTCGCCGATGATGCTCTGCTTGAGCGGGAAGTCGAGGTAGCGCATGCGCACGCCGCCGTTGCGCCAGTAGTCAAAGGTCGATGTGGCGCCGGTGAAAATTTCGGCGAACATCAACATGTCGGTGCGGCGGACCCCATTCTGGTATTGGGTCGGTGTATTCGCGTCATACGTATTGCCGCGGCGGAGATCGAAATTCCATTGCGCTTCGTGCAGAAAGCCAGACCCCGGCCCTCCGTAAAATTCGTGTACGACGTGTTTGGCCGCATCGAGTCGGAAGCCGTCGTAGTCCATCGTGTTGCCGAGCCAATGCGTCCAACGGCCCAGCATCTCGCGTACGTTTTCCGTCGGCAACACGGAGCCGGGATTATGGAAGGGGTAATTTTCGTATGCACCGGGATGCCGGATGTAGGGCGCCGGTGCGGGAACGCCAAAGCGATCGTCGGGTTCGGTGACGATGTCGATCAGGCTGACGAGCTCCTGTTGAAAGGTTTGCCCGTTGCCGCCGCTGACGTCGTCGTATCCGGTCATGCGGGGAGCACGCCGCCAGCCGCCCGGTTGAGAACCATCTGGATAGGCGTGGAAATCGTTAATCACCATGCCGGGATAGGTGAAGATATTGGGACCATTGCCGTTGTGGTTGAAAACAATATCCGGATAGATTTTCACATCCGACTGGTGAGCGGCCCCGGTCATGTTGACGAGGTCGCCTTGCGTTCCATAGCGGGTGTGGAGCGAGCCCCGCTGGGGAATGCTGCCCAGGTCAAAACGGTCGTACAGGCTGTATCCGACATTGGCCCAGGGAATGTCGCCACTTGTGGGTGACTTGGCCGGGGAGGGGATCCACATGCCGTCGTACCCGATCTCGCCGATTTCGGGCATGCGCAAATAGATTTCATCCCAGTCGGCTTCGAAGTACTGAAGTACGACCTCGGTCCTCCCGGTGAACGGGGTAAGGCACAGGACCAACAGGATCAGATGAAAGATGCGTGACATGTAAACTCCGGTTATTTTTCAGCAGCAGGGGATTCTTCTTCGGCGGCAATTAACACGCGTAACTGGTCGGTTCCCGCATGGCCGACCTCCAGGCGAATGCCCAGACTGTTGGGGGAGGCCTGGCGAAAGAGCATGTCGCCGTGTTCGCCTTCCCGTTCCAGATCCAAGCCGCGAAACGGATCACCGGCATCGGGGTAGATTGTATCTTCACGTTCCCGGTCCCGATCTCGATTGCGATCGCGGTCCCGATTGCGGTCTCGATCCCGATTCCGATCCTGCTGGCGTTCCCATTCAAGATCCCGCGGGATCTTGGTCGCCCGTGCGGCGAACAGGTCGTCGCTCGCGGCGAGTTGCGCGGATTTAACGATGATCCCCAGGATGGGCCGACTGAACTCCACCTCCCCATAGCGAACGTGAGGCGTTTCCGCCGGGTCGAAATGGAGGAGAAAGCTATCCACCTTGATGCCTGCCTGGAGGATGTCGTGGCGTTCGCCTGGCGCAATCTCCGCGCCGTTAGATCCTTTCAGGTAGCTGGCGTTAAAGCTGACTTCAATATCGCGCGTGAGCGTGACCCCGCTGCGCTCGGGAATCAGTTGAACCGCATCGTTGCTTTCGAGTTTGCCCGGCTCCACCGAGGCGGGCGCGTGAGCCAGCCAGTGAATGTTCCGATTGGTCCGCCGCACACCGGCGGGCGCGTGAGCCGCACGTCCAAAGCCTGCGTAGTCGGGTTCGATCCATTCGCTGAGCAGGCCCTGGGTGTCAAAGCGTGCAGCCTGGGTCGTGGCGAGTGAGCGCGTTTCGCGGGGGTTGTTTTCTCCAACGCGCGCGGTGGTTTCTCCCTCAAATACATGCACCTCAACCTGTCCATCCGGACTCATTCGCAGGCCGAAACTGCTTTCCGGCGAATCGATGGCCAGATCACCAGCGAGAATTTTCGGCGTTCCGGTGCGGGTGTTCACGGTAAGTTGACCGAGCTTGAGGCGGCCTTCCAGTGCTCCGAGGCACACGTAATGTACGGGTGCCTGAAGATAAAGTTCGCTGCCGTCCGGATAGCCAATCGTTGCCTCGCCTGATTCGAGCTGCACTTCGTCGCCTACGCGGAGCCAGGACGTCTGATCGTTTGCGGTGAGGGTGAGATGTGCCACTTTCTTCGGTTGCACCATCATGTAGGCCAGGAGCATGCAGAGCAGGGCGGCAAAGCTACAGATCCCAACCAGGCGGTTGCGTGCCTGCCCACGAATTCCCCGTAAGACTGCGGGGCAGATGTCCGGTGTGGTGTCCTGCAGTTGGGCCATGATTTCGAGTACACGTTCTTCTTCCGAAATCTGGCTAAGGTGGGCCTGCATCAGGCGTTCGGTTCGGACCAGTCGGGCGAGTTCGTGCAGGCGCGCGGGTTCGGTCTGACACTGGTCCAGCAGCTGCGCGGATTGCTCGTCGTCGATGACATCACCGACATAGGCTGCAACCAGATCGTCCCATTCGCCGGCGGCCATCATGCTCCGGCTCCCGCGGTTTTGCGATCGATGCATTGGCTGACCTGCTCGCGAATGCGGTGCAACCACATGGTCATGGAGGAGTGACGACGATTGAATCGTTCGCAGAGGCTGCGGATGGACCATTCTTCCCGATAACGCAGCTGCAGCACTTCTTTGGAGTGCGCCTCCAACTCTTCGAGACAGGCGGGCAACACCTCCAGGCATTCCGATTCACGGCCCGCGGTGTGCGAGGTACTCAATTCGTGATCCACGAGGAGGTCCAGCTCGGCGTGACCGCCTACCGCATCCGCACGAAACTTGCGCCAGTGGTTGCGCAGCAGGTTAAATGCGATGCCCCGGACCCAGGGCCCGAAGGGGCGGTCGATATCAAATTGATCGAGCTTGCGAAACGCGTGGATGAACACTTCCTGGGTGAGATCTTCGGCCTCCGCCGGGCGGTTCAGCCGCACGGCCAGGCTGGCATGGACCGAACGCTGGTATTTGCGTACCAGCTGTTCGAATGCCTTCAGATCGCCGGCCTGGGCCGCCTGGATCCACTCAAATTCGTTAACCGTATCGTCGTTCATGCTATGGATTGTGCGGGGGACGGGATTTGACACATAAAATGTGAAACGAATCCAACATCGGGGGGCATGTGCCGCCTGACGATCTATATACCCGGTTTCTTTCCGAGAAGGCAGGGGAACTTTCGCGGGAAGGGATCAGGCGTTTATAGGATCGGGAAGCCCATCGGCAGCCTGGGCTACGAAAAATCCCACTTCCCAGGTCGCATAAACCTGATCTTCATGCTGAACCGCGCGATTATAGGATTCCATCACCGCTTTCAACTCCCGACGATTCAGCGTGTCTGTCGGCGTGCGCGCCGTCACCCCGCTGGCATGCAGGGCCTGAATGAAGTCATGCGCACTCGGGTATTGCTGGACGATTTTTTCTGCGCAGGTTTCCCGCAGGGTGAATCCTGCTTCGTTCAGGGCTGCGCTTACTTCCTGCCTTTCGGGTAGCCGCGGATTTTTTTTGTCGGGGGCGATCGCGTTCCGTATCTGGTTTAACTCGCCGAGGCTGCCTTCAAGCATGAGCGCAAAGATGAGGAATCCATCCGGCCGGAGTTGGCGGTGCAAGTGGACGAAGAGTTGATCGAGTGGGCGGATCCAATGCAGGGTGCTCGCGCTGAGAAATCCGTCAAAGGGCCGCTCATCGGTATAATCCAGCACGTCGGTGTGAACCCATTCGATATCGTCCGTGTGCAGCTTGCTCGCCTGGTCGATCATCGCTTCGGATAGGTCGAGACCCACCCGTTCATACGCCGGACCCAGGGCTTGAATGACCGCCCCGGTTCCGCAACCGATGTCCAGCACGCGCGCGGGTGGGGGGAGGTAGGTGCGGGCCCGCTCCGCAACTGATTGCGCGATCGCCCACTGGACACGCGCGTGATCATCGTAGGTCGATGCGGCAGCGCTGAATCGGCGGGAAAGGGTCTTACGCATCGCCCCGTCAGGCATCTGCAGCGTTCTTCCTGGCTTTCTCGAAGTAGTACTGCGCGGCCGGTATGATGTAGTGGGGAAGCTCAAGAGGCAGCAGATGGCCGGGACGATCGTAGCGCATGAGCATCAGGCTGTTTAATTTTTCAGAAACCATGCGCCCGGCATTCACCGGCATAATCCGATCCTGTTTTCCGTGGAAGACACAGGACGGCGGCATCGCGGCGAAATTGGTTGAGCGCAGGTCGGTCTTTTCAAGGTAGTCGAGTCCACGGGTCAGCGCCTCGGGCTCCAGGTAGAAACAGTCATCCGGGAGGATATCGGTTGATTGTGGGATGCAGGCTTCGGCGGCAAATTTTTGCAGCGTGGCCTCGGGATCTTTACGCAGGCCCAGTCTTAAGGCGCGGAGATTGGCTGGGGGAAAGCCCCAGAGATAATCGTCATCCTCGAGAAAGCGCAGGGTGGTGCTCAGAAGGATCATGGAGTTGATCAAATCCGGTTCCTGCCGTGCCGCTTCGATGGCGTACATGCCACCTAGAGACCAACCGACAACCTGCGGTGGATCGTCAAAGGTCTTGAGCAGCTCGATGAGGCCCTCAGGCGATCCGAGCTCGTTGGCGTTGGTGTACCGGCATCGCTCCGGCTCGGGAAAATGGGTTCCGAAAGGTTCCAGAGTATGGGAGGCAAAGCCCCATCCCGCGATCAGAAGAACGGGCTGCATTAAACCAGGGCGCCGGAATGAAGATGTGCAATGCAATCGATCAGGCGATCAATGTCCGCTTTCGAATGCGCACGGGTGATGGAAAGGCGCAGGCGGGATTGACCTTCCGGGACGGTCGGAGGACGGATGGCGGTGCTGAGGATCTGCACTTCGCGCATCGCCTCGGACCAGGCGAGGGCGGTTTCATTTTTGCCTGCGACCACGGGGACGATCTGACTCTGCGAGGACAGGGTGTCGATGCCATGCGTGCGCAGGCCTTCGCGCAACTCGCTTGCGCGCGCTTGCAGCTCGCTCGGCCATTCCGGATGGGCCTCCAGTTCGTCGAGCGCTCCTAGCGCGGCACCGACGGCGGCTGGGGGGAGACCAGTGGAATAAATAAACGGTCGCGATCGATTGATGAGGTACGATCGCATGGTTTCGGAGCAGGCCACGTATCCT
>JBLIND010000072.1:0-19952 GCA_047639095.1 Candidatus Omnitrophota bacterium | reverse complement strand
AAAGCCTGCAAAAAAAGCGGCAGCTAAGAAGCCTGCAAAAAAAGCGGCTAAGAAGCCTGCAAAAAAAGCGGCTAAGAAGCCTGCGAAAAAAGCAGCTAAGAAGCCTGCAAAAAAAGCTGCTAAGAAGCCTGCAAAAAAAGCGGCTAAGAAGCCTGCGAAGAAAAAAGCAGTAGCTAAGAAGCCTGCAAAAAAAGCAGTAGCTAAGAAGCCTGCAAAAAAAGCAGTAGCTAAGAAGCCTGCGAAGAAAAAAGCGGCAGCTAAGAAAAAGCCCGCGAAGAAAAAAGCAGCAGCTAAGCGACGGAAGTAGGTTTCACGACCTGCCTCTGAATCAGGCTGTTTAATCAAAAGGCCGACACGAGGTCGGCCTGTTGAGTCTAACATTATATCTGGCGGTAAAGGTACCTGTAGTTAATTACCTTTACCGCCATTTTTTTGTTCATGCCAATGGAAATTGAGTAGGATCCTCGAAAATGTTTGACCATACAACATGTTGTATGATACCAACCGCCACTACACAATTTATGGGCGGATTGCAGGAGGCTCGGACACCGAGCACTGCCCGTCTTAACACCCAAACGGGACCAGCACCATGAAATGTCCTAAATGCGGACATTTACAAGATAAAGTCGTTGATAGCCGGGTGATTCGAGGTGGGGAAGTCATTCGGCGGCGGCGCGTATGCGTGGAGTGTCACAATCGCTTCACGACCTACGAAGAAGTCATGCGTGCTGGCCTTAAGGTCATCAAGCGGAACGGGGATCTTGCGGACTTCGATAAAAAGAAGATCCTGGTAGGAATCAAGAAATCCTGCGAAAAACGTCCGGTTTCTGCCGAACAGATCGATTCGTTGGTCGATGGCATCATCAAGGAGCTTGAAACCGAATACGAAAAGGAAGTCCCCAGCACGGTCATCGGCCAGATGATTATGGAGCGCCTGGAGGGGCTAGATGAGATCGCCTACGTGCGATTCGCGTCCGTTTACCGTCGGTATCGCGACGTGAACCAATTCCTGAGTGAAGTCGAAAGCTTGATCGGCAGAGAATGAGCTCCGGCTATTATCTTCCCTCCAGCACTCGCCCATTTCACTCCTTTTTAGCGCGTCAATTTGCGGAAGCGCTACAGCCTGAGGAGGAGATGTTGGCCCGTGAAGCCGCGGAAGGGGCTGCCTTTGCGCTTGCTGAGCTGGGCTACAGTCAATCTGTCCCCTCTGAGCTGCTCACCCTGTTGATTGCGCGCATGTTTCATGGCTTTGGCCATGCGGAGCGCGCTACGGCTTATCTGGAGCACCATGTGCAGCAGGTGGACCTCCTGCCGTTCTACCGAGGGCTGATCAAGACCCGGGATTTCGATTTGCGCGTGTTTCAGCTCTTCGACTCGCATTTGGTCACGTCGGCGTCCTGGCAGACCTTGAATAGCCAGAATCAGGTGTGGGTGCTGGATTTACAATCCCTGAGCTGTAACGCTGCACTTTGCTATGAACTGGCGATTTATCCATCGGTAAAAGCCTTGATGACGGAGCTGAATCCGCTGGGCGACGAAACCTGCGGCGCGTTTGTGGTTGGCTTGCGCGGATATGAGGCGCGACCGGGGCTCCCGGACAGGCGGGAGATGCTGAGTTACGTTGGGGCATGCCTGACCCTGCAACGGGACCAGCGCAACTGGCCGGAAACGCCGCGTGCATGCTATCTCGATATTGGATGTTGAGCCGCAGAAACCCTTCGTAAGCATGTTCAGGTTTAAGGGCAAAAGGAGCGCTGGAGGGAAGAGCATTACCCGATCCGAAAGCTGGTTGCCTTAATCCTGATCGAGGCCGAACCCTCGTCCTCCTTTATCCTCTTCGGAGGACGATTGCGCCCAACGGAGGTAAGCTGACATCGGCGGAGTACTCTTGTCGATGCCAGGGGCGCTCCTCGGCGTATACCGGATCCCGTTGCCCGTTATGGCTGCCGCCCCATTGACCGTCATCGCTGTTGAACACCACCTGGTATCCTCCCGCATCCGGAAGGGCTATGCGGTAGTCGACACGCGTGATCGGCGTCATGTTTAAGACGCAGATCAGGTAGTCATCCTGGTCAATTGCTTTGCGAACAAAGCTGATTACGCTGTTGTCGTTGTCGTGATGATCCAGCCAGTCGAAGCCATTCGCATCAAAGTCCAACTCATGCAGGGCACCCTCTTTGATGTACATATGATTTAAGGAGGAAACCATATCCCGCAGTTTCGCATGCTCTTCGCCTATCAGTACGTGCCAGTCGAGGCTGCGATCGTGGTTCCATTCCGTCCACTGGCCAAATTCGCAGCCCATAAAGAGCAGCTTTTTCCCTGGGTGAAGGAACATGTAGGCGTAGAGCAACCGGAGATTCGCAAATTGTTGCCAGCGATCCCCCGGCATTTTGGCGAGCATGGATCCTTTGCCGTGTACGACCTCATCATGGGAAAAGGGGAGAATGAAGTTTTCGTTGAAGGCGTAAATCAGGGAGAATGTCAGTTCGTTATGATGGTAGCGTCGATGGATCGACTCGTGCTCGATGTACGACAGCGTGTCGTTCATCCAGCCCATATTCCATTTCAGGCTGAAGCCCAGGCCTCCCGTGTAGGTCGGCCGGGAAACGCCCGGAAAGGAGGTGGATTCCTCGGCAAAGGTCATCAGGCCGGGAAACTCGCGATGCATCAGTTCGTTGAAGTGCTTCAGGAAGTCGATGGCTTCCAGATTTTCACGCCCGCCGTAGATATTGGGCTCCCACTGTCCGTGCTCACGCGAGTAGTCGAGGTAAAGCATGCTGGCAACAGCATCCACGCGTAACCCGTCGATGTGATAAATCTCTGCCCAGATCATCGCGCTGCTGTAGAGGAAGTTTTTCACCTCATCGCGCCCGAAGTTGAAGATCAGGGTGCCCCAATCCATGTGCTCTCCTTTGCGCGGATCTGCATGCTCGTACAGCTGGGTTCCGTCGAAATCCGCCAGCCCGTGTACGTCCTTGGGGAAGTGTGCAGGCACCCAGTCGATGATGACCCCGATGCTGGCCTGGTGGCAGGCATCGACAAAGGCCTTGAAATCATCGGGGGTGCCAAATCGTGAGGTCGGCGCGAAGTATCCCAGGCACTGGTACCCCCAGGAGCCGTCGAAGGGGTGTTCCGAAATCGGCATGAGCTCGATGTGCGTAAATCCCATCTCCTTGATGTAGGGAATGAGGTCATCGGCGAGCTCAAGGTAGGTCAGCGGGCGATCCCCGTCTTCGGGAATGCGTTTCCACGATCCGGGATGGATTTCATAGACCGAGATGGGCTCATTCAGCCAGTTGTAGTGGCGTCGATCGTGCATCCATTCCGCATCATCCCATACGTATTTGTGGATGTCCCAGACTTTGGAAGCCGTTCGTGGCCGCAGTTCGGTTGCAAAGGCCATGGGATCGGATTTTTCCTCGATGTAGCCGTTGGATCCGTGAATCACGTACTTGTAAAGCGTGCCTTCGCCGAGCCCGGGAATAAACAGGCTCCATATGCCGGAGTCCCCCAGGCAGTGCAGATCGTGAACCCCTTTGGTCCAGTCGTTGAAGTCGCCGAATAGCTCAACCCGGTTCGCGTTGGGCGCCCAGACAGAAAAGCGGACCCCTGCCACCTCGTCTTCGGTGGTGAGTTGTGCGCCGAGACCTTGATAGGCTCGGAAATAGGGGGTATTCAGTACACCTTCAGCCTTCATTAAAGCGGGTTAAACCACGGGCAAAAAATATTTGCACGGTTTTATTCTTTCTTTCCCTTTTCTTTATGAACATTGAGCTGGAATGAGCATGGACGAATCGCGGCAGGCCTTGAGCCTCTGTCGCCGGGTTATTTTTAAATTCGGCACACGGATCCTGGTGAATCGGAATGGCCGCCCCAATCCGGTGCGTTTACGTGCCCTCGTAACCGAAATCGCAGCCCTGCACAAAGCGGGTTATGAAGTCATCGTTGTTTCATCCGGTGCCATTGGGGCCGGGATGCAGGCGCTGGATATGAAAAAGCGGCCGACCAGCCTCCCGGATCTGCAGATGGCGGCTGCGGTCGGTCAAACCAAGCTTATGGGGATATACGATGATTTATTTGGGGAAAAAGGATGTCAGATCGGTCAGATCCTGCTGAATCATGACGACTTGAAGCACCGCACCCGCCACTTGAATGCCCGAAATACCATGATGAACCTCCTGCGGCACCGGGTGATTCCCATCGTTAATGAGAACGATGCCACCTCGGTTGAGGAGATTACGTTGGGCGACAACGACAATCTGGCCTCCCTGGTCACCATCCTCGTTGATGGCGATTTGCTCATGCTCATGACCAGCGTGGACGGTTTGCGCGCCCCTACAGCGGCCGGGAGAACCCGACGCGTCTCGTATTTGCCCAAGATTGATCAGGCGGCGCGTGAGTTGGTCTTTGGGAAATCCGAGGCCTTGTCTACAGGTGGGATGGCCACCAAGCTGGACGCGGCAGCCGCAGTCAATCGGATCGGAGCCCTCGCGGTGATTGCCGATGGCCGAAAACCTTCTACTATCCCGCGCATCCTCAGCGGGGCTGACAGCGGAACCCTGATCGGCCGAAGAAGCGCGGAGAAAGGGCATTACAAAAATAAGCGTAAGCAGTGGATCGCCTTCTTTAACAAGCCCGCCGGGAGTGTTGAGGTCGACGAAGGCGCCCAAAAGGCGATTCTGGAAAAGGGGACCAGCCTTCTTCCGATTGGGGTTCGCACCGTACAGGGTGATTTCCCGATTGGCGCGGTTCTGGAGGTGAAAGACCGGACTGGACAGGTGATAGCCTTGGGCTTAAGTGACTATGCCGCGCATCATCTGAGGGAGATCAAAGGCCGGAAATCCTCTGAAATTCAAAAAATCCTTGGTAGCGGGTATTATGACGAGGTTATTCACCGGGATAATATGGTGATTCTATAGTTGCGGGTTGAGCCCCTGGATAATGAAAGTTGATTGATGAGTATTGAAGACGACGTCCGCCTGGTCGGACAAAAAGCCCTTCAGGCTTCACGTGAGCTGGCGATTCTGACCACCAAAAAGAAAAATACTTTTCTGGAGGGGATGGTCGATGAGCTTGAAGCTCAAAAAGAGCAGATCCTCGCGGCGAACGCCCTGGATGTTGAGGCGGGCACAGCCGATGGCTTGTCTGCGGCGCTGGTGGATCGCTTGACCCTGACCGATGCTCGCTACGAAGCCATGATCGCGGGGATCCAGGATGTCATCGATCTTAAGGATCCCGTTGGTCAGAAAATCAGTACCTGGATCCGACCCAACGGCCTCGAAATTAACAAGGTCCGCGTCCCAATCGGTGTGATTGGCATCATTTACGAATCCCGTCCGAATGTAACCGCCGATGCAGCTGTGTTGTGCATCAAATCCTCCAATGCCGTTATCCTGAAGGGTGGCCGGGAAGCGCGTCATTCGAACAAGGCCATCGCCGCGGCGCTCCAGGAGGGCGGTGAAAAGAAGAACATGCCACCAAATACGATCCAATTAATCAAAACCACCGATCGCGCGGCGGTAACCGCACTGGTTCGGCTGAATGAATATGTCGATCTGATTATTCCCCGCGGTGGCGAGGGGCTGATCCACGCGGTGACCGTGCAGGCCACCGTGCCCGTGATCAAGCACTACAAGGGTGTCTGCCATGTCTACATCGATGAATCCGCCGACCAGGAGATGGCGGTGGACATCGCCGAAAATGCCAAGTGCCAGCGTCCCGGTGTGTGCAACTCCATGGAGACTCTGCTCGTACATCGGAACATCGCCGCGGAATTTTTGCCGAAGGTCGCGGAGCGACTGATTGCCGCAGGAGTCGAGCTGCGTGGGGATGAGGGCGCATGTAAGATCGTGCCGAGCATGAAGGAAGCGACCGAGGAGGACTGGTCGGAAGAGTACCTCGATCTGATTCTTGCGGTTGCCGTGGTCGATGACGTCAATGCGGCGATCGCACACATCAATCGTTATGGCTCCAGGCATTCCGATGCAATTGTCACCAAGGATGAAAAAGCGCAGAAGCGCTTTATGCAGCAGGTCGATTCATCGACGGTGTACGTCAACGCCTCCACCCGTTTTACCGACGGCAATGAATTTGGTCTGGGCGCTGAAATGGGGATCAGCACCGACAAGCTGCACGCGCGCGGTCCGATGGGCTTAGAGGAGCTGACGACCTATAAGTACCAGGTCTTCGGAACCGGCCAGGTCAAGTAAGCGTAGCACGGCGGGTCCTCCGCCGTGATGGTGTACGATAACACTTAAGCCATCTGACGACGGACGCGGCGAAAGCCAAACGCCAGGAGCAGGGCGGCCAGAGGGAGGGATGTTCCAGGTTCAGGGGTCGCGGTCAGGGCCGATCTCGATGTCCAGAATCAGGCCAATGGCCCCGCCGCCCAAGGTGCTGGGGTTTATCCACAGATATGGTATCAAAATTGGGACCTGTGCCATCCCCGTCGGCAAAAATCTCGCGTGTAGGTTCGGATGCACCGAGAAAGAGCGGGGCAATGCCGTCGGGTGCTCCAAGTACGTCAATGATGACGTCACCGAACAGGACATCTGCTCGTCCGAAGGTGATGGGCAGGTCGATGGTGCTGCCCGTGACTTCGGCCGTGAAGACAAGCTAGAAAATATGCGGGACCGGGACGCTCGGACTGAAGCCAGCGTCGTCCAGCGTGATCGTACCTGAAATTGCCATGTCACCCGGGTCCGTCCCGGTTAGGGTCCAGAATACAGGAAACACAACCGGTAAAGCGGATGCGCTGCCTGCCATGAGGAGTACCCAAAGGGTGGTGATAAAGGTTGTTTTCGTAAAGATCTCCCGAGCGTTCTAAGCTGTCTTTGCCGAAGTTGGTGTGAATCGTCGAGAATTGTTGGCGGACGTTTTGAGCTGCTTGCAGGTTCAACCCAGCAGCCTGGCGATCATCCGGTCGTAGGCTTGTCGCTCTTTCGATGCCCAGGCGTTGACCGCGCGCGTCTGCCGCGTATACGCCGTGAAGTCCAGCCCGGCCGTGGTGCCGAGGTGGGTCTTCTTTGCAATGGCCTGAACCGGGTCGATTTCGCCCAGCTCATCCAGATGGGCTTTCACGTGATGATAGGCATCCCGGAAGGGCATCCCTTCGCCGACCAGCTCGATCGCGCGATCTGTCGCGAACACATCGGGCGAAAACCCATCCCGTAAGGCCTGTTTGTTGACCTGGGTATCGGCGAGGCAGCGCGCGGTGATTCGCACGCTGGCGGCCGTAATCGCCAGACCCTCCATGAAGGGCTCCTTCGTCTCCTGCAGGTCCCGGTTGTAGCCGGTCGGCGCACCATTCAGGATACTCAGGTTCATCTGAGCATGGGCCTGGACGACGCTGGCTCGGGCACGCAGGAGTTCCATGACATCGGGATTCCGCTTGTTCGGCATGATGCTGCTGCCGGTGCAGAACGCGGCGGGCAGAGTGAAGTAGCCGAACTCGGGCATCGTATAGAGCATCAAATCCTGTGCGAGTCGCGAGAGCGTAAGCATGACCTGTCCACACGCGGTGAGGATGATCGATTCCATTTTACCGCGGGCGTTCACGGCATGGGTCACGTTGTGTATGGGTTCCGCAAACCCCAGTAAGTCGGAGCAGAGCTGGCGATCGATCGGCAACGGAACCCCATAGCCGGCTGCCGCACCCAGCGGGCAGCGGTTGTTCAGCACGTAGGCCGTTTTAAGCAGCTCGATGTCGTCCAGGAGGGCCTCAGTGAAGCCCGTGGCCCAGAGGCCCACCGAGCTCGGCATGGCTTTTTGCATATGCGTTCGACCGACCATGGGCACCTTTGCATGCTTCCGGCCCAGTTGGTTCATCACCTCGGCCAGTTCGGCCGTGTTGGCAATCAGGTCGAACAGGCGTGTCTTGGCAAAAAGTCTAAGATCCAAGGCCACCTGGTCATTCCGGCTGCGTCCGGTATGAATCTTTTTTCCGAGATCCCCAAGGCTTTTGGTCAAGCTGCGCTCGACTGCCAGGTGCACGTCCTGGTCGGACGCGCTGATCTTGAATTTCCCGGCTTCGTGTTGGGCGATGATGTCCTTCAACGCGCGGATGATTTTTCGCGCCTGGGTTGCGGTGATAATCGCGGGCTTCACAGGCATGCGCGAGAGCATGGTCGCGTGGGCGGCGCTGCCGATGCAGTCTTCCCGGACGAGGTTGCGATCGAGCAGGATGTCTTTGCCTGCCGTATACGCAAGGACTTCGTCATCGATCGTGCCAACGGTGGTAGTTTTAGATGCCATGCCGAAAGTCTTACACGAAGCGCTCAGGCTTTCAAGTGTGTGCGATCCGCGAATGAGGCTTCGCCTAGGGCGTTGGCGGTGGGTTCGCCTTACGCTTCGCCTCGGCCTGATCGACGAAGGCTTGAAAGGCGGTGCGGGTCGGCTTTGCTTGGTTCGGCTTTCCCTTGCGTTCTACGACATCCATATACGCCCGCCATTTGCTGATCTTTTCATCGTATTCAGCCAGGGCGAGGTTCGCCTCGTTCAATTGTTTTTCCGATGCTCTGATGACGTTCTGAATCTGACTGGTTTTGCCTTTTGCATGCAGGGCGGGCAAGGACGCCATGGTCTGGAAGTAGGCCTGGTACTTCGTCACGATTTCCTGAAAGTCCTGAGCTTGTCGGAGGCCTGGCATCATGACCCGGATCGACAGTTTTGAAATCAGCGGGCCGAACCAGGGGCTTTCATAGCTGTCGGGCAGAGCGCGTAAGCTGATCGTGTCCGGTCCATCCACCGGATAGCCGACACCCAGGAGTTTGGGTTGCAGATTCAAGCGCGCCTTGAGCTGGTCGACCGCCCCATAGATGTCTCCACCAAATTCGGATTGCGCCTGGCGCACACGGGTAATCCATAAGCGCCATTGCTTGGCCAGCAATTTTTCGTCGAGCACCGGGTCGTTCAGCAGATGTTTGCTCAACCAGGTCGCATCGACGGTTTCGCCTCTCGCCCAGGCCGAAGGCATGGCGGATACCAGGTCCTGCTGTTCCGCTTCCTGCAGCCAGCTCACCAGGAGGCCGCACATGACTTTGACCCGCATCCGTCCCCGCGGGAGGAATTGCTGGTTCATCAGATCGGGGATCTCTTCGAGGCGGTTTTCCTTCAGCCAGCGCACGCACAACCGGCGATTGCGTTCACGAAGTACGGGATACATGTTCTGCGCGATGCCTACGGCAAACCAGGAGGGCACCTGGGCCGGGCGCTCTGTCCGGATGCTCGGAGGTTGTGCGGCCATGGCATACCGACTCAGCAATAATTGACACAGCGCTTCCAGCATATCCTCCTGATCGGCTTCGTCGAAGTTCACGATGAGTAACTGCTGGGTGAGGTAGCTGTTTTTGATGTGCTGCCGGGGGATGGCCAAGGGTTCCTTGGTCGGGTCCTCCTGCAACTGAATGTAAACCGGTTGGCCGCGCCCCAGGGGAACCGGTCGGCCCATGAAGGAGGTGATTCGACCCTGGACCTCCTCCGCCCAGATGCCCAGCTCGATGTTGCGTTCGCGGGAATGGCTTTGAATGACAAAGGAGCGCGAGGCGCTCACCGCGCTCACCAGGTTCGTGTCCTGAGCGCTTAGCGGGTTCCCGCCGAGGCCCCCGGCAAGCATCAGCAGGCTACAGCATCTTCTAATGCGCATGGCTGTCCAGCTGCAGAGTGACCGGTCCATCGTTGACCAGGGAGACGCGCATGTCCGCACCGAAGATGCCGGTCTCCACCCGAAAACCCCGGGCGCGCAATTCGTGGATGTATGCCTCATAAAGCGGTTCGGCTTCCTCGGGTCGTGCAGATGCAATGTAGCTCGGGCGATTGCCTTTCCGGCAGTCACCATACAGGGTAAATTGGCTGATCGCGAGGCAGGAGCCGTTTACATCGGCAAGGCTGAGGTTCATTTTGCCGTCGGGATCATCAAATATCCGGAGACCGGCCGTCTTTCGGGCCAGCCAGGACGCATTTTCCCGGGTGTCGCCGTGGGTGATCCCAACCAGGATGAGGAAGCCTCGATCGATCTGGCCAACGACAGCATCGCCGACCTTCACCGAGGCGCTTTCCACGCGTTGGATGACCAGGCGCACTTAGCTGCTTTGCGAGATACGCAGGGTCGGAAGCCGGTTGATGGCTGCGGCAATTTCGTACCGGCGCGGACGGGCATACCCACCATCTGGATCGGAATTCAGGCAGTCGAGCCCTTCGGTACTGAGATCCCGGTCAATCAAGTCGAGGATCTCGTGCAGGGCCCGCGGTTCATCCAGGTAGCGATCTTTCGCGTAGGATAAGATGGCTCCGATGGTCCGGGTTTGCCGTTCGTCAGCAATCTGGCGGATGGCTTCCAGGTTCACCGCGGTTCGTCCGAAGCTTAAATGACCTTTACCGTTGGTGCTTACATGCAGGTCTTCCAGCCCGCTCGAGGCGTCGATACTGCTGGGCACCAGCCAGCGTACCCTATCCACGACTTCGGTGATTGGAGCCGCGCTTTCCAGCTTTCCAATCGGCCGGAATTCGCCCTGCTTAGCCTGGGCGGTAATGTCGCTGATTTCATAATCAGACAGGTAGAGAATGGTGTCTGCAATCGGAATAAATTCGGAAACGCAGTTGTAGCCTGCGATCACCAGAGATACGCCGATCTCCTCCACCAGCTCCTTGGCCACCGCTGCGAGCGGATTCATGTAGGTGCCGGAAATGATGGAGTCAAAGCGCGCGTCCCGACTTAAGAAGGCGGGGGAGGAATCCGACTCCTCGAAGAGGAGGGCCCGGGCGCCGACTTCCAGCATCTCGACGGTCGATGCCGCCTGGGCGAGGCAGGGATCTGCAATCGCCGCGGAGTAGGTGGCGCTTTCCTGCTCCGGGTGTAGCGGCAGGAAGGTGCGCAGGTCGACGCGTTGCACACTCCGGGCATCTTCGGACGCGATGTAGGCGGCGTCGGGCTGGGTGACTACGTACTCGCGGCCATCGCCATGAATATGATTGTAGATGCCTGCTGCGATCGCGTGCATGAGCTCGGTCCGTCCCGAATAGGTCTCGCCGATAATCAAGGTCAGTCCACTGGGAATGCCAATCCCACGCACGGTGCCGGCGTTGGGTACGTCCAGCTCTTTCACCAATTCTTCCCGGATGATCAGCTTGCGCTGGCGTTCCGGGGCCGGGAGGTCGGTGCCGGGCTTGCGCTGCAAAAGACTGTCCTCACCGACAAAGCTGACCAGTCCCTGCGTGGGCAGAAGTTGACGAATCTGGTCGGCGTCTTCCATGGTATCCACGACGCGTTCAACCTCGTCGAGATCCAGGTTGTGGTAAATCAGGGCGCCGTCTGTCACGGAAAATAAGTCGTCGAAGAACAGGCTGTGGGCGATTTTGCCATCGACTCGTCCTTCGTTCACGGGGAGTTCGATGTAGAGGCGCGCTTCCACCTGCTCTTCGGTGATGACCAGGCTCGTGCGGGGCAGAATCTGCTGGCCCGGTTCTGCGATACGGATGTGCCGTCGGGCGACGCCGCTCTCGTCAAAGGTCGTGAGCTTTTTGAGCACCCGTGCGACCTGGCGGGTTAAGTAGTCTTCAAGCGCGGTCCGTCGCACGGGTGAGTTGTACACGTGGGGCGGGAAGCCCGCCACCGATTGCTGGGGGACGCGAACCACGACCAGTGTTTCGAGGCTGCCTTCGCTGATCTCGCGGATCTTTACCGTAAAGCGGGAGAAGTCGAAGTCGCCGTGGATGGATGCGTATTCCTTGCTCCGGCGTCCATCAATGCGATTAAGGATACGGTCGAGTTCTCGTTTGTCTTTCATAGGCTGGCTTTCGCGTGACTTACTGGACCTGGAAGGCCACTTCGTCTTCTCTAATTTGAATCACATCAATATTTTGAAGAAGCTCTTTTTCCTGCTTCAGATTGATGAGGGTTTTCTCGAATTTTTGTATGACGGGCATGCGTAAAACGCTCACCATCGGCAGATGTCCCAGATGGGCGGAGTGGATGTCGGGAGAAAATCCGTTTTCCCGAACTCCCGGTTTCAGGATCAACTGGTGGGTGAGGACGAGCTTCCAGATGCGCGTCCGGGTGTAGATCTTCATGGTCTCCGTATCGAGAATGTCGATGCTGATCTCCTCCGCAACCGGCGTGGCGGGCGAGGACGATTTGGGCTGTGCGCGCACGATCCGGTGGAGGTGGGCATTGATCTCTTCTTCGGTTAGTTTGGCGCCAAAGGGCTGCTCGGCCTCGATGGCCTTATCCATGGCGTTGATTTTCTTGCGCAGTATCTGCGCCTGCTCAACCGTTCCAATCTTGCTGTTCGATTCCTGGGGCCAGAGCAGCAGCACGATCACCAGAAGTAGAAAGATCGTGATTACGGATCGGATCACCGCGCCCACGATGCCGCCCCCATCATTGCTGCCGGCACTGCGAATCTTCTTAGGCGCCTGGTTGCCGTGGTTCATGGCGGCGCCGCAGAGCGGGCAGAAGACGCGGCCGAAATCGACCGCCTTCTTGCAGGAAGGACATTTGACTTGGGGACGGTTGAAGGCCATGGGCTAGGAGGTTTTCCCGGGCGATTTGCTCGCAGGCTTTTTGGTAGACTTTTTTGCTGCAGGCTTCTTGGCGGGCTTGGTCTCTGACTTGGCTTCCTTTTTCGCCGGCTCCTTGGTCGCTTTGTCGCCGGACGTCTCGCTGGACGCTTTGTTCGACTCGGATTCCTTTTTCTCGGCTTGCTTGTACCCTTCGCTCCGGTAATCCGTTTCGTAGAAGCCGCCGCCCTTGAAGAGCAGGCCCGCTCCGGTTCCGATCAACCGTTTGACTTTGCATTTACATTCCGGGCATTTCTTGATCGGCTCGGCCGACATCTGCTGGAATGCTTCGAATGTATGGTCGCACTTTGTGCATTCGTATTCGTATGTTGGCATGGTAGAACTTGGATTCGTGGATACTGAAATTTGAACCAGAGTTTTTAACTCTCGGGGATTGGCTTGTCAAACGTACAACCTGAGATTATGGGGCTAAGCCTTGGAAGTTAAGAGACTTATGACGAAATCAACAGAGGAGATGGATGCCTGGTTAAAGGCTCGGAAAGCCGTGGTCGATCTTGCGTTACAGCAAGAACTTCCGACGGAAGATACCCCGCCCATCCTGCTTCACCAGGCTATGCGCTACAGCACCTTTGCCGGCGGGAAGCGCATTCGCCCCATCCTGGCGCTCGCGGCGGCTGAGGCCCTGGGCGTGTGCGACGGCCCGGCCATGTTGCCCGCTCTCGCGCTCGAGGTCTTTCACACCTATACCCTGATCCACGACGATCTTCCATGCATGGATGACGACGACCTCCGGCGTGGCCAGCCGACCGCACATATCAAATTTGGCGAAGCGAATGCCATCCTCGCGGGCGATGCCCTGTTGACCCTCTCGCTGGAATGGATGGCCCGCGCCCAGGTGCCTCCGCCCTGGTCCGCCACTCAATTTGTGTTGGAGCTGGCCCAGGCCGGTGGGGCGGCAGGGGTCATTGCCGGGCAGGTCGCGGATCTCGCGGCGGAAGCGGTCGCGCCGGATGCCGCGGAGCTCGACTATATTCACCGACACAAAACGGCCGCCCTCATCCGCTGCAGCCTGCGGGTCGGCGCGATCGCCGGTGGCGCAAATGAGGCCCAGCTCGCGGCCTTCAGTCTCTACGGCGAGCACCTGGGGCTGGCCTTTCAAATTGTGGATGACATTCTCGACGAGACCGCGAGTACGGAAGCCCTGGGCAAGCCGCAGGGCAGTGACCGAGTGCAGGGGAAGACGACGTATGCCACTTTGCATGGCATTGACGCGGCCCGTACCTACGCCCGGGAGTTGCATGATGCTGCGCGGAAGGCCTTGGACGAATGCGGCCTGGATACGGACATCTTAAAGGATTTGGCCACCTTCGTGATCGAACGCGGGTATTAGGCGCTTCGTCATTGAATCCCCCGGTCGACCTCCCTATAAATGTCCGGTAACCTCAACTCAACTTGGAGCATGATGATGAAAGCAATGTTACGTATAACCGGGATCGTGATGACCGCCATGATGATGGGGGCCTGTGGTTCGGCTGAAAAACCTTCACCGACCGTCGCGCCGGCAAGCACTCCCGCCGTGGATGAGCCCGAGACGATTTCTGAACCTGATGAGAATGCACCTGAAAAAGAAAGTGAAGCAAGCGTGAGTAAAGAAGCCTGGGGTGATGTCGACGGCAAGGCCGTGTATCTTTATACCTTAACCAACACCAAGGGGCTCGTCGCCCGGATTACGAACTACGGGGCGATTTTGACCCAGATGCATGTGCCGGATCGCGATGGCAAGCTGGCTGATATCGTGCACGGGTTCGACAACCTGCAGCAGTACGTCGATGGGCATCCCTACTTTGGTGCCATGGTCGGACGCGTCGCCAACCGGATCGGAAAGGGGACCTTTACCATCGATGGCACCACCTACACGCTGGCGAAGAACAATGGCGAAAACCATCTGCACGGTGGGGTGAAGGGCTTTGATAAAGTCATCTGGGATGTGGTCGAGGAGAATGGAGCCGATGGCCCTTCACTCACCCTGACCTACACTTCACCCGATGGCGAAGAAGGTTATCCCGGAACCGCCCAGATCAAGGTGATCTATACTCTCACCAACGATAACGAGTTGAAAATCGATATGCACGCGACCTCGGACAAAAAGACGCCGATCAATCTCGCGCACCACACCTACTGGAATCTCCAGGGTCCCGACGGCGGCTCTATTCTGGATCACGAGCTGCAGATCAGCAGCGAACGCTACACGGTATTTGACGAAGAAGGCATCCCCACCGGCGAGATCGCAGGTGTGGATGGGACCGGGCTCGATTTCACCTATGCCCATAAGATCGGCAAAGAAATCGCAAAATTTCCCGCATCGGAAGATGGGAGCAATCCCGGCGGTTACGATCACAACTGGGTCGTTCATGGCACGCCAGGCGAGTTGCGTTGGGCGGCGACCCTGCATGAGCCGGACAGTGGACGGACCATGCGGATCGAGTCCACCCAGCCGGGCATCCAGTTTTACACCGGCAATTATATGGATGGTTCAACCGAAGGGAAGGGGACGAAACACGTGAAGCAATCTGCCTTGTGCCTCGAAACCCAGCACTTTCCCGATTCGGTGAATCAACCGAAATTCCCCTCGAGTGTGATTGGCCCCGGCGAGGAGTATCGCGAGGTGATGATTCACAAGTTTACGACGCGGTAGAGCGGTAAAGGGACTGAAGGGACCTAAAGGACTCAAGCTTGGGTCCCTCTGGTCCCTCTGTCCCTCTCCCCTTAAATCCCCAGATCCTTATTGTCGTCCTCGTCTTTATTGCTGTACCCCGAGTCCTGACGCTCAAAATTCACCTTGTTCTTCTGCATATACAGGTTGTGAATATCTGCGGCGTCCATGCCGAGCACCTGGCCCAATGAGATAATAAAGTGGAATAAGTCGACGACTTCCACCCGGGCGTTCTGTAGATCGAACTCCTGGTATTTCGCCCACCATTTCCACGGTACGCTGTCGGTCAACTCCGCGAGTTCCTGGCTGGTCGCCCGGCAGTAATTCAAGACCCATTTGGTCTGCTCTTCCTGGTCCATGGACGAAGGATCGACCCCGATGCGCTGGTTGAGTTTCATTTGCATGTCGAACATCGCTTGAAGCATATCGGTATCGGGTGAATCGGTCATAGGGTCCTTCCAAGTTGTTTACTTGATCTCTGTGAAATGCTCCTATATCCCTCCCGAACGCTTATAAAGCGCAAACTGAAACGGATCGCTTATGGAAAACCTGATTATTCTCGGAACCGGACCGGCCGGCCTCACCGCCGCCCTCTACGCTGCACGCGCCAACCTGGAACCCCTGGTCTACGAGGGAGGCGAACCGGGAGGTCAGCTGACCACCACCACGGACGTGGAAAACTATCCCGGCTTTGAATCCGGTGTGATGGGCCCCGACCTGGTGGACATCATGCGCAAGCAGGCTCAGCGCTTTGGCACCCGCTGCGAATACGGGAAAGTGGTCTCCACGGATCTCTCCGGACCCATCAAAAAACTCACGCTCGAAAATGGTGAGGTGAAAGAATGCAAGGCGCTCATCATCGCCACCGGTGCGACGGCCAAATACCTCGGCCTCGAATCCGAACAGAAATTGCTCTCGGTCGGGGGGGGCGTATCCGCGTGTGCCGTCTGCGATGGTGCATTCTACAAAGGCGTACCCGTTTGTGTGATCGGTGGGGGAGACACCGCCATGGAGGAAGCGGTTTTCCTGACCAAGTATGCGAGCAAGGTCTACATCATCCATCGTCGTGACGAATTCAGAGCATCCAAAATCATGGCCGAACGCGCATTGAAAAATGAAAAGATCGAGCCGGTATGGAATTCGGTCATCGAAGAGGTCAACGATGTCGAAAAGGGGGTCGTCACCGGCATCCGGGTCAAAAACGTGCTCACCGATGAACTGCGGGACATTGCGGTTGAAGGCTATTTTTCCGCCATCGGACACAAACCGAATACCGACCCGTTTGTCGGTCAGCTCGACATGGATTCGGTAGGTTACTTGATCGCTGATCATACGAAAACGAATATTCCCGGGGTCTATGCCGCCGGCGATGTACAGGATTCCGTTTACCGTCAGGCCGTTACGGCTGCAGGCTCCGGTTGTATGGCCGCACTCGAAGCCGAGAAGTATCTCGAATCGCTTCACGACTGATCCGATCCGTTTGCCCACTCCGGTAGCGGAGTCCGCTCATGAAAACGAATCCAGAAAGCCAGTCCTTCCGCCGCCTGATGGGCTATGCCATGGCCTATAAAGGACGGCTGATGCTGGGGGTCTTTTTCGGGATCATCACCGGCGGCTCGGTGGCCGGTCTACTGATCGTTCTGGAGAAAGTACTCGGGAATGTTTTCAGCCCGGACGCGACGCCCTGGAACCGGGTGGTGCTGATTGCCATCATGCTGCCCGTGATCGCTCTGATCAAATCCGTGGCCCAGTTTACGAGTGTCTATCTCGTTGCATGGGTCGGGTTTCGCGTCGTCACCGATCTGCGGGAAAAAACCTTTACCCACCTTCAGGACCTGTCGCTTTCGTTTTATGCCCGCAATCGCCCGGGGGAGTTGATCTCCCGGATCACGAACGATACCGCCCAGGTGCAATCGGCCGTTTCCAACGTGGTCGCGGATATTGTTCGTCAGCCATTTATTCTGGTCGGTGCACTTGGCTACCTGCTCTATCGATACTTGGAACTCGCGCTCGTCAGTGTGGTGGTTTTCCCGCTGTGCATCCTCCCCGTGATCCTGCTGGGTAAAAAAATCCACAAGTATTCCCGCCAGCAACAGCAGCATCTCGCGGGGCTGGTGTCGATCATCCAGGAGAATATCAGTGGTGCACAGGTGGTCAAAGGCTACAGCATGGAGCAATACGAAACGCGGAAGTTCAAGAAGGAGAACGATCGCGTGTTCAGCCGCCTGTTGCGCATTACCGCCGCCCGTGGCGCTACCACTCCTCTGATGGAGGTCGTCTCCATGATCGGGCTCTCTATCGCCTTGCTGTATGTGCGCAGCAAGGGCATGCCCGGGGAGCAGTTCTTCACCTTCGCCGCGTCCATGGTCTTAATGTACGATCCGGTCAAGCGTCTGAGCCGCGTCCACCTCGCGATCCGGCAGGCGTCCGCCTCATCCGATCGCATTTTCGAAATCCTCGATGAACCCATTGATGTATCGCATAACAGCACCGGACGTTTGCTCGAGGGGCCGATCGATACCATCGAGTTCGAGAATGTGAGCTTCAGCTATGGTGAGGAGCCGATTCTTCGCGGGGTCAACCTCAAGGTGAAGGCGGGGCAGGTTCTCGCCATCGTCGGACCCACCGGAGCCGGGAAGTCCACCCTGGTCGGACTCGTGCCGCGCTTCTACGATGTCACGGAAGGGCGGGTTTTGATCAACGGTATCGACGTCAAGGAATATAACCTGTCCGCTCTGCGCAAGGCCTGCGGGATTGTGACTCAGGATACGTTTCTGTTTAACGACACGATCACCTGTAACATCACCGCCGGTCAGCCTGAACCCAACCTAGACCAGTCCGTGCGCGCCGCGCAAAAAGCCCATGCACACGATTTCATCTCTGCCCGGGAGGAAGGCTACAATCGCGAAGTCGGCGATCGCGGTGGCAACTTGAGCGGAGGCGAGCGGCAACGCGTATCGATCGCCCGCGCGTTCTACAAAGATGCCCCGATCCTGATTCTGGATGAGGCCACCAGCTCACTCGACAACGAAGTCGAACGCCTGGTTCAGGCCGGCATCGACGAGCTCATGGAAGGGCGCACCGTTTTCGCCATTGCCCACCGGCTTTCCACCATCCAGCACGCCGACCGCATCCTCGTCTTGGACAAGGGTCAAATCGTCGAAGAAGGCACCCACGACCAGCTGATCGCCCTCGGTGGAAAATACAAACACCTCCACGACATCGCTTTCAAAGGGTAAACCCCAAGTGCAGAACCGCGGATAGACGCCCCCTGAATATCCTTCGCCACACACCCAATCCACCCAATCCATCCACCCGCCCGCAAAATTTTCGCGTCTTTCGTGGTTCAAAAAATCTGGTCCCCAGCCCATCCTGCATGGTCCCCAGCCCATCCTGCATGGTCCCCGGCACGTCCCCCTTCGTGGTCCCTACCGGTATTTCCCCATGATATCCTCGACGTACTTCCGCGTCCCCGGAAATCCAATCCCCTCCACAAAAGCGACCTTCTCCGACGACTCCGCCAGCGCCTGATCCCATTTCAGCACCCGCGACCGCCCGGCATTATACTGGGCCAACGCATACGGCACCGGATCCTTCTTCTCTTTCCAGTCGTCAATTGCCTTGGCCAGGTACCAGGTGCCCACCATCAGGTTCGTCTTCGGGTCGTATAAGAAATTCAGCTCGAAACCCTCGACCTTCTCCGCCTTTGCCCAGTCCTGTGCCGCGGCCTCCATCACCTGCATGAGCCCGATTTCACCAGCTTTGCCGACCGCCTGGTGGTCATAACGGCTTTCCTTCCAGACCAGCGCGGAGATCAGGCGCGGGTCCAGGTCGCGGCTCCGCGCCATATCGAGAATCAGCTCGTCGTAGCGATGGCTGTGGCGCACGGCCGTGGAAACGGAAAGCCCAATGATGAGGGCCGCCGCGCAGAGGTTGATGCTGATGACCAAAGTGGTCGTCTTTTTTGATACCGTTGCCATTTCGTAATATGTACTACTCAGTATAACGTTAGAACGAAAATTCGGAAGGTGCAAGTACATGAAAAGCTATCGGAAGGAACTCTGGTTCGAGATCACCCAGCGGCGCGAACTGATCAATGTTACGTCTCAGGTCCAGGCCTGCCTCCGGGAGAGCGGGATTCAGGAGGGGCTCTGCCTCGTTAATGCCATGCACATCTCCGCCAGTGTCTTTATCAATGATGACGAGTCCGGCCTCCACCAGGACATCGAGGTCTGGCTGGAAAAGCTGGCTCCGGAAAAACCGCACAGCCAGTACAAGCACAACAGCTACGAAGACAATGCCGACGCCCATCTCAAGCGCACGATCATGGGCCGCGAAGTGGTCGTGGCGGTCACCCGGGGCGAACTGGATTTCGGACCCTGGGAGCAGATCTTCTATGGTGAATTTGATGGCAAACGCAAAAAGCGTGCCCTGGTGAAAATCATCGGCGAATAGTCCGCTCCTGTATGATCGCCACCGTCATCGTTGAACTCTCGCTGGACCGCGAGTTCGATTACTCCATCCCCGAAGGCCTTGCGGTTGAGGTCGGGATGCTCGTGGAAGTCCCCTTCGGTCATCAGAAAAAGCGGGGCTACGTGGTGGGCCTCAAAGAGACCAGCGAATTTAAAAAGCTGAAACCGATTGGAAAACTGCTCAGCAAAAAGGCGTTGATCGAGCCGGAAATCATGGCCCTCGCGCGTTGGATGGCCGACTATTACAT
>JBLIND010000071.1:0-19974 GCA_047639095.1 Candidatus Omnitrophota bacterium | reverse complement strand
GCTGTCTGGCCGATCCGGGTCTGGTTGAATATGTGTACCAGCTGAGCGATGAATGCGGGAACAGTTCAACCTGCACCCAGGTCATTACAGTGGTCGATAGTCTTGAACCGATCATCTTCGCCTGTGCGCCGGATGCTTTGGTGGAATGTTTTGCCGATGTCCCGGCGCCGGATGTTTCTGCGGTTGCCACCACGGATAACTGCTCAACGTCTACGGTAACCCTGATCTCCGCGACCACCAATGGAACCGGCTGTGCTGTCGATCCAGGCGTCGTCGAGTATGTGTACCAGGCCACGGATGCCTGCGGAAACAGCCTGACCTGCACCCAGACGATCACGGTGGTGGATTCCATGGCCCCGGTCATCTCCTGTCCCTTAGGCGTGATCGTCAGCGGCGACGCCTTCTGTCAGGCAAGTGTGCCTGCATTCTCGCCTGACAACCTGTTCGACAATTGCACCCCGACTGGAGGTCTCGTTGTGACGCAGTCGCCCGCTCCAGGCACGCTGGTGACCGGGCCTACGAATGTCACGATTACGCTGACCGTTGCCGATGCATGCGGGAACACGAATAGCTGTACCACCGTATTTCAAGTTGTCTGCAATCCTCTGGTGATCGCGGTGAGTAAATCTCTCACCAGTACGACGTATAACCTGGATGGTACCTATGCGGTTGTGTACGACTTGATCGTGACCAACAGCGGGCTCGGCGTTGGGCGCTACGACCTCGATGATGTGCCCGGATTTGACGGCGATCTCGTCATTGACGGCGTAAGCGTAAATGACAACGGTTCCGGTGCGTTCGACGGGTCATACGACGGTGGGGCAGACATTTCCCTGGCCACCAACGTTCTCCTTTCGCCTGCTGAGAGTCATACCTTCACGCTCAACTTTGATGTGGATGCTTCGGCCTTGATCGGCGACCCCTCACTGGTCGATCTGTGCAATGGTGCGACGCCTTCGCCTGGCGAAGGGTTGTACAATTCGGCCACCGTCCGTGTGCCGGGCGTGTCAACCAACGTCGCAACCGCTTGTGCTAATCTGGACCTGCCGGACGTGTTCCATGCAAAAGCGCTGATCGGAACCCTGGACAACCTGGATGGCACCTTCGACATCACGTACGAAATCACCGTGACCAATGCGGGTACGGAAACGGGCACCTACGACCTGGATGACGTTCCTGGCTTCGACAGCGACCTTTCGATCCTCGGGGTCATGGTAAGCGGTTCGGCCAACTTCGATGGTGGTTATGACGGCAGCGCGGATACGATCCTCGCGACCAACGCCTTGATTTCCGCGGGCGCCGCGGATGTGTACACCCTGGTGTACACCGTGGATGCGACCGCCATTATCGGAAATCCCAGCCTCTACGATGCGTGTAATCCGGTAGCTTCCGGACCGGGCGAAGGCCTGTTCAACGCGACGACGCTGATCGAACCCGGCACGTCGACCACAGTCACGGTCTGTGAAGACCTGAACCTGCAGGACATCACGCACACCAAGACGGTTGTCGGCGTCACGAACCTGCTGGATGGGACCTACACGGTTGGCTTTGAAATCGTGGTGACCAACGAGGGTAACGCGGGTGGCATCTACAGCTTGGACGATGTTCCCGGCTTCGACAGCGACTTGAGTATCTTGGGTGTAACGGTTTCCGACAACGGCTCGGGTGCCTTTGACGGAAGCTACGACGGCCTGGGCGATACCAGCCTGGCCGGCGGCGCGATGTTGACGGCGAGTAACAGCCACACCTACACGTTGGTGTTTACGGTTGATGCGAGCAGCGTGATTGCAGATTCCGGTCTGTACGACGCGTGCAATGCCCTCCTGCCAGCTCCCGGCGAAGGCCTGTTCAATGCGACGAGCCTGACGGTTCCCGGCCTGACCAATACGGTTGCTGCCTGTGCCGATCTGGATCTCCCGGATGTCTCGCATACGAAGACCCTGACAGCCATTACCAACTACTTTGATGGAACCTTTGACGTGGGCTACACACTGGTGGTCACCAATGCGGGCATCGGCGCGGGATCCTATTCGTTAAGCGATGCCCCAGGGTTTGACAGTGATGTTGTACTCACCGGAATCAATGTGAACGATAATGGCTCCGGAGCGTTTGACGGATTGTTTGATGGTGCCGGTGATCAGAGCCTGGCCACGAACGTCACGCTTGCAGGGAATAGTTCCCATATCTACACACTGGTCTTCAGCCTAGATGCGACCGCTCTGGTCCTCGATCCATCGCTGGTGGATCTGTGCGATGCCGCCACCCCTGGACCAGGTGAAGGCCTGTTCAATGCGGCGACCTTGTATGAGCCGGGTGCCAACACCCTTGCCAGTGTGTGCGGGGACTTGCCCTTGCCGGTGCAGTCCATCGCAGGTCGGGTGTTGTTTGACGAGAATGGCGACGGTGTTTTCGATGCGGCCGATACCAATGGTATCCCTGTCGTTACGATCCAGCTGGCCGACACGAACGGCTTTGTCCTGGCCTCGACGATGACTGATGCATCAGGCGCTTACATCTTCACAAATATTCTTCCGGGGGTCTATGAGCTGATCGAGCTCGATCTGGTCGGAGTCCTCAGTACAGGCGATATCGATGCGGGTGATCCCAATTCGATTCTCGTTTCGCTCCCTGCAAATACGGCTTCCGTCGGCAATGACTTCCTGGATACGGCACCTTCGGATATTACCGGGTCGGTGTTTGTGGATGTGAACGGCGATGGCGTTGTGGATGCCGCAGATACGAACGGTATCCCCGCGGTAGCCGTTACCTTGCTCGATGGGATTGGCCTGCCGGTGACCAGTGTGGTTACAGATGTGAATGGGTTCTATGTATTCCCGAATGTGCCTGCCGGCAATTACACCGTTCGCGAGTCTGATGATGCTAATTATATCAGTACGACCGATATCGATGGGGCGAACGACAATCGAATCGCCATAACGCATGTAAGTGGTGTGGACTCGGTGGGCAACGACTTCTACGACACCGCCTTGGCCGGCGTCTTCGGCCAGGTGCGCGACGATCAGGATGCGGATGCTGACTTCGGCGATGTGGATCCGGGCATCACCAACGTGACGGTCACCTTGTTTGATGCCACGGGCGGCGTAGTCGCGGTCACGACCACGGACCTGACCGGTAACTACGGGTTCACGAATGTGGTGCCGGGTGCCTACACGGTGGTCGAAAGCGATCCGAGCGGCTATGTCAGCACAGACGATGTCGACGGCGGCAACGACAATACCATCGCCATCACCCTGGCGACCGGCGAAGTCTCCACGGGCAATGACTTCCTGGATATTGCTCCGGTAACCATCAGCGGATCGGTCTTTGTGGATGTCAACGGCGACGGGTTCATCGATGCCGAAGACACGAATGGCATCTCTACAGTCACGGTCACCCTCTTCGACGCCACGGGCGGAGTTGTGCAGACGACATCGACGCTTGCAGATGGCAGCTACTTCTTCGGGGGCGTTCTTCCGGGCAGCTACACCATCGGTGAAACGGATCCCTCCGGCTTCATCTCCACGACGGATGTCGATGCTCCGAACGACAACCTGATCGCGGTTACGGTGACCAGCGGGGCGGATTCTGCCGGCAATGACTTCTACGATGCGGCGCTGGCCAGCATCGCGGGTCAGGTGCGCGACGATCAGGATGCGGATGCTGACTTCGGCGATGTGGATCCGGGCATCAACATGGTCGTGATTGTGTTGCGAGATCGTGGTGGGATACCGCTGGCGACCAACGTGACCGACGCTGCGGGGAACTATCTCTTCGCAAACGTGTCTCCGGGCGACTACCAGATCACTGAGGTCGACCCCTCAGGATTCATGAGCACGGCCGATGTGGATGCCGCGAATGACAACCTGATCGAAGTGACCGTTTTCACCGGAGCCAACTCCGTGGGCAACGACTTTATTGACACGGAGCCCGTGACCATCAGTGGTTCGGTCCTGGTTGACGTTGATGGCGATGGGGTGATCGATCCTGTGGATACGACCGGTCTTCCCGGTCTGACCATCACGCTCCTCAATGCCACAGGTGGTGTTGTTCAAACGACGACGACTCTGGTGGACGGCAGCTACAGCTTCGCGGGAGTGATTCCGGGTTCGTACTCCATTGTCGAGAGCGATGCGCCGGGCACCCTCAGCACCCTGGATACAGACGGCGCGAACGACAACGTGATCGCGCTCACCGTGACTAGTGGAAACGATTCTGCGGGTAATGACTTCTATGACACCACGCCAGGTATCCTGGCGGGCACGGTGTTCCTGGATGAAAATGGCGACGGCGTATTTGATCCGTCCGAGACCAATGGGGTCCCGGGTGTGACGATTGAGTTGAAGGGCACGAATGGCGTGGTCCTGTTCACCACGACGACGGCTGCTGACGGCAGCTACACTTTCACGAATGTACCGCCGGGCGACTACTTCATCGATGAAACCGATCTGCCGAGCTACTACAGCACGACGGATGTCAGTTCGCCGAATGACAATCGGATTCCGGTCACCTTGACCTCGGGGCAGACGATCACCGGCCAGGATTTTGCCGACTCGACTTTCGCGAGTCTCACGGGTCACGTGTTCGAGGATATTAACGGTAACAGTGCTCAGGATCCGGGTGAAATTGATCTGCCGGGAGTCTCGGTCATCGTGACCGACAGCCAGAGCAACACGCTGGTTCTGGTTACGGATGTGAACGGTAATTATGCCACCAATGTCGTTGCGGGCACGACGATCGTCGATGTGGACGAGACCACCTTGCCGGTCGGCGTTGTTCAGACCGCAGGTGCTGATCCCCAGATCTTCAATCTGATCGCCCTTGGGGCGACGGCTGTTGGCCAGGATGGATACCAGCCTCGCGGAGACCTCGTCGGTCCGGTGTTCAGCGATCTGAACGGCGACGGGATTCAGAATCCTGGAGAGCCAGGCATTCCGGGTGTGACGATCATCATTACCGACTTCCAGGGTGGTACGACGACCGTGGTTACCGATGGCGATGGTGACTACCTCGTCAACATTCCGATCGGAACGGCTACGGTCTTCGTTGTGGAGTCCACATTGCCTCCGGGCGAGAATCAGACCGCTGGTGACAACATCAGCTTTGTGAACATCGAGCAGGGGCAGACCTCCCAGACCGCTGATGGCTTCCAGGTTCAGGGGACGCTGAGCGGTGTGGTGTATGTCGATACGGATGGCAACGGTGTTCAGGATCCGGGTGAGCCTGGTATTTCCAACGTGGATATGATCATTGTTAATTCGTTGGGTGTAACCAGCATCGTTGTCACGGCAACGGATGGTACCTGGTCGCTTAACGTGCCCGATGGCGATACCGTCGTCACCGTGGATAGTACGACCGTGCCACCCGAGCATACCCAGACCGGAGGCGACAATCCGACTACCGTGACGGTTCCGGTGGGCGGCGACGTCACCACCGAAGATGGCTTCCAGCCGCGCAATATCCGCTTTGGCGATCGCGTATGGGAAGACCTCGATGGCAATGGACTGCAGGATGCGGGTGAGCCGGGTATTGCGGGCATTTCCGTCGCTCTGTTTGACAGCACCGGTCAGGTGGGTGCGGCGACGACCGATACCAACGGCAACTATCAATTCACCGGCCTGGTTCCGGAGTCCTACTTCGTCGAGTTTACCATCCCAACCAACTTCGTCATCACTACGGCTTTTGAGGGTGATCCGGCGCTGGACAGCAATGTGAATGCTGCGGGCTTGAGCGATGTATTTAACCTGACGGCCGGCGATGTGGTTGATACCGCAGATGCGGGTCTGATCCAGCCTGCGCGGATCGGGGACACCGTCTTCATCGATGTGAACCGCGATCAGATCGCCAACGAGATGCTGATGGAGTTGGGTCTCTCCGGTATCCAGGTAGACCTGCTCAGCCTCACGGCGGGTGTCAGCAACCTTGTGAGCACGACGGTAACGGCATCGAATCTGAACAACCGGGGCTTCTACGAGTTCACCGGCCTTTTGCCAGGGACCTATGTCGTTGTTGTGCATAACGCCGACGTGCCTCCTAGGGTCCAGGATAACACCACCCCGTTGTCCTTCACCTTCACAATCATCAGCGGTGATATGATCGACACCGCAGACTTCGGCTTCGTCTCGAATCCGACGGCGATTGAGTTGAGCTCCTTCACCGCGCGTGAGTCGGTGAATGGTGTGGTGATTGATTGGACGACGGGCTGGGAACGCGACAACTACGGCTTCATGCTGTATCGCAGCGCATCGTTGAATGGCGCCCGTACCCTGGTGACCCCGTATATGATCCCGAGCCAGTCTTCTGGAGCGGGCGGGACCTATACCACGACGGACCTGGTGTCCGCGACCGGTCGTTACTTCTACTGGTTGGAAGATTTCGATTACGACGAGACCCGTACCGTGCGTGGACCGGCTGTCGTCCAGGTGCTCGGTAATGTCCTCGCGAGTTATGCGTCTGCCGACCAGGGGATCGTTAAGGTCAATACGGATAATCCTGCACGGGTCGGTGTGCGTATCGATGGTCGTGAAGTTGCCAGCCTTGGAGTGGAAGGCGGAGTCATCTTCTTCGTGGACGCTGCAGGGAAAGCGGTTGATGTGATCATGACCGACGCGCCTCTGCGGATGGTTGCCATGGAAGCCCCGCCGGAGGACGGTGAGACCATCGTCATCCAGCTGGATGACGATCGCTCGGCCCAATTTGCTACCGTGCAGGGACACAACTACTTCGTGCTCGGCTTTGAAGGGCATCCGGTGATCCTGGACATCAGTGATCCTGCGAAGCCGGTTCAGATCGTCGGCGAGATCGTCGAGGGTGCATCCGGGCGGAGTATTTACTTCACGGCCCCGGCGGACTCCTCGGTTCGTGCAGGCGACCTGTGAGCCGAAAAAGGCCGTAATCCATGAAAAAGCCGCTGTTTATCAGCGGCTTTTTTGTCGCCTTGTCCATTGCATTTGATCGCGTCCTCCATACCATCCGCCGGTATGAATGATCAGGTTAACAGTGGCATACAGACGGCAGGCGCCATTTTCCTGCTGGTGATATGCAGTGTTGGATTCGGGTCCGTGGCCAATCAGTTTCGAGCCCCCAAAGAGCGTTTGCCCTGGGTGTATCAGTGGACCAGTCGTATTGTCGACAAGCTGGAGGAGAAGGGGATTGCCACCTTTACGACTGAAGAGGTCGATGAAGCCCTGCAAACTGGTCGATATCTCATCGTCGACGCCCGTACGCTTGAAAAGTACGATGCCGGACATATCCCCATGGCCGATCCGCTCCCGGTCGCCGAGTTTTCGAATTACTTTCTCAATATTTCCGTGGTTGCGACCCCAGCGGATCCGTTGCTCATCTATTGCAACGGTAAAAACTGCGATGATTCACTTCAGCTGGTGGATCTCCTGTTGCAGCAGGGCTACACAAATTTGACCGTGTACGTGGATGGATTCAATGCCTGGAAAGCGGCGAAAAAACCCATCGAGCCCGATCCAGGGCCAAGTGCGACACCGGAGGCTCCCTGATGATGATCCTTGTATCATACGCGCTCCGATTGGTCGTAGCCGCGGTGTTTATCTATGCTGGACTGCTTAAAATTTCCGATCCCTGGATGTTTGCTAAGCAAGTCCATGCCTACCAGATGCTGGCGGACGAGCATATCAGCCTCGTTGCCATTTTCCTGCCCTGGCTGGAACTCGTTGCCGGCTTTGGGATGATTCTGGGTGGATTCCGGGTCAGAACCGCAGGAACGATACTTTGCATGCTGATGCTGGCTGCGTTTATCGGCGCTCAGGCCTACGCCCTGTACAAAGGCATGGTGATCGATTGCGGCTGCTTTGGCGGGGCAAAAAAGGTCACCTGGAGTGGCGTAGCCGTGAATGGGGGATGGTTCTTACTGGCCCTTGGCGGTCTGTTCCTTGACCGAAAGCCGGAAACCTAATATAGTAGGTACATACTTCAGCGATTAAGCCGTGGCTCATCGAGTTGATTATGAACCAGATTCCGAATCGAAATACGAGAAGCAGCGCTTTCAGCCTCATCGAGATGCTGGTTGTTATCGCTATCATCGGCCTGCTGTTTTCCATGTTGATGCCTGCGGTCAGCACCGCCTTAAGCAAAGCGAAAGGTGGGCAATGCAAAGCGAATCTTGGCCAGTTGGTCAAAGGGATGCACGCCTATGGCCAGGATAATAATGATACCTGGTCCAAGGTGAAGGAGCCGTATGTGAGGCCCAACGGCAATGACGCCAACCGCCTATGGTCTCGCGAGTTTCTTTTTGACTACTTATTCCCCGGCCGCGAGTGGACGGATCGAACGGGCTGGCCAAGCCAGGTTAAAGGATTCGGACATGTCTTTGGCACGCCTTTTGTTTGTCCATCGGCCAAGTACGGCCATCGCCCGAATCAGGGCCAGAATGGCCAGCATTACAGTTTCTCGTATAATGGTCGCCTTGCCGAGCCCCAGAAGGCGTCTACCGATGAAACATTCATTGATGAATGGGGCAAGCCCATGAACCGGGTCGAATCACCCATCTTCGCCATGGCCTTTATCGACGGCTTTGCGGCAGGCACAGGACCGGTGCGTTACACGAATCAGTATCCCGTTTTCGAGCGGCGGCACAACCGGCGTGTGAACATTGCCTTTGTTGACAGTCATGTCGAATCACGCGATGGCCGCGAGGTTCCGCAGACCCATAAGTTTAACAGCGTCGATGGGGATGACGAGTCGACCTTGTTCTGGCGTGGGTACACGCGGTACTAAACGTCGTCGGCTTCTACTCCCGCTCGATTGCTATCCGCTTATTCCGCGACCAGATCGATCATCAGATCTGCTGCAATCTGTTCGAGCTCATCCCGCAAGGCTTCCAGCGAGATCGAATCGGGAATTCGGATACGCGCCCGGGCCTTGAATAACTGTTCCGCCGACATCGGCGCGCTCGAACACTCCGTGGACAGCTCGTCCACATTGATGAGATGCGCCGTCATCGCACGGGTGATCTGGCTGACAATGCCGGGGCGATCCTGCCCGACGATTTCAATGGTGGCCGCGCGCAGGGGTGTCGACGCAGGCGTGTCCTGACTCTCTGACACCTGAATGGAGAGCCGCGGTTTTAAGGCGTCCAGGGCGGCGAGGAAGCCGTCGCGCTGCTCCTCCGGCAGGACCACTTTCAGGATACCGGCAAAGTGTCCGGCCAGATGGGCCATGCGGCTTTCCTCCCAATTCCCCTCGTATGCACTCACGAGCGTGGAGAGTTCCTCCACCAATCCCGGGCGATCTTCCCCTAATATCGTCATTACCAACGAGCTCTTCATCTGATTACACCCTTTATGGTTTGAATTGTCATCATGGCCTGCTTATGAAACCAACCATGAAATTCACCCCCCAATTGTCGAGTATCTTTGCAGCTTTTCTGCTGGTGGGGCTGTTTTCGGGCTGCGGCTATTTTGATCCCCCCCCGCCGCCCCCGCCGGTCAAAAACTTCCAGGTGGCCGCCTTTTATGTGCCTCACACCGAAGCGGACTGGGGCCGTTTATCCGCCACCACCAGCGCGTTTGTTGGCCACATGCAACCCAAGCAGGCGCTGTGGGATCATAAGCTCGAGTGGCACGTTAAGAGCCTTCGACACGCAGCCATAAAATCGCTTGCCCATTTGCAGGGTGCCGGGGTGGATGCGCTGGTGATTCATACCTACCACTTTAACGATGGCCCGTTCCGCTCGGGAGCGCTCGATATCTACCTCGACCGGCTCAATTCGGCTCACCCCCTGGATGTCGCGATCTTCTGGGATAATCGCGATCATTCGGAAAAAGGTTCCGGCGTGGTCAATTCGGATACCTTCAAGGCCATCACCGCGCGTTTCGTCGACCAGTTTAAAAAACGCAGCTATTGGAAAGTGGGCAACCGACCCTTTCTCGCCATTGCCGATCTCGAAAATTTCGTCGCCGGTTTTGATGGAGATATCGAGAAGGCCGCCGGCGGTCTCGAACGTCTGCGCAATAAAACCATCCTGTCTGGATTCGATAATGCCTACATCGTTGGATATTCCAATGGGCTGACCGCCGATCGCGCAGATGTGCTGGTCGACGCCCTGGGCCTGGATGCCATCAGTACCTACACCTGGGCCGATGACATTGCCCTGCCGGATTTTCCCGCAACCGCATATGAGAAGGCACACGAGATCTATCTGAAAGCGATCGCGGAAGGCGGCGGGACCAATCTGCTCACGCGGCCGGCCAACCGGTTTAAAGCGCGGTATATTCCCTGCGTGATCATGGGGTACGATCCGGCACCCTTAACCGACCCATCGATTGATTGGGAGAGCCAGCGCGGCTATCCTTACGGTCCTTATTTGAACGCCCATTCGCCCTCGAAATTCACTCAGGTCCTCAAGCAGGCTAAAGAGGCGGCCAGCCAGACCGAGGAAAAGATCATCCTGATCAACGCTTGGAATGACTGGAGAAATGGCAGTTACCTGGAGCCTGAAGAGATGTTTGAAACGGGGTTCCTGGATGCGGTAAGGCATGTCTTCGTGGATTTGGAAGGCCTGGATATTCGGGCATGGATCAAATACAGGACCGATGTGAAATACGATCGACTGAATATAAAAGAAGAGGATTAAGCGCGTAGATGAAAATAGTCGTTGTAGGAAAAGGAGGCCGCGAGCATGCGCTCGTACAGGCTCTTCAGGATTCGCCGGGCGATCACCAGTTGTTCGCCTATCCCGGCAGCGACGGGATCGCAGCCCTCGCCACCTGTGTCCCGGATCAGGGGCTGGATCATCTGGTGGCGTTTATGCAGGACGAAGGCATTCAGCTTTGCGTGATCGGGGAAGAGGTCTGGCTCGCCCAGGGCCTCGCCGACCGTTGTCAGGCCTTGGGGATTCCCGCCTGGGGGCCCTTGCGCGAAGCCGCCCAGCTGGAGAGCAGTAAAATTTATGCCAAGGAATTCATGACGCGCCATGGCGTGCCCACCGGTGGCTTTGATGTGGTCTCCTCCGCCGAGGAGGCGCGCGCAAAGATTACGGGCTATCCGACCGTACTGAAATACAACGGCCTCGCGGCAGGGAAGGGCGTCGCCGTCTGTACCGATGCGGATATGGCCGAAGAATTTATCGACACCGTTTTCGTGCAGAAAAAATTTGGCGACGACCAGGTTTTCATCGAAGAATTTCTCTCCGGTAAGGAGGTCTCCGTGATTTGCGCGGTCTCCGGTGATCAGTACACCGTGTTCACGCCCGCGCGCGATTACAAGCGACTGGCCGAAGACGATCAGGGCCCGAACACCGGTGGCATGGGGGCCGTCGCCTCCCGCGCACTGCTGCCGCCCGCGCTCATGCAGCAGATTGAAGAAACCGTGATCAAGCCCACGGTCGCCGGTTTGATCGCCGACGGACAGGACTACCGGGGCTTCCTCTATTTCGGCATCATCCTGACCGAGCGCGGACCCCAGGTCCTCGAGTTCAACTGTCGCTTTGGCGACCCGGAAGCCCAGGCGGTTTTGCCGATTGTCGGGGGCGATTTCGCCGAGTTCCTCCATCAAGGAGCGCAAGGTTCCCTCGATGAAAGCCACTTGAGTTTCTATGACGGCTGGAGTATCTGCTTGGTTAAAGCGTCCCGCGGATACCCCGTAAGCTCCAGTAAAGGCGATGTGATCTCCGGGCTCGAAACGGTCCTGGATGGTCGCGTCTATCATGCCGGAACCGCCTTGAATCGTGACGGGCGCTATGTCACGAACGGCGGCCGTGTGCTTGCCGTAGCCTGCAAAGGAAAGACGCGCGAAGAAGCGGTTGAACGCGTCTACACCGAGGGCGCCAAGGTCGATTTTGATGGGGCCCAGATGCGGATGGACATCGGGCGCATGCATTTTGAGTAGGTGAACCGTCCGCTCAACGGACGGAATCGGATTAAAAATAAGATTAAAATCAGGAATAAACGCAGCATGAAAACATACATTCTATACGGCAGCCCGAACGACAAAGACTTCATGAATCCGGGTAAAGAGTACTTCACCGCAAACAATATTGAATTCGAAGAGCTGGTGCTCTCGGTGCATCGAGATACCGAGGAATTGATCGCCTGGCTGAAGGCCTACAACGCCAGCGGCGAAAAAGCCGTCATCATCGCCGTCGCGGGATTGTCCGCCGGTCTCCCGGGCTTTGTTGCGGTGAAGGTCGATACGCCGGTGATCGGTGTGCCGGTGCCCTGCGGCCCCCTGAACGGCGTCGATGCGCTCCTGGCGATCGTCCAGTGCCCCGGCGGCGTCCCATTGGGAAGCGTCGGCCTGCACTCCAAAGCACCGCTCAACGCCGCGATGTTCGCGCATAAGATCCTGAACATGGCGCTTTAAGGCTCTGCGAGCAGGTGCGCCTGAAGGGGGGCGCCTGCTCCAGATTTTTGCCCTGAAAAGTGTTTCCGATGATCGGAAAACGTGTCAGAAGGGCTTCCGATGATCGGAAAAAAGCACGCGGATTTTCCGATCATCGGAACGATTTTTAACCGGGCTTCCGATCATCGGAAAAGCCCCGCGCGCAGGAGCAGGAGCTGAAACATGGGGTTTCATGAATATGAGTCGATGCTGGATCGGCCGATTAATCTGAAGATCTCAGATTTTTCATACAACGAGCGGATGCGGCACGTGATCCTGAGCGCGCAGTACGATCTGAAGACGCTCAACCGACTGATTCGTACCGCGGATCGGATTCGCGCTCTGGCCAAGTCCAAAGAGGGTAGCCTGTTTCTGAACAGCCTGCTTTCGCACAAGAAAGCCCTGCTTTATTTCACCCAGCCCTCGACCCGGACCTTTCTCTCCTTCGCGGCGGCCTGCCAGACCCTCGGCATGTCGATTCAGTCGATCCAGGATGTGAGCTTGTCCTCCGAGTCGAAAGGCGAGACCCCGTTCGATTCGGTCCGGATGTTCAGCAGTTACTACGACATGGTCATCATGCGGAGTGTGACGCCGAACCTGGCGGAGTGCTGCGCCTACATGATGAACGAGCTCAGCCGTGAGAGCCGGCGGAATATCCCGATCATCAATGCCGGTGCCGGTGCCGATGAACACCCGACCCAGGCCTTGCTCGATATTTATACGATCGAGCGCGCCATGAGTTTTTACAGCCCGAAGGATTCCAGCAAGGGCACGCTGTATGATCAGTATCGCATGCAGCACCCCGAATTGACCAAGGGACTGGATGGCAAGACGATTGGTTTTTGTGGCGACATTCGGCGCGGGCGCACCGTGCGTTCGCTCATCACGCTGCTCGCGAAGTATAAGAACGTAAAGCTGTATTTTGTCACTGCGAAGCACGACATGCTCGCCTTGTCCAATGAGATGAAGGATCGCTTGCTGCAGCAATTTGATGAAGTGCGCGAGTTCGAGAGTTTTGAGGATGATCTGGACGGGAAGCCGATGATCAATCGACTGGACTGCCTCTATATGACGCGCATCCAGAAGGAGCACAACTCGCCCAACCTGGCGGAAGATTTCCGTCAGATCGATTTTTCGAAATACAAGTTGAGCAAGGAACGCGTCGCCATGATGCGCGATCATGCGGCCATCCTGCATCCCTTTCCGCGCGATTCAGAATTTGGTGAGATTCCCACCGAAATCGACAACGACAAACGCTCGCATTACTTTCGCCAGGCCCGGAATGGGATGTGGGCGCGGGCAGCCCTGATTTCACACATCTTTGACGTCGATGGGGCCATTGCTGATTTTTACGATGCCTACACACTGGATAAAAAAGACTACAACGAATCGGTGTTACGCTAATGGCCGAACGATATGCGGAGCGGTTGCAGCGTCGGATTGCTGAGTCCGGCAGCCATTTGTGTGTCGGCCTCGACCCGCGCGTGGACCTGATTCAAGGTGATGTCGGAGACTTCCTCCGCCGCGTGGTTCAGGAAACCGCTGAGCATGCGGCCGCTTTCAAACCAAACATTGCTTATTTCGAAGCGATGGGATCGGCGGGCTTCAAGCTGCTGGAGGATCTGCTCGCGGAAATGCCGAGCGAGGTTCCGGTGGTGCTGGATGTGAAGCGAAGCGACATTGGGGAAACCCAGAAGCACTACGCGAAAGCCTATTTTGAAAACTGGGACGTCGATGCGGTGACCTTGAACGCCTACCTGGGGTTCGACACGATTGAGCCGTTCCTGCAGTACGAGGGCAAGGGCGTCTATCTCCTGGGCGTGACCTCAAATCCGGGTGCCGCCGATATGGAGCTGCGACAGATGGAAGGGCGCTACGCCTTCGAGCATGTGCAGGACATGGCGGGTCGGGCGGAAGGCCTGCCTGGCGATGTGGGCCTGGTGGTTGGCTTGACCAATATTTCGAATGAGGTCTTGTCCCGTGTGATTGATGCGCCGCTGTTGATCCCAGGTTTCGGTGCGCAGGGCGGAAGCCTGGATGTGCTGGATCCCTCGGGTCGGCAGGCCCCGCTGTTGATTAATTCCTCCCGCGGCATCCTGTTTGCCGAACCGGAAAAATCCTTTGCTGAAAAGGCCGAAGCGGCGAAGTTGAGTATCGAAGCCGCCCTGGCTGTCTGAATTTTATTTGAGAAAAGACATGATCGAAGAAAACGAAATCCTGGAAATGCTCCGCGAAGCTGGCGCCCTCAAGCAAGGTCATTTCAAACTGGCGAGTGGGCGGCACAGCGGCCACTATGTGCAATGCGCCTTGCTCGCTCAGTATCCCGACAAGCTCGACCGCTTGATTCGTTCGCGCGTGAACGAGCTGAACGCCCTCGGTGAGATCAACTCCGTTTTTTTCCCTGCCATCGGCGCCATGGCGGTTGGTCAGCAGGTCGGCCTCGCGCTGGAGAAGCGTTCCATCTTCTGTGAGCGGAACCAGGATAACCAGATGGAGCTCCGTCGCGCTTTTGAACTGCATGAAGGCGAGAACCTGCTCCTGGTCGAAGACGTGGTCACCACCGGCAGCACCCTGCTCGAAGTCAAGAAGATCGCGGAAGCGGCGAAGGCCAACATCCTCGGCGTATTCTGCATCATCAATCGCTCCGGCAAACCCACCTGGGAGGGGCTGCCCCTGCTTTCGGTCATCGATTTGACCTTTCCCACGTACGCACCCGACGAAGTGCCCGAAGCCCTGGCGGCCATTCCGGTGTATCGGCCGGGCACCAAGCAGGTGTAACCCGGCGATCTTCTGGCCTTTACCTCTGGGTTAAGGGTGGGCCTCCCGGCCTTCAAATAGGGGGGGGGCGCGGGCATTTTCGCAATTCCTCACTAAAAGCATTGCATTTCAATACCGGGTCTGGCAGTTGGTCACGATGGGACACGAAATCATAGAAGGCTTAAGCTTTGACGACGTTCTGCTGGTTCCCCAGCACAGCGAAATCCTGCCCTCCGAAGCCAATCTCGCCACGCAAGTCGCCGCCAATATCGGCCTCAACATACCCATTCTCTCGTCCGCGATGGATACGGTTACGGAGGATCGACTGGCCATCGCGCTCGCTCGCGAAGGCGGCATGGGGGTTATTCACCGAAATAATACGATCGAAGAGCAGGTCGATATGGTTCGACGCGTCAAGCGGTCGGAAAACATTGTCGTAGAAAACCCGCAGACGATTCAGCCAGATACCAGCATTGCCGACTTGGTACAGCTGATGGCGGATAAGGGCGTCAGCGGCTTCCCCGTGGTCGATGCCGACGGCCTGCTCCTGGGCATGGTTACCCGTCGCGACATCTGGATTATCGATAACGATCAGGCCCCGGTGAGCACGGTGATGACGCCGAAAGACCGGCTGGTCACGGGCGAGCCTGGCTACGGCTTGGATGATGCCCGTCGAATTCTCTACCAGCACCGGATTGAAAAGTTGCCGCTCGTGGATGGCCAGGGACGGTTGGTTGGATTGATGACCGGTGCCGATATTGAAAAAAGCACAATGTTCGGCAATGCCGCGAAGGATCAGAGTGGCCATTTGTATTGTGGCGCTGCCATCGGCGTCGGCCCTGATTGTTATGATCGGGCGGAGGCCCTGCTGGAGGCGGGTGCGGATGCCTTGTTCATTGATGCCGCCACCGGACACACCCGGACGGCGATGACCGTCCTGTCGAGTGTTCGGAATCGTTTCGACCATGCGGTTGTTATCGCGGGCAACGTGGTGACGGAACAGGGTGCGGCCGATTTGATTTCTGCGGGTGCGGGAGCCGTGAAGGTCGGCGTGGGACCTGGATCGATTTGTACAACCCGGGTGATCTCGGGGGTAGGGGTCCCTCAGTTTACTGCGATTGCTGAAGCATCCAAGGCGTGTCGTGCCGCAGGGATTCCTCTCATCGCAGATGGAGGTATTCGCTATTCCGGGGACGCGGTGAAAGCCCTCGCTGCCGGGGCGGACTGCATCATGCTGGGTTCGATGCTTGCAGGCACGGAAGAAAGCCCCGGCAACAAGATCCTCTGGCAGGGTCGTGAGTACAAAGAGTACCGCGGCATGGGCTCGGAAGGCGCCATGCGTAAAGGCTCGGGCGACCGATATGGCCAGAATTCATCCGGCAAGCTGGTGCCGGAAGGGGTGGAGGCCCGGGTGCCGTTTAAGGGCCCTCTGAACCAAACCGTTTTTCAACTTGTGGGCGGCATTCGCTCCGGCATGGGCTATGTGGGTGCCCCGAATCTCGACGCCTTGCGCGAGCGGGCGCGCTTTGTAAAGATCACGGCCGGCGGATTGAAGGAATCGCACCCGCATGACATAGTGATCACGCGCGAATCCACCAATTACAGCAGCGGCATTTAAGGCGTACCCAATTATGCAGACTCAGATCGCCGTCATCGATTACGGCTCCCAATACTCTCAACTCATCGTCCGCCGTGTACGTGAACTCGGATATTTCTCCCGCCTGTACCGGCCGGAGGAGGTCACGACCATCGGTTCACCTGCAGGGGTGATTCTGTCCGGAGGCCCGCGTTCGGTTACGGACAACGATGCGCCGGATGTCGATTTCACTTTTCTTGAAGGCCTGAAGGTGCCGGTGCTGGGGATTTGCTACGGCATGCAGCTGCTCAATAAGAAGCTGGGTGGGGTGGTCAGCAAAAGCACCACCAGTGAGTATGGTCCGGCCGAGATGATCGTGGAAAACAACGCCACGCTCCTGAACAACGTGCGCAATCACTCCCAGATATGGATGAGTCATTCCGACACCTGCACCACCTTGCCGGAAGGGACCGAAATCCTGGCCCGTAACACGGACGGTCAGGCGGTCGCACTTCACTTCAATCCCTTGATGTATGGTATTCAGTTTCATCCGGAAGTCACACATTCAGAAGAAGGCACTGAAGTCCTGCGCAACTTTCTTTCCATGGTCGAAGAAGACGGTCGATTCTCGGTGGAGGAATTCAAGCGTGAGTTGATTGCTTCGATCCATGATCAGGTGGGTGGCCGCAAGGTCGTCTGCGGCGTTTCCGGTGGAGTGGATTCCAGTGTGCTGGCGGTCTTGTTGCACAAGGCTGGCGTGGAGGTGCATTGTATCTCGGTCGACCACGGTCTGCTTCGCAAGGGCGAGGCGGAGGAGGTCAAAGCGCAGTTTGAAGAACTCGGTATCAGCATCGACATGGTGGATGCGCGGGACTTATTTCTGAATGCCCTGAAAGGCGTCGATCAACCCGAAGAGAAACGGAAAATCATTGGCCGCCTCTTTCTGGACGTGTTCTGGGAACATGCCGGTGAAGTTGAGATGTTTGCGCAGGGCACCTTGTATCCGGATGTAATCGAGAGTGCGACCAGCGGTTCGGATGCCTCGACGATTAAAACGCATCACAATCGGGTGGCCAAAGTGCTTGAGCTGCAGGCGGAAGGCAAGGTGATCGAGCCCCTGGCCGAGCTGTTTAAAGATGAAGTGCGTGCACTCGGGAAGAGTCTGGGTATGCCGTATCACATTCTCTGGCGCCACCCCTTCCCAGGACCGGGCCTTGCCGTTCGACTGCCCGGCGAGATCACGGTGGAAAAACTCGATATCCTGCGCGAGGCGGATGATATTTTTATCCAGGAACTCCGGAATACGGGTTGGTACGACAAGATCTGGCAGGCCTGCACGACCTTGCTGCCGTGTAAATCGGTGGGGGTAAAGGGCGATGTGCGTGCCTATGAATATCCCATTGTCTTACGGGCGGTGATCAGTGAGGACGCGATGACAGCCGACTGGGTGCAGATTGATTTTGCCGTTTTACAGCTCATCAGCAATCGCATCTTGAATGAGGTCAAGCATGTCAATCGCGTGCTGTATGACATCAGTACCAAGCCGCCCGCCAGTATCGAGTGGGAGTAAACCCGCGGGACTTTTGACCGTTACTTCCGCCGGCGGCGGATGAGTGAGAGCATCCCCATCGCGGCCAATAAGGGGAGGAAGGTCGACGCCTCCGGGTTGGGCGAGTATTCTACATCGAGGCGTGGGCGCAAGGTGTCGATAACGAACTCCGATGGCAGCAGGGCGATGCCGTTCGCCCAGCTGAAGGTGGTGTAATCGATCATCCAACCATAATTATCTGCATTATTCGCCCATGCCTGCACGGAGCTGGTGACATCGATGGAGTAGGTGCCCTGAGCTGATGGGGTGAAGGTCGCGTCCGGGGTTGCCCGCGTTTTCGTGCCGATCTGGATGCCGTCCACCAAGTCGTTCCAGTTGCTGGTTTCGTCCCAGCCGGTGAGCATGCGGTAAAAGCCATAGGTCAGCGTGTCAGAATCCCCAAGTTCAAAGGGCAGGGTGGCGGAGTCGACCCGTACATTTTCGGTCCGGATCTGGTTTGCCCCAAGGCCGGCAATATCCTCAAAGCGCAGGAGGGCCTGATAGCCCCCATAGCCGACATTGATGGTGGTGTCTTCTCCGTGGCCCGAATTCGAAGAGGAACGTGTCCTGCGTGCCCGCATAGCCGTTTACGTCGCCCTGCTGGAAGGAGAGAGATGGCCTGCGAAAGAGGAGCCAGAGCAAGCCGGCAGATTGAGTCGAAAAAACCGGTATAAAGTTTCATAAATCTCTTGGGTCGTAACTATAGTCTGTTGATGCAGCCAATTATTTAGCCGTGGCTGCGCCAAACTATGCCCCTTTTCGGTAGTTGTTAGCGAATCAGTTGGAGCTGCTGAGACGATGAGGCCTTTCACCCAACAGGCTCATTTTTGAGCAGTTCGGAGATGCTCTGGCACCGTCGTCCTTCGCAAATTCGCGATACCTGCTGAATCGTGTTCAAACATGCGCCTTGCTTTGGAGCATCGGTGCATTTTGGGAAGGGCTAGCTAGGCCAACGCTTGCTGATATTTGTAGCCCACCCCGTGAACCGTCACGATGACGCTGGGCTTTTTGACCTCGGGCTCCACCTTTTTGCGCAGCTGTGCGATATGTTGATCGAGCGTGCGCGTAGTACCATAATAGTCGATACCCCATGCGGCATTGAGGAGTTCATCTCGACTCAACACCTCGTTCGCGTGGGCATGAAAAATTTCGAGCAGTTTGAGTTCGCGTGCACTGAGGTTGTGGGTGGCACCATTCAGACTGCACGCATATTCTTTACGGTTGATTCGTGCCGGTCCGAGGACAAACTCCTCGGAGTCGAACTTCGACCCGCCGATCGGGGCGGTGCCCCTGGCCCGGCGGAGGAGGGCGCTGATTCGCGCGAGCAGCTCGCGTACACCAAACGGCTTGGTCACGTAATCATCGGCTCCGATTTCAAAGCCAACGACTTTGTCGATCTCTTCACCTTTGGCGGTCAACATCAGGATAGGGAGGCCGGCATCGTGTTTTCGAATTTCACGGCAGACATCATACCCGCTGATTTCCGGCATCATGATGTCCAGTATCACGAGGTCAAAGCGCCGTTGTTCGTGTTGCTCCAGGGCTTCGCGTCCATTTATGCACGCGGTGACTTCATAGCCTTCGCTCTCCAGGGTATCGATGAGTCCCTGGCGAATATGCTCGTCGTCTTCGGCGAGTAGAATGTGCATTTTCCTCATACGGATGGCTCCTTGTCGATCGGGAGGTGGAGGGTGAAAATGGCACC